>WFYJ01000055.1 GCA_015490175.1 Saprospiraceae bacterium | reverse complement strand
TGTCACGTGTCACGTGTCACGCGTCACGCGTCACGCGTCACGTATTTTTTTCAGTGCGCTCAATCCTCCCTCCTTCCCTCACTCCTTAATATCCATCGTCATAAATTCCCGGACAGGTGGACGCACTGCCCTCAGACGCACTGCCGTGCGTCTCTACTCCGTCACTGCGGCACCTTCGGTCTCTGCTCAATCATAACACCCGGCCTTGCGCCTGCCGGGGCGCTTGCGGGCGCCGCGCAGTCCGTTGTCCATGAACCGATAGGCGATGCCGACCCACGATCCGAAGTACCAATCGGTGGAGGCGCCATCGCCGCGGGCGGCGCCGGGCTGGTAGGCCGGATGATCGACCAGGGCGCGATTGGCGAGTTGGGCCGCAATGGCGCCGCGCGCCTGGGCCAAGGGCAGCGTTTCCACGAAAGTGGTGCTCACATCGTCGAGATAGTCGGTAAACGTCTTTCGGACGCCCAGCTCGAAGGAAAGCGTCCACTTGTCGTTGAGCGCATATTTCATCCCTGCGGCCACAGGTACCACGAGCGTGAAGCGGGCATAGGGCTTGCGGTCGGGGTATTCCGGCAGTCCCTGTCCTTCCGTACCCAGAGGTTGGAGGTCGTACCAGACGCCGTCGAGGCGGGCTTGCGGGTTGAAGTGGGTGCCACCCATCCCCAGGAAAAAATAGGCCGACCAGGGAGTGGCCAGCGTGTAGGGATCGATGCCGGGAATGTTCCACTCTATGCCAAGTGCCACTTCCTGCAGGTGGCTTCGGAAAGAGAGGTTCCTGTTGTGGACGAGGGCTTCGCTGGAGTTGAGGTCCTGCCCGGAAATCGTGGCCCAGGTGAAGCTGCCGCGCAAAGCCAACGACCGGGCCAATCGGTATCGGACTAAGCCGGCTGCCGAGGGCCGCGTTTCCCGGAAGTAAATGGTGCTCGAATTGTTGGCAAGGTCACCGAGGTAGTTGCTGCCCCCCAGATGGAGGCCCACTTCCAGATTCTGAGCGCCAAGGGTCACGCCCCAGAGGGCTGCCACGAGGAAAAGAGCGGGATTTTTCATGTTATTGATCAGTTTTTGGCGAAATTACCCGACGGCATCCATTTTTTCGAACCCATCCACCGGTGGGGCATTCATTTGGCAAAGTCAATGCAATCCGGTTCGGAAATTTTTGACGCGATGGACGATTTTCCGGGATGGAGAGATGGAGTGAGGGTGTGAGTGAGTGCCCGACTGCGCAAACTGTGCCAGCGCGGCGTCTCTTCTGCGTCTGGAAGATCATTCAGTTACACAGAGCGCCACTAAGCATGCACTGATTTTCACAGAGTTGTAAACCCTCAACACTACACCCTCAACCATTGTGCAGCAGGATTTCCCAAGCCGCTCTGATATGCGTATAACCAGGGACAATGTCGAATGCTCATGTTGCGATTCCTCAATGATCCGGATTTGCATCCGCTGAAGCGGAGGTTTGTTTTATCACTTTCCGTGCTGGCTTTGGTGTGGAGTACAAGTATTTTGCCCTCCGAATGGATTGAAGAGGCGTATAGTCGGACCATCTACCTGTGGCTGCATCGGGTGGTCAGCTCGGTCTTCGGTTTTTTGCCGGTGGCAGGGGTGTATGTGCTCCTCGTCCTGTTCGTCGTCGAGACCGTCCTGAACGTGCGCAGAATTTGGCGAAAGCCCAAGCGTTGGCTTCGTCTGGCCCTCAGCGGCGCCAATGTGCTGATCTGGCTCGTGGTGCTGTTCCAGTTGTTGTGGGGGTTGAATTACCGACGTGTGCCCGTGACCCAACAGCTCGGACTCGAAGCCGTCGCACCGGATACGAGCCGGCTCCACCTGCTCGCCTGCGAAGCGGTGGACAGTCTCAATGCTCTTTCACGACGCGTCTTTCGCATCGATGAGCGGGCCATTCCCTCGGGGCAGGAAGCGTTTGCCATTCCCACGGGCTTGTGTCAGGCCCTCGATGCTGCCGGCTATCCGTGTATCCTGTCTGCCCGCGTCCGCAAGCTGAAACCCGAAGGCGTGTTGTTGCGCATCGGTACGGCCGGTTTTTACCTGCCCTATTCCGGCGAGGGGCACCTCGACAGTGGCTTGCATCCATTGCAGCAGCCCTTCGTGATGGCGCACGAGCTGGCGCATGCGCAGGGCTTTGGCGACGAAGGAGTGTGCAACTTCTGGGCATGGCTCACCACCACGCAATCGGCCGACCCGTTCGTCGCCTATTCCGGTTGGCTGTCCTGGTGGGCTTACCTCAGCGCCGACTTGCGTCATTTTGCTCCCGATCTGCTCGAGGAAGTGAAAGCAGGCCTCCAGCCACAGGTGCGCGCCGACATGGCAGCCATCGAAGCGCGCATGGACCTGTTCCCCGATTTGTTTCCCTCATTGCGCAACTGGATCTATCACCATTACCTGTTGGCCCAGGGCGTGGCCGAGGGACTGGACAGCTATGGCCGGATGGTGGGGCTGGTCGTGGCCTGGAGGCAAAAGAATGGCTCCTTGCCTTCCGGCAAAAAGCTCAGCGCTCCGCTTCCGCAAATGTCTGCACCAGCTCGATGAGCACTCCGTTGAGCGCGTCTATGGCTTCGGCCAGTTGCCATGCGTCGCGGTTGCGGGGCTCCACGCGATTGGACAGAGCGCGAATGCTCAGAAAGGGGACATTTGCCGAAAGGCAGGCCAGAAAAAAAGCTGCTCCTTCCATGTTTTCGATGTCGGCATCGGGAAAGGTGCGGCGCAACCGTTGTATCGAGGCTTCGGTACCCGTTACGGTGTTCACGGTGAGGCCGTGTGCTTTGGGCAAAAAGGCAAATCCTGCCGAGCCGTCGTTGCAGAGCACGCCCCCGCGAAAGGGAGGAGCGTCCGGCGCGATCAGGCCCATTTCGTGGACGCTCGTGAACGTTCCGTCAGCTTCTTCCGCGCCCAGATCGCCAAAACGCTCACTGGTTACCTCCACCACGGTGCCGAGTGGCCACTTGTCGTGAAAGGTGCCGGCCACGCCTGCCTGGATGGCAAAATCGGTGGGGCGCGTGCTGAGCCATTGGCCCAGTCGGAAGGCCGTCAGCGCCATTCCCACCCCCGTGATGCATATTTGCACGGTATGGTTGCCAAGCCGGAAGGCGCCTTCCGATTCTTCAGCATTTGATTCCAGCCATTCCAGGGTGGGAGCGAGCTCGAAAGGGGTGGCGGCAGCCAGTAAAATGTTCATGTTGGTTTCATTCAATCCAGCGAGCGGTGAAAATACTCATAGCCCCCGACTCCTTCAAGGATGCGCTTGCCGCAAAAGAGGTGGCCGCAGCCATGGCCGAGGGCTTGCAAATGGCCCTGCCTCAGGCTGAGCTGGTGCTGTGCCCCCTTGCCGACGGGGGCGAACACACGCTGGAGGTGTGGTGCGCGCATCTGGGAGGTCGGTTGGAGTATTTCGAAGTATCCGGCCCGCTGGGCGAACCCGTGCGCGCGCCTGTGGCACTGTCGGGCGATGGCGAGACGGTGATGATCGAAATGGCCCGGGTAGCGGGCCTCGAACTGGTGCCGCCCGAACGCCGCAATCCACTGCACACCACCACCTTTGGGGTGGGCGAACTGATCGGCGCGGCTGCTCGTCTCGATGCCCGGCGGTTGGTGCTCACCATTGGTGGCAGTGCGACGCATGACGTGGGGGCTGGCATGGCTGCAGCGCTGGGTTGGCGGTTTTTCGATGTCGAGGGGCAATCCTTCGTGCCCGTCGGGGCTACCTTGCATCGGGTGGCAGCCATCCGCCCGCCTGACAGAGCCTTGCCTTTCGAGGAAGTGCTCGTGCTGTGCGACGTGCGCAACCCGCTGCTGGGCCCTGAAGGCGCAGCCTGGACCTATGCCGCACAGAAAGGGGCGAATGTGCAGGATCAGGAGCTGCTGGAAGCCGGTACCCGTCGGTTCGTGGCCCTGCTCGAACAGGCCACGGGGCGGTCGCTGGCGGATCTGCCGGGTGCAGGCGCGGCAGGTGGCATGGGGGCCGGGGCTGTGGCTTTCCTCGGCGCGCGCCTGGTGCCGGGTGCCGCCTACCTGCTGGATGCCATTGCCTTTGACGAAAAACTGCGCGGAGCGGACTGGGTGATCACCGGCGAGGGCCGTTTCGACGGCCAGACCGGCCACGGCAAACTCGTGGCCGAGGTGGCTGTCCGGGCACGCGCCCACGGCGTCAAGGTGATGGTGTTGTGCGGGACGCTGGATGCCACTGCAGCTGCTCTGGACGAATTGGGCATCCGCGCAGCGTTCAGCATCGTGCAGGGCCCGTGTACCCTTGAGGAAGCGCTGCGGCGCACGCGGGAATGGCTTTGCCTGACGGCCTGGTCGGCGGGCCGCATGATTCAGGCCGACTCTTCGACGGGCAATTCCTCGAAATAGCCTGTGCGCGGATTCTTGCGCACGTTGTTCCAGTGGAAATACCGGCCGTTCATGGCGACGTACACGCCGGGCGGCAGCGTCTGCACGAAGGCAAGCGCACTGCCCAGGTTGAAAAAGCCATCGGATGAGGTGCCGAACGCGTACGGAATGAGCGCGCCCGTCAGCACGATGGTCTTGCCTTCGATGTTTTGTTGGGCCAGATATCTGGCCGTAGTCACCATGGTGTCGGTGCCATGGGTGACGAGGATCTGGTTGGTTTTGGTCAGGCGGCAATTGTGGGCGATGATTTCCCGGTCGGCATCCGTCATGTCCAGGCTGTCGATCATCATCAGCGTTTTGATGTCGACGTCAAGGGTGCAACGACCCCGTTCCAGCATCTTGGGCACGTGGGTGTCCTTGAAAAACAATCCGCCCGAGAGGTAATCGTATTCCTTGTCGAAAGTGCCGCCAGTGACGAAAATCTGGATCATAAGCTGCCCGCGTTGATGTGAAGTCATTGTGCCAGTACGCCTTGCTCGCGCAAATACCACAGCAGGGCGAGGATGGCCGCAAATGCGAGCACAAGGATAAAGATTTTTACCCACGACAGGGGCTTGGCGCCGCTTACTTTTCCGGTCTGCCCGTTGATCATGAAGTGATAGCGCTTGCCCTTGTATTCGTACGAGGCGATCCACACGGGCAACACGACGAGCTTGAAAGTCTGGTTGAACTTCCGGCTGTGGATCCGCAGATTGCGCTGGGTGTCGCCGCCCAGTTGGGCCGAACACATCTGCCGGATGCGGTGGTCCATGATGCGATCGGCTATCTGGTAGCCTTCGTCCACCTCGATCTTGTACACTTCGGCTTCCCAGCCCATCATCAGGCGCGGGTCGAAATTGACCAGTTCGTTGAGCCGGAAAGGCTCGATGCCGGCCACTTCTTCGGGGGAAAGGCCGCCCGAGGCCGGCACCAACACGTCGTCGAAAAAGTGGCTGAGATGCCCGCTGCGATACACCCACCGAATGCGCCGCTCCTGCACCATGACGGGCTTGCCGTTGCGCATGACCGTGCGCGTCACGTAGTAGTAGTAGCCGGCATATCCTTCCCAGTCCGATTCGGTTTGCGCATCGTAGGTCCAGAAGGGAAGGTAAATGCCGTGCAGCTCCTCGACCCGGGCCAGCTTGCGCAGGCTGTCGGGGTGGAACCAGCCCTGCCTGAGCCACTGTTTGAACCGCTCGAGCGCCTGATCGCGGGAAACGTAAAAGGGAATGATGCCGACCGGCTTGATGAACTTCTGTTCGATGGCCTGCACGTTGATGTTTTCGCTTCCGCAAAAACCGCAACGTATTTGCACCTCCTCGGGCTCGACCAACACGCGGGCCCCGCAATTGTGGCACTCGAACAGCTTGCGGCCCGTCTCGCCCGGGTTCCATTGCCGGATGGCCCGTGCGGCCTCTGCCAGGCTGCGCTCGACGACCTGGTCGTTGGCGCGGTCGAATTCTTCCTCATAGCCACAATAGGGACAGACGATGCGCTGCTTTTCAGCCGAATATTCGAGCTGACCGCCACAACTGGGGCATTCCTCGTACAGTGCCCCCTTGACAAATTCCTTGTCACGCTCGAAAGCAGGGGTATCTTCGGGATGAGCTCGTTGTGGCATGGTTCCGTTGAGGTCCTAACACAGGGGAAAAGACTGCTCGAAGCTGTTTACAGGCGGCTGAGAAGCTCTTTTTTCTTGGCTTCAAACTCCTCCTGCGTGACGATGCCTTCCTTCACCAGCTCGCCCAGTTGCTTGAGCGTGTCGAGGATCTCCTGACGCGTCATGGCCGAAGATGGTTCGGCCTGTTTTTGTGGCTGGCTTTGCTCCATCATCATTTTGGCCATGCCAAGCCCTACGCCAATGCCGATGCCCTCGCCGGCGCCCCCGCCGGGATTGTCTGCGGCCTTTTCGATGGCCTGGGCTTGCTGGAATCGGGTGAAGCGTTCCAGATCGTCACCGACCATGTTCATGTTGGTGACCTTGTCGTAGAATGCTTCCACCTCCTTGGGCAGGGTCGTACTCGTGATCTGAAACTTGGTGATCTCCAACCCGAACGGATCGACGTCCTGCTGCAGGAATGGGCGGATCTTGTCGCCCAGCTCGGAATAGTTGGCCACCAGCCCCATGACAGAGATGCCCGATTCGGCCAACACTTCGGCAAACTTGGGCGCCACAATGCCGCGCAAGCGGTCCTCGATGTCCTGGATGCGCAGTACCGGATGCGTGCCGGCAAATTCCTTGAAGAAGGCTACCGGGTCTTTCACCTTGACGAAATAGACGCCGTGGGCCCGCACGCGCACCTGCTTGAATTGCGGGTCGGGCATGATGACGGGGTTGGGCGTGCCCCATTTGAGGTTGGTGAAGGTTTTGGTACTGATGAAGTACACATCGCATTTGAAGGGAGATTGGAAGCCCTTGTCCCAGTGGCGCAGGGTGGTAAGTACGGGCAGGTTTTCCGTGATGAGTTCCCATTGGCCCGGCCCCAGCACATCGGCGATCTGCCCTTCATCCACGAAAATGGCTACCTGCGACTCGCGCACAGTGAGTTGTGCGCCATACTTGATGTTGGCATCGCGGTCCGGGAACTTCCACAGCACCACGTTCGGGTCCTGTTCCACCCAGTCGATGACTTCGATGAACTCGTCCCGGAAAAAATCGAAAAGTCCCATGATGGATCTGGTGTTTTTGCTACGGGCCCAAAGTAACGCGTTTGATTGGCTGCACCAAAAAGATGCGACCAATGTCGGGTAATTGGCCCCCAACGGAGGGCGGGGGACGATGGAAGCGCCGGGGCAGGGCAAGATTCAGGCGGAAAAAGAGGAGCCGCAACCGCAGGTCTCCTTGGCATTGGGATTGTCGAAAGTGAACCCGCGATTGTTGAGTCCTTCGGCCCAGTCGATGCGGGTGCCCAGCAGATAGAGCATGTGCGCCTTCTGGATGAAGACTTTCAGGCCCTGGTATTCGAATACCTCGTCGTTTTCCTTTTGCACATCGAACCCCAGCAAGTAGGAAAAGCCCGCACATCCGCCGCCCTTCACGCCCACGCGCAAGCCGTACTCCTCGCCGATGCCCTGTTCTTCCCTGATCTGCATCAGTTGTCGGAATGCGGAAGGTGTGATGGTCAGAGGCAATTCTTTGGTGATATCTACAGCCATAGCGAGAGGTTTTTTGCAAAAATACAAAACTGGTTCCTGTGAAGTTGATCAGCCTTTCGGCAAACTTGTCATCTTTGCCGAGCCCCATCGTCTCCTTCAAGCCAAACTTCCTATGTCTGCATTGCTCGACTTCTTGCTCGAATTGTTGAAGCTCACCATCCCCGGACTGGTGGTGTTTTTTACAGCCTGGTACCTGATTCAGGAATTTCTTCAGAAGCAGGTGCAGTTGAAGCAGGTGGAGCTCAATCAACAGGCCCGCAAGACCACGCTCCCGCTCAAGTTGCAAGCCTACGAGCGGCTGGCCCTGCTCATGGAGCGCATCCAGCTTCCCGACCTGGTGCTGCGCATCCGCGTAGAGGGCACCAATGCAGCGGCCTTGCGCATTGCACTCCTCATGGCCATACAGCAAGAATTCGAGCACAATGTCAGCCAACAGGTGTACGTCTCCGACAACCTGTGGGCAATCGTCCGCCTGGCTCGCCAGGAGGTCGAGCAGATCATCAACGGCGTGGCCGAACAGGTGGATCCCAAGGCCGACTCCCGGGTGCTGGCCGACGCACTCGTCATGTTCTGGGAAAAAATGGAAGAGCCCGCCACGAGCAAAGCCCTCAAAGCTATCCGAAAGGAGGCTTCGGTGTTCCTCTGAGCTTGCTCGAAATCTTGTCGTTTTTTGGGTGAAACCCCTTCAGATGCCGGTACGTACACCGTGTTGGTGTGCTGGTTGAAAATGAGTCTGTTGTGAAAATTGGTTGATTGTAATTAATTGGTTATCAATTTATTCCGATCAACGATTTAGTTAAAAAAATATACAAGTGATTGTATTGTCATCTTGGATTTTTGGTCTGAATTGACCCATCTTTGTGGTCGCTCCTTACGCCTGTACTCGGGCGGACATCAAGGCAGCAAACCCGCATCGAGGATTTCCATCCCGCTAACTTGCTACAGACAGGCTTACTGATACCCAGGCACTCCTTAATACGCATTAAGGTTGTGTGTGTCCTCCTATTGTTTAACCTTTTACCCGGCAGGTAATGAATCAATCTGAAGTCAGGATGGTTGAAAAAGACTGCGTGGCTGTCTGGGACAGTTGCCTGGAAATCATTCGGAAAAACGTCAATCCCCAATCGTTTCGCACCTGGTTCGAGCCCATCAAGCCCGTCAAGCTGGAAGGCAATGTGCTGACCATTCAGGTGCCCAACAAGTTTTTCTACGAATGGCTCGAAGAGCACTTCGTCATGGTGTTGCGTCGGGCCATCAAGGCCGAACTGGGGGAGAAAGGTCGGCTGGAGTACCAGATCCTGCTGGGAGAGCCGAAACCCCGCATGTCCAACACCGGACCCACCCGACCGAAGGTGCCAAAGGCCTCGGGCAAGCAACACACCCGAAGTGACGATGATCAGATACCCGGCCTGGTGGATACGCGGGAAATCAAGAATCCCTTCGTCATTCCCGGCATTCGCAAGCTCAAGATCAATCCGCAGCTCAATCCGTCCTTCACGTTCGAAACCTTTATCGAAGGCGACTGCAACCGCCTGGCACGGGCTGCCGGACTGAGCGTGGCCGAACGGCCCGGCGCCACCTCCTTCAACCCCTTGCTCATCTACGGCGACGTGGGGTTGGGAAAGACGCACCTGGCCCAGGCCATTGGCAACAAAATTCTGGAACTGTCGCCCCAGAAATCGGTGCTCTATGTGACGAGCGAAAAATTTACCAATCAGATCATCGACTCGATTCGCAACAACGCCATCAGCGATCTGGTCAACTTCTACCAGTTGCTCGATGTGCTGATCGTGGACGACATCCAGTTTCTGGGTGGCAAGGAAAAGACGCAGGAAATCTTTTTCTTCATCTTCAACCAGTTGCACCAGGCGCGCAAACAGATCGTCCTTACCAGCGACCGGGCACCCAAGGACCTGCCGGGCATGGAGCCCCGCCTCATATCGCGCTTCAAGTGGGGCCTGTCGGCCGATTTGCAGCCGCCCGACTTCGAAACGCGCATGGCCATCCTCGGGGCGAAGATGAGCCAGGAAGGGGTTGATCTTCCCGATGATGTGGTGGAGTTCATCTGCTTTCAGATTCAGAACAACATTCGCGAGCTGGAAGGGGTATTGATCTCCCTCAGTGCGCAGGCCATGCTCAACGGCCGCAAAATTGACCTCGAGTTGGCCAAACAGGTCATCTCGAAATTCGTCAATCAGATCAACAAAGAGATCACCGTCGATTACATCCAGGAGCTGGTCGCGGATTACTTCAATGTGCCCGTCGAGAAACTGGCCAGCAAGACGCGCAAGCGGCAGATCGTCATTGCGCGCCAACTTTCGATGTATCTGGCAAAAAAGCTCACGGGCAAGTCCCTCAAAGCCATCGGCGAAACTTTTGGCGGGCGCGACCACAGCACCGTACTGTACAGTTGTCGCACGGTCAAGAGCCTGATGGATACCGACCAGGTCTTCAAAGGGAAAGTAGAGGACCTGGAGAAGCGCATCAGAACAAGCCTGAGGTCAACCTTTTGATAATCAGCACGTGGCAAAGTGGTTAACTTTATTTTGCGCCGGGGTGTTTGTATTTGCAAAAAGGCCTTTTTACCTTTGCCGCCGCTGGAAAAAATCAGCGTTCAACGCTTCTGGTGGAGTGGGTGAGTGGCTGAAACCACCGGTTTGCTAAACCGGCGTACTCCGAAAAGGGGTACCGCGGGTTCGAATCCCGCCTCCACCGCAAATGTTCCCTCAACGTGGGAACATTTTTTTTACCCCACGGGGCGTAGCGCAGTCCGGTTAGCGCATCCCGATTGGTTCGGGAGGGTCGCCGTCCGGGGCTGAGGCAATTCGGAAAAAAGTCATACGGGGCGTAGCGCAGTCCGGTTAGCGCACCTGCTTTGGGAGCAGGGGGTCGCAGGTTCGAATCCTGCCGCCCCGACGGGACCGGATCGATGGAAATCGGTCCGGCTTTTTTGTTTTGAGGCTCCTGAAAAAAGCCGAAAAAATTATTCAGTTACACAGAGTATCCACCGAGAATACACTGAGTTTCACATAGTTACAAAGATGCGCTCAAACGGCGTCCATCTGCGGCTGAAAGCTGCGGTGTACTCTGTTTTGGGCTCAGGAGGCCGCAGTGCCTGTCCCGACGTTCCCAGTCGGGGCCTGTCCCGACGCCCAGTCGGGATTCGAATCCTGCCGCCCCGACGGGACCGGATCGATGCAAATCGGTCCGGCTTTTCTTCATCAAACGAAGGGGGCAAACTGTTACCTTTGCAGTCGCAAAAATCAGATTGTATGGCAGGACACAATAAATGGTCGAAGGTAAAGCACAAGAAGGCAGTCGTTGATGCCAAAAAGTCGAAGATTTTCTCGCGCATCATCAAGGAAATTTACGTAGCCGTGCGCGAGGGCGGCAGTGCCGATCCCGAATTCAATCCGCGTTTGCGTCTGGCACTGGCCAACGCCAAGGGCGCCAACATGCCCAAGGACAATATCGAGCGCGCCATCAAGAAGGCTGCAGAAGGAAGTGGCAATGCGCTTTTCCAGCCTACCTACGAAGGATATGGTCCGGGCGGGGTAGCCATTTTCGTGGAATGCACGACGGACAACACCAACCGCACGGTGTCGAACGTGCGTGCCATTTTCAACAAGAAGGGAGGTAACCTGGCCACTTCGGGTTCGGTCGATTTTCTCTTTTCCCGAAAGGGCATATTCATCCTGAACAAGCCGGAAATGGATCCCGAAGCGCTCGAACTGGAACTCATTGACGGGGGGGCCGAGGATATTGAGGTAGACGAGGAAACGGGTGAGATTACGGTGACGGTGGATTTCAACGACTTTGGCCAGATGCAGAAAAAGCTCGAATCGCTGGGCATCGAACCCAAAAGTGCTACGCTGGAGCGCGTTCCACTTAACACCGTGAAGCTGGACGTGGAAACGGCCAAGAAAGTGCTGGCACTGGTCGAAGCGCTCGAGGAAGACGACGACGTGCAGCAGGTATTCCACAATCTCGAACTGACCGATGAGCTGGAGGCCGAGCTGAGCAAGTAAAGAACTGGTGCAACCGTACAGGAAAAACCGGGCCATGACCAGATGCCCCGGTGTTTTTTGTTGAGGGTGTAGCGTTTAGCGTTTAGAGTTTAGAGTTTAAAGTTTAAAGTTTTTCTTGTTGATTATCAGTATTTTGTCAGTTCTTCAGTTCTTCGGTTCCTCAGCCATTGAAACCGCAGCCTTCGGCCGCAGATTCACGCAGTTTGAACGCAGTTTTTACCTGTCGTTGAGGGTTGAGCGTGCGGGGTTGAGGGTTTTCATGGTGTAATCGGTCAAACCGGTTGAATCGGTGCAACCGGTCAATCGGTACCACGCACACCAAACTTTCTTGGTGTGCAGTCTCTCCTTCGCTCATTCACTCCATCTCTCCCTCTCGGAAAATCGACCATCGTCAAAAATTCCCAAACCGATTGGCGTTGAGTATAATGAGAAAGGCCCCGAGCAGGTCGGTGCTCAGGGCCAGTCTTCCCATGTGCATGTTTCGAAATCGTGGTTCCGTATGATGCGCCCTCGACAAGGGCAAGCGGATCGTCTTTGGAAAAAAGCCTACTCCTCGGCCCGCCGAAGCGGGCCTCGGAGTAGTTCCCACACACTATTAGAACACCCACTACGCAATTGAGTGAGGCGGTTTTCAAAACTCTGGCTTTCGTCCCTTTCCCCCTTCAACGGCAGTATCACTGTGATTGGTATATGACTTGGCAAAGGGAAAAAACCCGACCCACCCCCGTTGGAGCGGGCCGGTCCCACACACTATAAGAACACCCAATAATTCATCTGTATCTTTGGCTTGCCGAGGTTCATCAGGCTGTTGATTTTCACTTTGCTGCGAATTTTCGCCGCTTGCACCGAAAAGAGGCAGCGGCAGCGGTTTTTGCATAAAACTCAAACGTTATTCATTTTAACGCTCGTTAATCCGATTGGAATAACGCGTTGAAAGCCAGTATTAAATCGCAGGAGAAAAAAGGGGAGAAAGGATGGAATCCCGGGAGGAGAGGGCTGACAGAACCAGCCGCAGGGTGGAGGAGTTTGGTTTTCATCATAGTACGTTTGCAATTCGGCCACAAATTATGAAAATTTCGAATGAGTAGAATAAAAATTGAAACAGAAAATCGCATCAAGGAAGTCGCCGACATCAAGGAGGTGGTCGAAGACTTCGTGAAGCTGCGCCGACGCGGGGCCAACTGGATCGGGTTGTGTCCGTTCCACCACGAGAAAACGCCTTCCTTCAACGTCTCGCCATCCAAAGGGATTTTCAAGTGCTTTGGTTGCGGCGAGGCTGGCGATGCGGTCAGTTTCGTCATGAAGCACGAAAATCTGAGTTATCCGGAAGCCTTGCGCTACCTGGCGCGCAAGTACGGCATCGAAATCGAGGAGGAGGAGTGGGACGACGAGGCCCGGGCCCGCCAACAGCGCCTGGACAGTCTGTATCTGGTCAATGACTTTGCGCGCGAGTTTTTCGAGCACAATCTTCACGAGACGGATGAGGGCAGGAGCATCGGTCTGAGCTACTTCAGGCAGCGGGGGTTCCGGGAAGAAATCATCCGCAAATACCAGTTGGGCTACGCTCCTCGGCAGCGCGATGCCCTGGTTCAGGCTGCCAGGGCCAAAGGGTACAATCCGGAGCTCCTCGAAGCGCTGGGACTGATGCGCAACGGTCGCGACTTTTTCGTCGACCGGGTCATGTTCCCCATCCACAACATGTCGGGCAAGGTGATCGCCTTTGCGGGTCGCATTTTGCGCAAAGACGCCAAAGCGCCCAAGTACATCAACTCGCCTGAGACGGAGATTTACCACAAAAGCCGCATCCTTTACGGCATCCACCAGGCGCGCGGCGCCATCCGTCGCGAGGGCCATGTCATCCTTGTGGAAGGCTACACCGACGTGCTGTCGTTGGCCCAGGAAGGCATCCGGCAGGTGGTGGCCTCGTCGGGCACCTCGCTTACCGATGGGCAAGTGCACTTGCTCAAGCGGCTCACCGAAGACGTCTGGGTGATTTACGACGGGGATGCAGCGGGCGTACAGGCAGCCATCCGGGGCCTGGGCTTGTTGCTCGAGTACGACCTCAACGTGCGGGTGGTGGTTTTGCCGGAAGGCGAAGACCCCGATTCATTCGTGCAGAAGGAAGGGGGCGAGCGCTTCATGGAGTACGTGCGGGCCGAGAGCAAGGATCTGGTCTTGTTCCACCTGAGCCAGGTGCAGGATCGCCTGCGCGACCCCATCGAAAAGACGAAAGCCGTCAGGGAAGTGGTAGAGACCATTGCCCGCATCCCGCAGTCCAGCAAGCTCAAACGCGATCAGTACCTGCGCGAGTGCGCCCGGTTGATGGACGTGGGCCTGGAGGCGCTCATCTACGAACTCAACCGCCTCGACCGGGCACGCCTGCGCAAGGAAGCCCGGAAACAGGGAGTCGATCCGGCGCCACAGGCGGGGCCGGAGGTGGTCAAGCGGCCCACGCGCTCGGGGCCGACACCGGCAGCAGAAACCCATGAAACCCAGGAACGCGACCTGGTGCGCGTCTTGCTCACCTTCGCCGACAAGCCGATGGATCCCGAATCGGGCGATACCGTGGCCGATTTTATTTTTGCCAATTTCGAACCGGTACTGCTTGATCTCATGGATGATGCCGTGGCCAGGCAGATCATTGAAGAAATGCTGTCGCGCTACGAGGCCGGCCAGCCGCTGGATACCCGATACTTCCTCCAGCAGCACCCCGATGAGCAGGTGCGTCGCTTTGCGGCCGATCTGCTGTTTGCCGAAGACGACTACAGCCCGGGATGGGATCGGCACCACATGCCGCTTGTGACCCAACCACCCCCCGAAGAAAACCATGTAGCCGATGCCGAAAAGGCCCTGCTCAACTTCAAGTTGCGCAAGGTGATCCGCCTGTTGGCGCAGAAAACGCGCGAACTGGCCGAGGCTGAGAAAAGGGGAGAAGAAAAACAGGTGCAGACGCTGCTTCAACAGGTGGCTGCGCTGCAAAAAGCCAAAATAGAACTGGCCCGAGCGCTGGGCGTGGTGGTGGTGTGATGGTATATGCAACGCAATTCGGTTTGGGATTTTTGACGGGTCGTGTCCCTGATCAACTGATTTCAAACTGCGTTTTCTGCGGCCGAAGGCTGCGATTTCAATGACTGAGGAACCGAAGAACCGATGATTTGACAAAAACCTGGTAGTCAATAAGAAAAACTTTAAACTCTGAACTCCAAACCCTGACCAAACCACTTTGATTTGAGTATATCACGCAGTTTGCCTATTGTCAGTCGTCTATCGTCCATTTTCGTTGTCAATCTGTTTACAAGCGAAAGAATTCATTCCGATGGAACTGCTCGAAAACAAAAATTCGAAAAAGGAATCTTCGGCTCAGAGCCGGCGCATACCCATTGCCCTTCTCAGGGAAAAGATACCGGGCTTGTTGTGGTCCAGGCTGCTCCGTAACGGCATTCTTTATGTGGATGATGTGCTGAAAATCAGTCTGGAGGAGTTTGCTGACTTGCCGGGGGTAGGATCGAGAGCTGTGGAGATGATGAAGGAGCTGCAGCAGCAATTGAAGCGAGAACCGCTGCCGGATTTGCCTTCTGTCCCGGATTGGCGCAAGACGACTCCCCAACGGCCGATACTCTCACTGCCGGAAGATTCGCCATTGCGCACCATCCGTTTTGACGACATTGCGTTGAAGATGCCCGGTCTGTTGTATGCCAAGTTGAAAATGCACCGCTTCGAATCGCTGGATGACCTTTGCCTAATCTCTCTTCAGGAGTTTGCTTCCCTGCCATACGTTGGCGCCAAAACTGTAAGATTGCTTTCCCGATTTCTGGTTGATCTGCTTGCAGACCCCGATTCTTTCCTGCCCAAACCTTCCCCTGAAAGCACGCGTTTTCTCCCGGTAGAAGTTTGTGAAAGCGCACCTTCCTTTAAAGTATTCGTCGTCTTCCTCGATGCCTTCGTCCAATTTCTCAAGGATTCCGACAGCAAGGGATATGAGGTCTTTCGCTGGTATTACGGTTGGGGAACGGATCGGAAGCTCAGGCACCTGGAAATAGGCCAACGTCTCGGAGTGAGCAGAGAGCGCGTCCGGCAGATCCTTGTGAGGGTGTTTGAACAAATGCGAATGCTGATTTTTGACGATGAACAGTCATTCCTTGACGATCGGAGCCGCCACGCTGTCCGCGCTGCACTGGAACACACCTATGGAAGTTGGTCGGAAAAGAAAGTGGTGCCGGCGTCCCGCATTGCCGAGGTAGCGGGGTTTCAGGGCAATTCCCTTTCAGAAAAAATTCAGGCTGCCATAGAGGTCGTTTTCAGGCTGTACGGAGTGAGGAAATATCCAATATACAAGTTCGCATTGCTTGCACCGCATGTTTACATTTTCGATCCTCATCTGGACATGGCGCTTTTTCTGAAAACGGCAAGATGCGTGATCAATATGTTGAGCGCGTATCCGGTGTCCGTTTCTGTGGCCTCATTGAAACAACGACTGGCGCTCGAATGCCCGGAGGCGCGCCCCGAATACGTGGATATATTGCTCGACAGCTTCGGGCACCTCTTTGAGCGGGTCGGACAGGAGGCCGACCCGCATGTCCAGTTGCGATTCGACCTTTTGCCCTCTTGCGCCAAAATGGCCTGGCGGGTGCTCTACGAGGCCGGCCAACCGCTCCACTATCGGGAGATTCTGCAAATCATCAATCGTCGTCTGGAACAAGTGGGTTCCGACAAACAATTTTCCGGGAATGGTTTTGTGGCTTTGATGAAAGGCGAAGAGGAGGTGGTCTTTCTTGGAAAAACGGGCAAGTATGCCTTGCGCAGCTGGGGCACGGATACTCGATATTTGAAAGAACTCGTTGAAAGTGCTTTTGACCACTATGGCAGACCACTGACGCTGGATGAAGTATTCCGGTATGTCAACGGGATTCGGCCGGGCGTCAATCGGAAATCCCTCCAGACCATACTAAGCCACCAGTGCCGGAGCATCCGTCGCGGGCGTTATGTCCCGCGCCATTGGGAGAACGCCGCGGAATAGACAGGGCTGCACACAAAAGGGAGATGGGGCTTCATTCGGCAATCCTTTTTTCCGTCCATGCAATGATTGCATCCACTGTCAGCTGCTGAAAACAGGCAGCGCGAAAATACTTCCTGAACCACGTCATCTGGCGCTTGGCATACCGTCGCGTGTTGCGCTTGAACAGCCGGATGGCTTCCTCGAGCGGCCGTTGTCCTTCGATCCATGGGAAAAATTCCTGGTAGCCCACCGTCTGCAGGGGGCGCAGGTGGCGCCATGGATAGAGCCTGCGCACTTCGTCGAGCAGGCCCGCCTCGATCATGGCGTCGGCCCGGCGGTTGATGCGCTCGTAGAGCAGTGCCCGATCCGGCATGAGCAACACGGGCAGGTGGCGCCAGGGGCGGGGTGCGGGGCGTTTTTTGCGGAAAGCGGAAAAAGGCTTTCCCGTCGCGCGGATCACCTTCAGGGCGCGCAACAGTCGGGCCGGATTGTGGCGGTCCACCTGCTCGTAATAGTCCGGGTCGTGGGTGGCCAGCGCGCGCTGCAAGGCCGGCAGCCCCTCGCGGGCGTAGAGCGCTTCCACTTCGCGTTCGATGGCTTCCGGTATTTCCGGGAAGGCGTCGAGCCCTTCCATCAGCGCGCGCAGGTACAGCCCCGAGCCGCCGGCCGCGATCAGCAGGTCGTATCGCTGGAAGAGGCGTTCGAGCAGGGCACGTGCCTCGCGCTCGTACCGGCCGGCACTGTAGTGATCGTGGATGGAATGCGTGTCGATGAAATGGTGTGGCGCCAGGGCCAGCTCTTCGGCCGACGGTTTGGCCGTGCCAATGGTCATTTCCCGGTAAATCTGGCGGCTGTCGGCCGAGATGATTTCGGTACCGAAATGTCGGGCCAGGGCGATGGCCAGGGCCGTCTTTCCGGAAGCCGTGGGGCCGCCAATGACGAGGAGCGTTTTTTGCGGGGCCATGCGGCGAAATTACGACACCTGCCCGAGTAAGCCCTTTACGCCCACTTTCCGGCGTCTTTCTATTTTTGGGCCTTTCACGAAAACGGCTCTCAAGGAAAGCTCAGGCTGATGCTGTATCGAATTACGCGCCCTTTTGCCACGATAGCCTTCTATGTGTGCTTTCGCAAAATCCACATGTCGCATGTGGAGCGCATCCCCTGGGACAAGCCCGTGATCCTCGCAGCCAACCATCCCAGCGCCTTCCTCGAGCCCTGCCTGCTGGCCTGCTGGTTGCCCAAACCGCTCTATTTCCTTGCACGCGGCAATCTGTTCGACCATCCCGTTTTTGCCGCCATGCTGCGCAGTTGGCATCTTGTGCCCATCTACCGGGCAGAGGAGAGCGGCTTGCAGGCCGTGCGCCAGAACTTCAGGTCGTTCGAAACCTGTTACCGCACGCTGCAAGAGGGCAAGCCCGTCATGATCCTGGCCGAGGGCCGTACCGCGCACGAGAAGCGCTTGCGGCCCTTGAAGAAGGGCACGGCCCGACTCGCCTTTGGCGCCCTTCAGTTCGATCCCTCGCTCGATCTGCACGTGGTGCCCGTGGGCGTGAACTACACCAACTCGTTGCGCTGGCGCACGGAAGCCATGATCGACTTCGGCGAGCCGATCCGCGTGCGCGACTACCTCGCCATGTACGAGCAGCATCCCAACAAAGCCATGACGGCCTTCACCGAGGAGTTGCGCCGAAGGCTCGAACCCCGGGTCATCATCATCGAAGATCCGGCCGATGACGCATGGGTGGAAACGCTCCTCGAAATGGACCGGCACAACCGGGGCATGTCCATCTGGCCGCCCTCCGACCGCAATTCCGAACCTCTGTGGCGCGAAAAGGCAATTACCAGCCGGATCAATGCACTGCCCACAGATGAAAAACAGGCCCTGCGCCAACGCGTAGAGGAATGGCAGTCGGAACTCGCCCGACACGGCGTGACCGACCTTGGTGTGGCGCAGCCCGGCTGGTATCGCGGGGCGGTACGCGCTGCGCTGGCGCTGAGCTGGCTGCCGGCAATGGTGGGCCGGCTGTTTCACTACCTGCCCTTCAGGTTGGGCAAATACATCTCCGACACCCGGGTCGTTCGGCCCGAGTTCAAGCTTTCGGTAGCGCTGGGCGTGGTGCTGGGAGCCACCCTGCTGTGGTACCTCCTCTGGTCCGTGGGGTTGGGGTTGGCCCGGGGGCTGGCCGCCGTCGTCTGGTGCTGGCTGCTGGGAGCGTTGACGGCGCTGGCTGCCGTTTGGCGAGGGGATCTCCGCTCGTGGTACCAGCAGGCAAAAGCCTTCAGAAAATTGCCCGAATCGGTGCAGGAGCGATTGCGCCGGCATCGCAAGGCCTTTCTCGATTATTTTTTTCACCGGGATGCCTGACACGGGCGCTTCCGCAAATTTGACCCATGGAAATACCCGTATTGCGTCTGAAGAAAGGCCGCCATCAATCCATTTTGCGCAAGCATCCCTGGGTGTTCTCCGGCGCGCTGCAAAAGGTTCCGCGCGATCTTGAAGATGGCGTAACGGTTTGCGTGGCCGACCACGAAGGGCATATTCTGGGCACAGGCCACTACCACCGCGGCAGCATTGCGGTGCGGCTCTTTGCCTTCGAAGAAGTAGTGCCCGATGCGGCTTTCTGGGCCGACCGGATCGGTCGAGCCATCGCCTTTCGGCAAAAAGTCGGCATCTTGTCACTGCCCGATACGGATGCCTGCCGCCTGGTACATGGCGAAGGGGATGGGCTGTCAGGTCTGGTCGTCGATCGCTACTCCGATGTGGTGGTGCTGCAATGCCACAGCATCGGCATGCACCGTCAGCGCCATCATCTTGCCGTCGCCCTGCAACGCCATCTGGGGCCCGCCGTGCGCATCTACGACAAGAGCAAGAATGCCCTGCCGCCCAAATACGCTGCCGGAATATCCGATGGCTGGCTCGTGGGCGAAGGTGCGCCCGAAGCGGTGATGCGCGAGTACGGGCATCAGTTTTACGTGCACGTGGGCGAGGGGCAGAAGACGGGCTTTTTCCTCGACCAGCGCGAAAATCGGCGCTACGTGGCCGCTTTTTGCGAGGGCCGCACCGTCCTCAATGCCTTTTGCTATTCGGGCGGCTTCTCGGTGTACGCGCTGGCCCGGGGCGCCTCCCATGTCGCCTCGGTGGATGCCTCTGCCCGCGCCATCGAGTGGACCGAACGCAACGTGGCCTTGAACGAGTTGCCCGGCGACCGACACGAGGCCCATGTCGCCGACGTATTGGAATTCTTGAAAGGACAGCCTTTCGGCAAATACGACCTGATGATCGTTGATCCACCGGCTTTCGCCAAACGCCTCGACAAGCGACACAAGGCCGTGCAGGGCTACAAGCGCCTCAATGCACTGGCCTTGCGGCAAATCGCACCCGGCGGCTTGCTGTTCACCTTTTCGTGCTCGCAGGTGATCGACCTGCAACTGTTCAAGGACACCATCGTGGCGGCCGGCATCGAGGCGGGCCGACAGGTGCGCATTTTCGCCACGCTGTCACAGGGCCCGGACCATCCCGTTAGCCTGTTCCATCCGGAAGGAAGTTACCTGAAAGGGTTGGGCCTGTTTGTAGCGTGAGTGTCGGGCACTCTGTACCGGTGCACGAAGCCCCTGCAGGCACATGGCGCTGCAGGGGCTTCTGAATTTTTGGCGAAAGCCGGATCACAAAATCAGCATGGCATCGCCATAGCTGTAGAACCGATACTTTTCCTTGACTGCTTCTTCGTATGCCTTGAGAATCAGATCGCGCCCGCCGAAGGCACAGGCCATGATCAGCACGCTCGACTTGGGCAGGTGGAAGTTGGTGATCATGTGGTCGGCAATGTGAAATTCGTAGGGCGGATAGATGAATTTGTTGGTCCAGCCCTCGGCCGGCTTGAGCAGGTCCTCTGCCGACACGGCCGACTCGATGGCGCGCATGACGGTGGTGCCCACTGCCGTGACGCGCTTGCCGCTGCGCTTGGCGCGGTTCACCTTTTCGGCACACTCCTCGGGCACGCGGAAGTATTCGGCGTCCATCTTGTGCTTGCTCAGGTCTTCCACCTCGATGTTGCGGAAGGTGCCCAGGCCGATGTGGAGCGTCAGCTCGGCAATGTCTATACCCTTGAGCTCCATGCGCTTCAGGATCTCTTCGCTGAAATGGAGGCCGGCCGTGGGGGCTGCCACGGCACCTTCTTCCTTGGCCAGCAGCGTCTGGTAGCGCTCCTTGTCGATGGGTTCCGGATCGCGCTTGATGTACTTGGGCAGGGGCGTATGTCCCAGCTTGCGCAGCTCGTCCATGAACTCGTCGTGCGAGCCGTCGTAGATGAAGCGGATGGTCCGGCCGCGCGAGGTGGTATTGTCCACCACTTCGGCCACCAGCACCTCGTTGTCGTACTCGTCGGTGAAGTAGAGCTTGTTGCCTACCCTGATCTTGCGCGCCGGATCGACCAGCACGTCCCACAGCAGATGGTCGGCGTTGAGCTCGCGCAGCAGGAACACCTCGATGCGGGCCCCCGTCTTTTCCTTGCGGCCGAAAAGCCGTGCGGGAAACACCTTGGTGTTGTTGAAAATGAATACGTCGCCTTCGTCGAAATACTCCAGAATATCCTTGAATACGCGATGTTCGATTTTGCCGGTGTCGCGATGCACGACCATCAGGCGCGATTCGTCGCGATGGGGTGCGGGGTATTGGGCAATGAGTTTCTCATCGAACTTGAAATCGAACATCGAAAGCTTGGTCCTCATCAGCTTGCGTCGGTTTTGTTGAAAATAGAGCCGGGTTGCGAAAAAGGTGCGCAAAGATAATGATTGGCGCTTTTTCGAAACCCGTGCCGCGCCGCATGGTTCAATCCGCAACAGTCATCCATTTGCAGATGCTTTCCATCCGTTGATCCAAGCTTTTGAGCGGTTGTCGGGCCGCGGCCTATTTTGGCCGCGAAACAAGCCCGACATATGAAGATCTTCCTCAAGGTGTTTTACGAAAGTGCGGCCCAGGCCATACAGCAGCTCGTGGCCAACAAGTTGCGCAGCTTCCTGTCGCTGTTGGGCATCACCATCGGCATTTTCTGCATTGTCGGCGTACAGTCGGCAGTGGATTCTCTCGAAGCCAACATCCGCAACAGCCTGCAGCGGCTGGGCAACGACGTGCTCTACATCCAGGTCATGCCCTGGAACGAAGATCCCGGCCGCAACTTCTGGAAATACCAGCGGCGGCCCAAGCCCAGCTATGCCGATTTCAAGGCGCTCAAGGAACGACTGACCAAGGCTTCGCTGGTCGATTACCAGGTGTTCGTGGGCTTGCGCAGTGCCAAGTGGCGCAACAACAGCGTGGAGCGCACCTTCGTGGTGTCGGTGACCTACGATTTTGCCGAAATTTTCAATGTCGAGTTTCAGAAAGGACGCTACTTCACGCCCTCGGAATACCATTATGGCATGAACCGCGTCCTCATCGGCGACAAAGTGGCCAAAGAATTGTTCGGCGACGTTGATCCCATCGGCAAGGAAATCAAATTCATGGGGCAGCGGGTGGAGGTCATCGGCGTGTTCGAGCCGTCCGGCAAAGACATCATCAACGTGCTCGATTTCGATGAAGCCATCATCGTGGGTTATCCCTTCGCTACCAAGGTGGCCAACGTGCGCCACAAACGCAATCCATTCGGCGGGACCCTCGTGGTCAAGGCCCGCGAAGGCGTCACCCTCGACGAGCTGAAAGACGAGGTGACCATGGTGATGCGCTCGGTGCGGCGCCTCAAGCCAAAGGAAGAGAACAACTTCGCCCTCAACAGCCTTTCGGTCATCGCCAGTGTGATGGATTCCATCTTCGGCGCCATGAGCACGGCAGGCTGGTTCATCGGCATCTTTGCCATCTTCGTCGGAGCGTTCAGCGTGGCCAACATCATGTTCGTCAGTGTGAAAGAACGCACCAGCATCATCGGCATCAAGAAGGCCCTCGGCGCCAAGCGCTACGTCATCCTGCTCGAGTTTCTGATCGAGTCAGTCATCCTGTGCCTCATTGGCGGTGTGGCCGGCTTGCTCTTCGTGGCCGGCACCGTCAAATTGCTCAGCGGCGTGTTGCCCTTCGAGGTCTTCCTCAATCTCGGCAACATCGTCCTGGGCGTGGGGCTGTCGGTCGTCATCGGTGTGTTGTCGGGCATCATTCCGGCGGGTCAGGCGGCCAGCATGGATCCGGTGGTGGCCATTCGTTCGTGAGTGAGGAGGGAGGGAGAGAATGAGGGAGTGAGTGCCGATTACACCGATTATACTCAACGCAATTCGGTTTGGGAATTATTGGCGATAGCCGATGGTCAGAGGACGATGGACATTTTTGATTGAGCAATCGAGGAACCGAGCAATCGAGGATCTGATTCAAGAGCCTGCTGAAAAAGTCGAAAAATCATTCAGTTACACGTAGAACCACTGAGTGCGCACTGATTTTCACAGAGTTGTAAAAAACTGCGTTCAGGCTGCGTCTTCTGCGACCGAAAGCTGTGGTCTGTCAAAGCACTGCTTGAACGACAAAACTGAAACCATGCGCTTTTTCGCTTCCGCAAAAAAGGCCCTGGTGGCCGTGTTGCTCTTCGCCCTCGTCCTGTTCGGTTATTACCGGCTGTGGTTCTTGCGCCAGCCCGACCGGGCGATCCCTCAGGATGCAGGCATCTTCGTCAGCCCGGCCAATGGCGTCGTTTCGGCTGTCGCCAAATGGTACCAGGACTCGCTGGAAATAGACAAGGGTTGGGGCAGGGTAGCGCTGTTGACGGGCGAGGTGGCCGATTCGGGCTGGATTGTCTCCATTCACATGGACGTGACGAACGTGCATTACCAACGGGCGCCCGCCGATGCCGTGCTCGTGGCCGAGCGCTACCAGCCCGGCAAGTTCCTCAATGCCTTGCGCAATACCAACCGCTTCGGATTTCGGCCCGAAAACGAACACAATGCCCTCTTGTTCATGACTGCCGACAGCCTGCGCTACAGCGTGGTGCAGATTGCGGGGCTGCTGGCGCGAAGGATCGAAGACTACCTGGAGCCGGGCCAGCAGGTGCGCCGTGGCGAAGTGATCGGTTTGATCAGGCTGGGCAGCCAGGTGAGCCTGATCTTGCCCATGAATGTACAGCCGGCGGTCGTGCCGGGGCAGAAGGTGGTGGATGGCGAAACGATCATTGCCAGGTATTGAGCTGGCGTTCCGGCGATCGCCCGTCAGTCTTTGGCCCGAGGCCGGTCGTGCTTGCGCGTGCGGCCCCGATTGCGGTTCTGCCCCGTGCGGTTGCGGCCGCTGCGGCGCCTGGATCGCCTACCGCCACTGCGCGAACCGCGACCCCGGCCGCTCCTGCCGGAGCGCTGTGCCGGATCGAAACCCCATTCGGCTACGGGCGGCTGGAGCTTTTTGACTTCCATGCCCATGAGCGCTTCGATCTGCTCGAACTTGCGCCAGCTCGAAGGGCCGATCAGTGTGATGGCCATGCCGGTGGCGTCGGCACGTGCCGTGCGTCCGATCCGGTGCACGTAGTCTTCGGCGTCGCCGGGTACGTCGTAGTTGATCACCAGGTCAATGCCCTGGATGTCGATACCGCGCGAGAGGACGTCGGTAGCCACGATGATGGGCGTTTTGAGGTTGCGGAAGTCGAGCAGGACCTCTTCGCGCTTTTCCTGGGGCAGATCGCTCGAGACGGCTTCGGCGCGGAAGCCTTTTTGCTTGAGCGCCCGTGCCAGTTCGCCCACGTTCTTGCGCGTGCCGGCAAAGATGATGATACGCCTGTCTTCGCCCTGTTTGCCTTTGAGCAGTTCCAGGATGAGGCGCTTCTTGTGCGCGTCCTGAACCAGATAGGCCAACTGCACGATGCCTTCGGCCGGCTTGGCAATGGCGATGTTGACCTCGACAGGGTCGTGCATGAAGCCCAGGGCAAACTTGCGGATGCGGGGCGGCATGGTGGCCGAAAAGAGCAGGTTTTGCCTTTTTGGCGGAAGCTGGTGCATGATCTGCATGATGTCGCCCACGAAGCCCATGTCCAGCATGCGGTCGGCTTCGTCGAGGATGAAGTGGCGCACCGTGCTGAAGTCCACGTAGCCCATCTGGATGTGGGCCTTGAGGCGGCCGGGCGTGGCGACGATGATGTCGGCCCCGCTCCGGAGGGCCTTCTTCTCCTGTTCCATGCTGTGACCGTCGCGACCGCCATAGATTGCAATGGAGCCGATGCCGGTGAAGTAGGCCAGCACCTCGATCTGCTGGTCCACCTGGATGGCCAGCTCGCGCGTCGGGCAAATGACAAGGGTGTCCACCCCTTTGTTGGGCGAGTCGATGATGTGGTTGATGACGGGCAGCAGGTAGGCCGCCGTTTTGCCGGTGCCGGTCTGTGCGCAGGCAATGACGTCTTTGCCCTCGAGGATGGGCGGGATGGCCTGTTCCTGTACCGGAGTGGGTGTTTCGAAACCGATGGCATCGAGCCCTTCGAGCAGGGCAGGCGCAAATCCGAAATCTCTGAATGTCAAAATGGAATGATTTTGTGATGGGTCAGACGGGTGGGGATGTGACATGGCGTCTTGTCCCGGATTTGTTCAGGATTGTCGTTAAACAGGAAACACAGACTGTGCTCCATGGTTGGCCGTAAAGATAGGCCGGTTCGGACAATTCGATGCTGGAGTCAAAGGTTTGTGGTTGAGCGTGCAGCGTTTGGTGTGCGTTGAGGGTGGAGCGTTGCGCGTTTTTTTGTCCTGGTTATCAATTGCTTGGGTCAAATCTTCGGTTCCTCGGTTCTTCGATAAGCTCTCTCAACCATTCGTGGCATGTCCCGTTTTTTTCGGGGCAGCGGCGTCTCAACATCGCTGGCACACCCAGCATCTCAACAGGGCGCGAAGCGCCGTATCAACCTTTTTCGACCATATTTGCGAAATCCAGCGTACAGGCTGATGCCCTCATTCACCAATCATTCTGGACCATGCAATTCATTCTGCTCGATCTGGAAGCGACCTGCTGGCAGGGATTTCAGAACGGCCGCCGGCGCGAGATCATCGAAATCGGTGCGGTGCGGCTCGACGGGTACGGCAGCCTGCGCGACACCTTCGAGACGCTGGTGCGCCCGGTACATCATCCGCGTTTGTCGGCTTATTGTACCGAATTGACGGGCATCCGGACCGAGATGCTGCGTCGTGCTCCCGAATTTCCGGAAGCGATTGAGTCTTTCCTCGAATGGGCCGACCCCTGGGCACAGCATACCATCTGGGCGGCGTGGGGGGAGTTCGACCGGGAGCTCTTGCTCGATCATCTGGAGGAGTGGGATCTGGACGACGACTGGCTCGAACCGTACATCGATGTGAAGCAACAGTATCAGGAATTGCGGCGCTGGTCGCGGCAAAAAGGGCTGGTTACAGCTCTTCGCGCCGAGGGGTTGGAGTACGAGGGGCGCCAACATCGCGGCCTGGATGATGCCCGAAACCTGGCGCGCCTGTTCGTGCGACACATTGACGAATGGCGATTCTGATGCAAGAAAAAAAGAGCCGCCCCCGGCAGGAGGACGGCCCTTCTTCTTCGGAAATTTCGGTGCGCTCAGTGGACCACGACCATGGGCAGTGCGTTTCGCCCATGTCCGCTCGTGTACACGAGGAAATACACGCCAGCGGGCAAATCACCCGTTTCCACGTAGAGCGTATGGGTCCCTGCCGGCCAGAAAGCCGGATCGCGGATGGGCCGGACCACCCGTCCGAAGCGATCGGCAAGGTACAGCCCGATGGGGGTGTCCGTTTTTTCCACCTCGATTTCCAGTTGGAAGACGTGATCGGCCGGGTTGGGCTCGGCACGGAGGCGCACCGCCGAGGCCATCTCCACGCCGGTGTGCAGTGCGACAGGGGGCGGCCCATACATGCCCGGGCGCAGGTTGCCACATCCATCGATGAAAGCATGGAACAGCGCGCCCGAATCGACGGTGGCGT
Source organism: Saprospiraceae bacterium (assembly GCA_015490175.1). Classification (GTDB taxonomy): domain Bacteria; phylum Bacteroidota; class Bacteroidia; order Chitinophagales; family Saprospiraceae; genus WFYJ01. The sequence continues at coordinate 7,455 of WFYJ01000055.1, read as the reverse complement.
GGAAGCCGGGCTTGAGTACCACATATTGGCCCGCGTCGTAGTCCACCACACCCGAGTCGAGCGAGACCTCATTCTGGGCAAGGATGTACTGGTCGGCCTCGAAGTCGGCTGGTTCGGTAATGGGGTCGAACAGGTGCAGGGTGGCCAGGCACAGCGAATCACATGAACCCAGGCAGGCGGCATTGGCCACGGCATTGCGGATCAGGTCGCCGGGCTGTGCGCCAAAGCCGAGCGTCAGGTCAATGCCTGTGCCGTTGATGAGGTGGCAATAGCTCATGATGGTGCCTGCGGCGGGCAGGATGATATTGGTCGAATCGAAGCAGGCATTGGCTTCCTCGATGTTGTCCACGGTGCCGTCGTTGTCGTCGTCTTTGCCGTTGGTGACGAGCCACAGGTTGCCGCAGTCGTCGAGCTGGGTGCCGTTGCCGTTCCAGGCGCAGTCGTGGGTGTGCGATGCGCCCAGGTTGTGGCCCATTTCATGGGCCACCACGTTGACGTCCCAGGAATAGGTGGGCAGCTCCTCGAAGGCGCCATTGACATTGCTGAATGCGTAGGGACCCGAGGAATCCACCGGATTGAATGTGTCGCACAATACACCGATCCAAGCGTAGCCGCCGAGGCCATTGCCGATGCTGTCGGGGTAGTTGGCCAGCAGGTGGGCCAGGTCGCCGCCTGTGGCATTCTGGATAGTGGCCCCGAAGGCGCGCAGCGCGTCGATGCTGCTGGTGGACGGATAAGGATCGGGCACCGTCCAGATCTGTATTTGCGAAAGCGTCGTCCGGATCTGCTCGAGGTAGTAGATCGTGGACACGACGTTGTAGAGAAAGGCCACGTAATCTGCGGTTTCCTTGACCGAGCTGTTCAATCGCGTGAACAACCCGTAGTTGACCTCTGCGCGCACCCGCACGCAATTCTCGCCGGGCGAGCGGTACCTGATGCCCGGGTGGGGCGCCTCATCCGCCGATCCGAGGGGTTTGCTGCTTTCGCAAATGAAAGACAGGGGCAGGTCCAGCTCGTTGACGGCATACAGGGCGTATTTTCCCGAAAGGGGATTGTTGCCCAGGGGGCCGAGGTTCCACGTCCGGCCCTGCCATTCGAAGATTGCGCGCAGACTATGGTCGGAAAGGGACACTGCGGCCACACCTTCGGCCTGGGCATCGAGCACGAGGCCGCGGTAGTGCAGGGCCGGCTCATAAGGTGTTTCCCAGGACTGTCCGCCGGTAGCGGCGAGGACCGTGAAGTCGTTGGTCAGCAGGCTGGTGCGGGCCAGTTGCAGTTGTGCTGTTTGCCCGTCGGGCATGGGCACCTCCAGCTCTATGGCTTGCCAGCCCTCGTCGGCCGTTCGCGAAAGCGTCCGGGCACTCAGGTCGAGCTGGTACCAGGTGCCTTTGGCGTCGGATACCGCTTTGAATGATTGTGTGAAGGGGCGCACCAGCGGCACCAGGTCGGAACCGGCGATCTGTTGCTCCAGCCAGCCTTTCAGCGGTGCGAGGCGCGCTTCGTTTTGCGAAAGCAGTGGCCCGGCCAGAAACAGGCAGGCCACAGCAATGAGCATCTTTTTCATGGCGTGGAAATTTTGGTTTTGGAAAAGGGTTCACTCACATGGCCTCATTGCCGTGCTCTGGCCAGCTCGGCGCGCAAGGCGGCGTTTTCCTTTTCCAGTTGTTCCACGCGTTCACTGAGTTGGATGAGGTGGAGGTAGAGTTCTTCCACCTTTTCGGTGAGCAGGCGCTGCTGTTCGCCCAGCTCGATGCCGCCGGCCGCTTTGACTTCATCGGCTGAAGGCATGCCCGGCAGATGGCCCTTCGTTTCGATATGGCGCTTCACCTCGGCCAGGGTGGGCAGGCGGTAGTCTTTGTCGAACACGTAGTCGGGCCAGTCGTCCTGCAGGGCCACTTTGACCTCGGTAGCGATGATCGAGCCGCCTACGGCAAGGGTGTGCGTGCCCGGGTCGCCGGTGATGTTGCCCACGCGCATGACGCCGCCCACCGTGGCATCGCCCCCTACGTCGAGATTGGCGCCGGCGCTCAGATCCTGGGCGGCGCTGACCGATCCGGCGAGGGCGGCAATGTCGCCGTTTTCGGCCACAACGCCGCCCAGCTGGGCCACCACGTTCTGCTGTGCCACCACGTTGCCGCCGGCCGTTACGTCAAGGCCGGCCATGACGTTTTGCCCGGCACTTACGTTGCCTGCCGGTGCCGATACGTCGCCGTTTTCGGCCGTCACGTGCTGGTTGGCCAGCAGGCTGCCCGCCTGTGCCACTACGTCGCCATTCTGGGCCGTCACGTGCTGGTTGGCAATGACGTCTCCGGCCAGTGCGGACACGTTGCCGTTTTCAGCGATCAGATGCTGATTGGCCGTGACATTTCCGGCCAGGGCGGCAATATTCCCGTTGGTCGAAGTGATGTCGAGGAAGGCCGTCATGTTGCCGGCCAGGGCCCGGAAGTCGCCCTCGTTGGCGATGAAGTGGCCGTGATGCGCGATGAAGTCGCCATTGCTGCCGTAGGCGATAAAGTCGCCTTCACCCGGCGCATCGCAGTCGAGCGTCAGGCCCGAACCGCCAAAGGCCACGATGTTGCCTTCCTCCGAGCCGAGGTGGCGCATCACTTTGATGCATTCTGCTTCGAGGGTGCCGCAGACGCGCAGGCCCGGGCAGCCCACATACACGCCGCCTTCGAACTCGCCATCGCTGTTGATGCCGAGCACGTCGGTGGGCAAGCCTGCAAAGCCCATGTCGGGCTGGTGTTTGAAGGCCAGGCCGCCATCGCCGAAGTCGCTGTTGAGGCCAAACCACACCCTGTCGCCCCGAATGATGGTGTTGCCGTTGATGTCGAGCAAGTCCTGGGGCGTAGTGGTGCCGATGCCGATCCAGCCGTTTTCGAGGATGGTCATGCGCGGCAGTTGTTCGAGCGCACCCGTGTAAAACGTCATCTTGGCGGGCAGGGAACCGGCCATGGGCTCACCCGTCACATCCACACCGATGCTGGCACCCGTCTGGTACTCGTCGGCGGGCGTCCAGCCGCGGAAGTGAATCACGGCCAGGTTGTCGCCCTCGTGTACCGTCTCTTTGTCGCCGTTGGGCAAGCTGTTGTAGCGGTCGAGGTTGAAGTTGATTACCTGACCGGCAAATTGTGCCCTGAGGGGCATCAAACCGATCAGCAGGGCACCGACCAGACATGCGTAAGGCTTCAGGATCTTCATAGGTTCCGGATTTATTAGTGAAAAAATAGAAAAAGAGCAAAGGAGGCTTGTCTCTACCAGCCTGGTGGGTGTCCTTTGTTTGGGAAAAAGGAAAAGAGAGCAAAGATTGGAACAGATAGCGGTGGGTACAGACAAATGTACGGTATTTTGCCCTGCGATTCAAGATTTGGCAGAACTGTTTTCAAAATGGAGCTGACGCATCCGGACAAGGTGTTGTTCGAGGACGGCAGGGTGACCAAAGGCGAGCTGGCCGCCTTTTTCGAGGCGGTACGGGAGCCGCTGTTGCGTTTTGCCCGAGGGCATGTCGTCTTTGTCAAGCGCTATCCGGAAGGTACCGGCGGAAAGGGTTTTTTTCAGAAAAACCTGCCCGAATATGCTCCCGAGTGGATGAAGGCCGTGGATCTCGGGAAGTGGAAGAAGGCGCGCTATACCATCGTCGAGGAGCTGGACACCATCCTGTGGTGGGTCAATCAGGACGCCATCGAGTTTCACCTGGTGCCATTGCGCGCACCGGACTTCAAGTATGTGCGCTATATGGTTTTCGACCTCGATCCGCCGGAAGGAATGCCCTTCGCGGAGGTGCGCGACTTTGCGCTGGCCATCCGGCCCGTCATCGAGTCATTTGGCTATGCCACCTGCGTCAAGCCTTCCGGCAAACGCGGCGCACACATCTATTGTCCGCTCGAGCCCCGATGGACCGCCGAGGAAGTGTTTGCGGCAGCGAAAGAGGTGGGCGAGGCCATTCTGGAACGCTTTCCCGGACACACACTCGATCCGCGGGCCGAGCGCGGACCGCACAGCATCCTGGTGGACATCCTGCGCAACCACCCCTTCCAGTCGGCGGTCATGCCCTGGAGTACGAGAGCCGTGCCGGAGGCCACCGTGTCGCTGCCCCTGACGTGGGAATCATTCGGCAAGATGGAAAGCCCGAAGGAATTTACAGTGCGCACGGTGCCGTCCTGGTATGCCCGCCATGGCGATGCCTGGGCGGATTTTGCCGAAAAGGCAGGCCCCTTGCACACGAGCGGAAAGCGATGAGTCCTGGTCGGGAGGCGCGCGCAACCGGCACAAACCATTCGGGGCAGCCTCCATTTCCGTGAGACTGCCCCGAGCTGCTGACTATTTCCCTTTCCGCTTGCCTTTGGATGATTTCCGGCGGCGCCGAGTGGCTTCTGCCTTCCGGGGTGCTTCCGGTTCGGGCAGGCGATCGGGATCGGGCAGGGGATGGTGGCGGAAGTGCTGCACCAGTGCCCCGGTGGTCCACAGCAGCACCAGTGCCGAGCCGGCCAGCGAGATGCGTTCGCCCTTGTAGTAGCTCTCCGGAGCGAAGACCATCTTCAGTTCGTGTTCGCCTTTCGGCAAACGCAGCCCGCGCAGCAGGAAGTCCACTTTGGTGAATGGCTCATAAGGCTCGCCATCGAGATACACCTTCCAGCCCTTGGAGGGTGGGTAATACACTTCGCTGAACACGGCAAACTGATCGGAGCGGGCGCGGTAGCGATACACCAGTTCGTTGGGATGGTACGACGCGAGCTCAATGGTGGCGGTACTGTCGTACTGCGGTTGCCAGCCTGCCAGCTTGCCGGCATATTTTTCCTGGATCACCGCCGTAGTGCGCGGGTCGAGCGTGTCGAGGGCGTTGAACTCGTCATCAGCCGTCGGCACGACCTGGATGTGGCGGACGAACCAGGCGTTGCCCAGCGCTTTCGGATTGCGCTGTACGCGACCGTCCTGCGTGATGATGTACCTGGCATTGAGCATCCCGTAAATGTGCAGATACTTGCCCGGGTCGCTCAGATAGCGCTCGATGAGTTCCTGGTAACGCATCAGCTTGGCGGCGTGGTAACCGCCGATGCTCTTGTGGTGATACGACGTGAGCGCCGAATTGAAGGGATTGCCCCGGAAATCGGCCACCCGAAAATGCGGGTCGGGATCGCGAAGGATGAGCTGGTCGGCTTCGGTGGGCTGGGTGATCCGGGCTTTTTGTGCCCTGGGTACGTAATCCGCTTCCGACAGCACGCGGCGTCCCACGCCCCAGATATCGGCGATGGCCAACAGTCCCACCGCCACCAGGGTGTAGATCGGACGCAGGTTTTGCCGCAAGGCAAAATACAGCACCGCCCAGGCTGCTGCCGCAAACCCGAACGAGCGCCACACATCGGCGCGCAACAGGGCCGCGCGATCGGCGGCCAGTGCCGATGCCAGCGGCTCGGGCATGCCCGCAGTGCCATAATCGAGGAAGAAGGAAATAATCAGGCCCAGCAGCAACAGCCCGGCCACGATACTGCCCGACGCGTAAAGGGCCTTTTCCTTTTCTTCTCGCGTGTGTTCCTTCTGGAAAAAGGCAAACAGGCCGAGCGCGGCCAGCACCACGACGTACAGGTTGGTCAACTCGAGTGCCATGGTGACCGCCCGGAACTTGTTGAACATCGGCACGTAGTCGAAGAGAAAGTAGTTCAGTGCCGGGAAGTTTTTGCCCCAAGCGAGCATGATGGTCAGTATGGTCGAGAAGACCAGCCATTTTTTCAGGGTGCCGCGTACCAGCAGGGCCCCGAGCAAGAACAGCAGCACGAAGACGATGCCCAGATATACCGGCGCACTGGTGAAGGGCTGATCGCCCCAGTAGTGGGTGGTCAACTGGGCAAATTGCTGCACCTGCTCCATGTTCTCGAGCCGGCGCAGCGCCTGCATCGTCCGGCTGGTGGGATCGGACACGAAGGCTTCACTGCTCGTGCCGCCCATGTAGTTCGGGATCAGCAGGTTGAACGTCTCGAGAATGCCGTAACTCCAGTCAAAGGCATACTCTTTCGACAAACCGTCCTCGCCGGCCACCGAGCCGCTCGACGATTCCTTGTGGGTCAGTTCCGACTTGCCGCGAATGGTTTCCTGGGTGTATTCCCAGGTGGTCCACAGCCGACCGGCATTGGTGGCCGCTGCGAGCAACACGGCAATGAGCAGGGTGCCGCCGGCTCGCCACACACGATCCCACTGCCGGGCCCGGATCATGCCCACGGCCCAGAAAAGCAGCAGGAACAGGACAGTGAAGAAAAAGTAAAAGGTGATTTGCATGTGGTTGGCGTAGAGTTGCAGCCCGGTGAACAGGGCCGTCAGCGCACCGCCGAGGAGGTATCGCCCGTTCAGCGTAAGCCAGATGCTGCCCAGTACCGGCGCCATATAGGCGGCAGCGAGTATCTTGGTGCTGTGTCCGGCTTCGAACAGGGCGGCGTGGTTGGATGCCAGCCCATAACCGATGCCTCCCAGCATGGCCACGCGCCAGTCAACGCCCAGAAACACCAGCAACAGGTACACGCCGAACATCATCACCAGTGCCGCCGTGTGCGGCGGACGCATATCGTTGCCCCACAACATGGCCTTGAAAACGTACTTCAACAGGTTGCTGGTGCGGTAGGCGATCTGGTAGGTGGGCATGCCGGAGAACATGGCATTGGTCCACAGCGGAAACTCGCCTTCGTCTTTGTACTTGTTGATCTCGGCCTGCATGCCGAGGGCCTGAATGTTATCGGATTGTGGCAACTCCTTCCCATCGATGGCCTGCGGTTTGAAATAGACGATCGAAACGAGCGCCATCAATACGTAGGCTGCCACGTGAGGCAGCAATTTTTTCCAGGATGCTTGCATGTGGTTGGTTTTTGAACGGTGCCAAAGGTATTATTCTCTCGCCAAAGTGGTTCGGTAAATGCCGTTGCGGGTGCAGAGGCCCGGGCGCTTTTTGGTGAAATCGCCAATTGGCGAGCATTACCCAACGCAATCCGGTTCGGGAATTTGAGATGGAGTGAAGGAGCGACTGAGCGAAGGAGTGAGCGAGCGCACGAAATTGCACAGTGGTGCCAACGCTCAACGCTACACGCTCAACCCTCAACTTCCACAACCGGTTTTCCCAAACCACTTCGTTTCGAGTATCGGTATAGCTGCACAGTTTCTTTTTTTCTTTTACTTTTTCAGAATTTTCTCACCAAGAAAAGAAATTCACACCCACGCTGCTGCATTTACACTCAACACATTCGGTTCGGGAATTTTTGGCGATAGTCATTTTGAGATGGAGAGCTGGAGCGACGGAGTGGGGGAGTGCATCTGTGTACGAACTGCGACCATCTGTGGCTTGCACCTCCAGCGCTTGGGGTTGCATGACATTCTGTTCCCGGAAAAACAAAACAAACATCAAGCGGCGCCCCTCGGGGCGGCGCTTGTCTCAACAGGTGCCGGTCGTGCGGCCAAGCGCACGACCGGCGGTCT
>WFYJ01000054.1 GCA_015490175.1 Saprospiraceae bacterium | reverse complement strand
GGTCAAATCGGTGCAATCGGTCAAATTGGTGCAACTTCCACGTCCTCTGTCGCTCCTCTCTCCATCTCTCCATCTCTCCTCTCTCCATCTCTCCTTTCTCCCTCTCTCCTCACTCCTCTGCAGGCGCAAGCTGCAGCAAGGTACCGATGGTTCGCACTTCGTCGAGCACCATGGTGCGGCTTCCGTGACGGCCTTTGGCGTAAGCCTCGGCCTGGTCGGCGTAGTGCGGACTGAAGACGTTGCCCGACTGGCCGGTGGGCAGGCTGTTCCACCAGTGGTCCGGATCGGCGAAATCGACCACCACGCGCAGGGCCGGCCCCGACACGACGGGATACACGCCGCTGTCGGTCACCTGATACTCCATCTTGAGCGGTACGTCGTTGCCGCCGGTGACGGCGAAGGGGCCTACGTTGAACAGCTTGTCGAACGGCGCCTGGCGGCCGATGGGATGCACGTGCGTCAGCGTATGCACGTCGGCCCAGTGCCAGGTGGCCGGATCCGGGCCGAGCTGTGCCACCAGTGAATCAACGGCCGCGCGGAAAGCGGCCTGCACGATGTCTGTTTGCGTCTCGGTGCGGGGCGTGGTGCGGTCGTCCCACCATGGGGCTTGGCTGTTGGTGAGCAGCGTGTGGAAGGAGGCCTTCATGGGGTAGGTGTTCACCATGTCATCGAACCATTCGCCCATCTCGTCTTCGAGGGCCCGCTTCAGGATCTCGTACTGCACTTTCGTAAACAGCACGGGGGCGGCGCCGTGCAGCGGGTAGTTGCCCGGCCAGGCGGCCAGCGTGTCGCGCAGGCGGGCGTAGGGCTCACCTTCGGGCCGGATGAGGCGCGCCCAGTGGTGGGCGCGGGCGGCCTGCTGCTCGGACGTGGTCTCGAGCTGGAGGCGCATGCAGCCTTCGGGTGTCCACTGCTGCTGTTGCCCCAGCAACTTGTGGAGGCGCAGGTAGCGGTCGGGCGGCGTGTACAGGCCCGGCACCTGCCATGTGGGGCGCACCCAGCGCGGATCCTGGTTTGCGGAAGCGATATAGCCTTCGGGCGGATTGACCAGGCGCGGATTGTCTTCGAAGAGCTGGAAGCCGAAGGGGTCGTCCTGCCCCGAGGCGCCGTCGAGCACGAAGGCCGGATTGACGTGCGGCGGCCGGATGGGGATCTTGCCGGTGCCCCACCAGGCGTAGTTGCCGTCTACGTCGGCATAGACGAGGTTCAGCCCCAGCCAGTCGATTTTGGCAGCGGCCCCGATGATCTGCCCCATGTCGCGCGCCTGGTTGAACTCCCACACCACCTCGAGCATGCGGGTGGGGTACAATACCACGGGCCACCACAGCGCTATGGCCTGGCCCTGCAGCGGCGCCACCACGTCGCCGATGAGGGGGCCATGGCGGCTGGTGCGCACCGTCAGCTCGACCGGCTCACCGCCCTTGACGCGGATGGTCTCGGTGCGCGTCTCGAGCGGGTACCACTCGTCGCGGTAAAGGGCCTGGTTGGGGTGGTCGGGGTTGAGCCTTTCGGCAAACAGGTCCATGTTGTCGAAGGGAAAGATGGTCAGGCCCCAGCCCAGGCGGTCGTTGTGGCCGACCACCCCGAAGGGCACGCCGGCCAGGTAGTGCCCCATGAAGCGAAAGCCCGGATACTCGATGTGGGCTTCGTACCACACGGCCGGTTGTGCGAACTTGATGTGGGTGTCGTTGGCCAGCAGCGGCTTGCCCGAGGCGCTGCGCTGCGGCCCGATCACCCAGGCGTTAGAGCCCGTCCACAGGGGCAGCCCCACGGCATCGAGGTGCTTTTGTACGGCCTCGCCGATGGCGCCCTCGAGGGGCAAGGGCTGTGCCTGTGCCTGCCCAAAATGGTCGAAAAACGCCCAGCCCCGGAAGAATTCGTCGCCGAGGCTGTCGCGCAGGGCCGTCAGCACCGGCTCCTGGGCCCAGTTGGGCGCAAAGCCCAGACACATGTAGCCGATGGTCGTGTAAATGTCGGCCGGGGTGAAGGGCTCGGGCTTGTAGCGCAGCATGCCGAACTCGGGCGGCAGCCGGTCTTCGGCGATGAAGGCGTTGATGCCGGCCAGATAGGCCTCGGCGGCCTGCACCATGGGGCTTGTCCTGTCGGCAAACACCTCCCGGGCCGTGCGCTCGGCCATGTGGCGGATGCCGAGTGTGCGGAAAAACTTGTCCGACTCGACGAGCTGCGGGCCAAGCACTTCGGCCAGACGGCCAGACGTCAGCCGACGGATCATCTCCATCTGGAAGAGGCGCTCCTGCGCGTGGGCGTAGCCCAGCGCCATGTAGGCGTCGTGCATGTTGTCCGCCCGGATATGGGGAATGCCCAGCGTGTCGAACCACACTTCGACGGGGGCCTGCAATCCGGCGATGGCGACCGTGCCTTCATAGCGCGGCTGGTGCGTGCGCTTGTAATACCAGGTGCCGCCGGCCACGGCCATAGCCACCAGCAGCAGGAAGATCAGGGTGTACTTCAGAATGCGCATGGTTGTTTCGTTTTCTTGTCAAGGTGCAGGGGAGCGTTGAGGGTTCAGGGTTTGAGCACAATGAAAAAAGGTGCCATGGATCGGCCTGAACTTTATGGTCTTACGGTTGGTGTTTTTAATTAAAGTGTTGTGAGTCAAATCTTTTTGCGCATCCATTTGAACGAACCGCAGCTTTCGGCCGCAGATGGACGCCGTTTGAGCGCATTTTTGGCAACTCTGTGAAAATCAGTGCCTTCTCTGTGGAACTCTGTGTAACTGAATGATTTTTCGACTTTTTTCAGCGGGCTTTGCCACTCATTGCATCAATCGGAGGGCGGCTTCCACGGTTTGCACGGGCAGCTTGCAGACCTTGTTCTGACAGACGTAGATGAAGGTGTCGTCGCCCTGCAATTTGTCCTGGAGCAGCTCGAGCGAGCCTTCGTCGGTGCCGCCGAGCAGCAGGGCATCGGGCAGGTAGTGCCGTGCCAGGCGGTCGCGCAGGGCGTGTGCCTCGGGCCCCACGATGGCCACTTCCCATGGCGGTTTCAGGTAGCGAAGGTACAAACGGCACCAGTTGGCGTAAAAGCCGGCCTGCTGCGTGCGCAGCACCTGCGGCATGACCACGGCCAGCATGCGGCGGGCCCGCTGGAGCAGGGTAGTGTCGTAGTAATAGTGGCCCAGCTCGAACAGCACATGCGCCATGACCGAGTTGGATGCCGGGATGACGTTGTCTTCGATTTCCTTGCGGCGGGCGACGAGCTGGTCGGCTTGGGCGTCGGAGGTGTAAAAGAACAGGGGGCTGTCGGGGTCGTTGAAGTGAGTCATTGCGTAGTTGGCCAGTTTGCGGGCGCGCTCCAGCCAGCTTTCGTCGAAGGTGATCTGGTACAGGGCGATGAACGCCCGTGCCGTCAGGGCATAGTCGTCGAGGAAGGCATCGATGGTGGCGCGGCCGTCCTTGTAGTTTCGCCACAGGTGCCCCTCGGCGTCCATCATCTTTTCGGCGAGGAAGTGGCCGTTGCGCAATGCCATTTGCCGAAAGGCATCGTTGCCGGTGGCACGGAATGCGTCGGTGCAGCCCATGAGCATCAGGGCGTTCCACGAGCAGAGAATCTTGTCGTCGAGGCGGGGGCGCACGCGTTGCTGCCGCGCTTCGAAGAGTATTTTTGCGGCTTTCGCCAAATGCCGCCTGACGGTGGCGGTGTCGAGGCCGGTGCTGCGGGCCACTTCTTCCACGGAGTGGGCCACGTGCAGCACGTTTTTGCCGTCCTCCCAGTTGCCGCGTTCGGTCACGCCCCAGTACTCCGATGCCACCCGCGCCAGCTCGGGTTCGAGCAAGGAGTCGAGTTCGGCGCGCGTCCAGACGTAATACTTGCCTTCCTCGCCTTCGCTGTCGGCATCGAGCGATGAGTAGAAGCCCCCTTCGGGGCTGGTCAGCTCGCGCTGCACGAAGGCCATCGTCTCCTCGACCACGCGGCGATACAGCGGTTTTTGCGCAAGCTGGAAGGCATGGGCGTAGAGGCTGACGAGCTGGCCGTTGTCGTAGAGCATCTTCTCGAAGTGGGGCACCAGCCAGCGGGCATCGGTGCTGTAGCGCGCAAAGCCGCCGCCGAGCTGGTCGTAGATGCCGCCGCAGGCCATGTGGTCGAGCGTGGTGAGCACCTGCTGCAGGCTGGCCGCGTCGCCGCTGTAGTGGTGCCACTCGAGCAACAGCTCCTGCCCTGCGGGCATCGGAAACTTGGGCGCGCCCCTGCGGCCGCCGCGTCGGGGGTCGAGCGTGGCGAGGCAGGCCTCGACGAGCACGCGCAGACTGTCGGCCGAGAAGGCGTCGTGTGTTTCGGTGCCGGGCACGTCGCCCAGGGCGCGGATGCCTCGCGTGAGCTGGTCGGCATACTGCAGCACCCTGGCGCGGTCGTTTTCCCAGAGGTTGGCGAAGTACCGGAGCACTTCGAGCCACTGCTTGCGGGGGAAATAGGTGCCCGCCCAGACGGGGCGCCCGTCGGGCAGGGCGAAGACGTTGAGCGGCCAGCCGCAGCCGCGCTCCGAAGCCAACTGGCAGGCCGTCATGTACACGTCGTCCACGTCGGGGCGCTCCTCGCGGTCCACCTTGATGCTGACGAAGTGCTCGTTCATGAAGCGGGCCACGGTGGTGTCTTCGAACGACTCGTGCTCCATGACGTGGCACCAGTGGCAGGCGGCATAGCCGATGCTGATGATGAGCATTTTCTGCTCTTGCTGCGCTTTCTGCAGGGCCTCTTCGCTCCAGGGGAACCAGTTGACGGGGTTGTGCGCGTGTTGCAGCAGGTACGGGCTCGTCTCGTGGATGAGGGCATTGGTGTAGCGATGCGCGCTGTCAGGGCCTTCCTGCTGGCAGGCAGCCTGAAGACTCCACAAGGCGAGTGCGAGGAAGAGCAGGCGGCTGGGCATGGTGGGTTTGGATTGACGATGAAAAGGCGGTTGCCAAAGGCACCAAATGAACGAAAAAATGCTACTTTTGGCAAATTCAGAAAAGTACGAGTGGCATGGCCTCGTTTCGAGTTGAGGATCTGGGACCGATAGGTGAGGGCACCGTTGACGTGGCCGACCTCACTGTCCTTACCGGCCCGCAAGCCAGCGGCAAATCGGTCTGGCTGCAGCTTTTCAAGCTGTGGAAAGATCGCGCCCGGGTACAGAAAATGCTGAAGCAATATGCTTTTTCGTGGGATGGGCCAGAGGATTTTGCCGAACTGTACTTCGGAGAGGGCATGCGACATGTGTGGGGTGGTGTCCTTAAATAGATGATCGCGCATCCCGAAAATGGCCCGGCTGCAGAAAGGTGAATCGTTGAGGGTTGAGCGTGTAGCGTTGAGCGTTTTTTGCATTGACTATCAGGTGCTTGCTCAAATCCTAGATTCTTCATCCTTCAAACCGCAGCCTTCGGCCGCAGAAAACGCAGTCTAAAATCAGTTGATCGGGGACACTACCAATCTTTGCAAGACCTGCGAGCAGATCCCGGCACTTGCAGGGGCCTGCAAGAAGGGGTTGCAGGCGATGCGAAATGCGGATCGACAGAAAATAAAATGCAAGGATACCAGGCTGCTCAGTGGCAGCGTGTACCTTGACAGGCACCTGCAAGGAGCTCACCCGCAAGACCCTCGATGGGATTACTGCCTTGGGTATTGCGATTATGTCTACTTCGTCGAAGTACATCCGGCCGGTGGGG
>WFYJ01000053.1 GCA_015490175.1 Saprospiraceae bacterium | reverse complement strand
CATCAAGCATGGAATAACTGGTTTGAGGGTTTGCAATGTTTCTTCAAGGAGGTGCCTTCCTTCGAGGCGATCCGGGTTGCTTCTGCTTCATGAGGCTGCGATTTTGATCTTCGGAATGAGCATACTTCACGCTGTTTTTCTTTTATATCACCGAAAAGTGTCAAAGAGTTACCTGTTTCCACATTTTTTTGAAAAAAAATTCCCGGCGAGCAGTTACCCTCCGCCAACGCCCGGGGGACAATAACGCCGTCCCCCGGCCTCGTGCTGCCGTCGTCGCACTGGTTTTCCGACTTTTGCCACGCTTGGGTCCCCGACAAGAGCGGTCTCACAGGTGGCGTCGCCAGCCGCCACCCCGGGGAAGGTTGAGCGAATGGAACCGCCTCACGCCGCTATTGCTTCACCAACCGCTCCCACCACACGCGGGCGCCGCGCTGCATGCGCACCAGCCAGATGCCTTTCGGCAAATCCGACAGCTCGAGCCACACATCACGGCCCGATCGGTGCGGAAGGAGGTCCACAGGCCGACCATCGAGTGCGTACAATTGGATTCGGTCGAGCGGCTGGTCGGAGCAGATGTGCACGGCTTCAGAAGCCGGATTGGGCCAGATCTGCGGCGCTTCGCGGTCCTCGACACAGACCTCCACCACCGGCAATTCCCGCCAGGTGCCATCCCGATCAACCTGGCGCAGGCGGTAGAGCGTGCAGGGAAGCCACGGTTGTGCATCCGTCACCACATAGCGATGGGCCCGGCCTGCCGCCGGCACCTTTTTCCACAATTGCCAGGAACGGCCGTCGGTGCTGCGGGCCAGCTCGAACCATGCGACCTCGTACTCGGCAGCCGTGGCCCAGGTGAGCACGACGCTCTGCCCGTTCCGCCGGCCCTCGAGCGGCTCCAGCCAGGAAACGGGCAGCGAGCTCTGTGGCACGAAAGCCAGCGAATCGAAGTAGAAAGTGCCCGTCTCGTCGGCCAGGTCGAAGTTGATCTGCGCCGTGGTCGTGGCCGGTGCAGTAAAGGTGAACGTAAAAGGCTGCCAACTCGTGCCCAGGGCAAAGGTGTTGATGGCATACAGCGTGTAGTCGTTCTGGTTGATGACGGCCACCTGCACGTCCTTGCCCGCCGCATCGGCACGTGCCTGAAAGCTCAGCGCGTAGCTGACGCCCGAGCTCAGCGCCACCTCAGGGCGCCCCAGTTGCACATCCCAGACATTCGTGCCGGTGCTCGTCACGGTCACCTTGCCCAGGTAAGTGCCTGCAGCCGCATTGACCGAATCGATGTGGAAGGTGGCCGCCGCGGGAGCATTTGCCGAAAGGCGGAAATACCGCCATCCCTCCTCGAAGCCGCCATTCTCCCAGATATTGCTGCCGAAAATCACGTCGTGCGTGTAGGTGCCGGTGCCACAGCCCGTCGTCATCTGGGCCTGCAAGGTGCCGCTGCCGCTCCACTGCAGGCTGACCTGGTGGGTGCCCTGCCCCGACACCAGCGTGGCCTCGGGTGGCCACGTCCATGTGTACGTGGCGCCGGCAATTTGCGGAAGCGAAAAATTGACGGTCTGTGCGGCCGACTGCACGATGCCCGGGCCGGCGATCCGGATGAAGGGCAGCTCCTGATACACGCGCACGTAGTCCACCTCGAAAGTGGCCGGGAAAGGCGTGGTGGCATCGGGCGGGCCGGGCCAGTCGCCCCCCACGGCCAGGTTCAGGATCAGGTGAAACAGGCGGTGAAAGGGCCACTGCGCCGGCGCCACATCGGCCGCCGTGATCTGGTGAAACTGCACGCCGTCGAGCAGCCAGGTGAGCGTGTCGGGCGACCACTCGAAAGTGAAGAGGTGAAACGTGTCGGCCAGATCGGGGGTGCCGCTGTTGGCGCTGCCGGTATTGTACTGATGCGTGCCGTCGGCGGCCTGCCAGTGGGCCGTGCCATAGGCCACGTCGGTTTGTTGCCCCAGATTTTCCATGATGTCCATCTCGCCGCTGGCCGGCCAGATGCCATACCACTGCTCGGTGGGCATCATCCAGCAGGCGGGCCACAGACCCTGACCCGGCGGCACCTTGAGGCGCACCTCCACCTTGCCATAGCGGAAGTCGAACAGATTGCGCGAGCGGATACGAGCCGAGGTGTAATTGTAGCCCATGTAGCTCTCCTCGCGCGCAATGATCCGGAGCGTCCCGCCCGACACCTGCAGGTTGGTGCTCAGGTCGGTGTAGTACTGCAGTTCGTTGTTGGCCGGATTGGGACCGAGGAAATGGCTCCACTTGTCGAGGTCGAGGCTGGTGCCGTCGAACTCGTCGGCCCACACCAGTTGCCAGCAC
>WFYJ01000052.1 GCA_015490175.1 Saprospiraceae bacterium | reverse complement strand
GGCTATCCCCCTCTTGAGGGCAGGTTGCGTACGCGTTACTCACCCGTGCGCCGGTCGTCAGCAGGACCGAAGTCCTCTGTTACCCCTCGACTTGCATGTATTAGGCCTCCCGCTAGCGTTCATCCTGAGCCAGGATCAAACTCTCCATAGTGTAAGATCTTGAAACTCAAATTGAACGGGTGTCTACATTTGCATTCTGCACAGTTTCCCCTTCGTGTCAAAGAACTTTCCGCTGCTTTTGCGAAAAGCGCTTCATGCGCGCTTTTCAGCAGCCGTCTCTTCCTGGTTTTTCAAGGTTGTTGCCTCACTCGTTTCGCGAAGCGGGTGCAAAGATAGAACGCCTGTTTTTACCTTGCAATACCCTCCCGAAATTTTTTCCGGACCGCGGAAAACATTCCTGCGCGAAAAGTTCTGCAAGAGCCGCATACCAGAGGCACATCCTGCACCGATCGGCCGAGCCATGGAAAAGGGTACTGCACACCGGGCCATCTGTCGAAATGAAATTTTTTCCTTCCAGCGCTCCCTGCAAGCAGCGCCATACATGCACTTTGCGCTTCCTGCCTTTCACTCGATCATTTCCGCAGAAACGCCGAGGGCCACCCCGATACCGGGGCAGCCCTCGCCTGGTGTTTTTTGCCGAGAGGCATACCGTCAAATAGTCATGATGTCGGCTTCTTTGGCTTTGAGCAGCTCGTCCACTTTTTTGACGTACTGGTTGGTGAGGTCTTGCACCTGCTCTTCCATCCGCTTGCCCATGTCTTCGGGGTAGCCGTCTTTCACGGCTTTTTTGATGAAGTCCATGGCCTTGTGACGGGCGTTGCGAATGGCGATTTTGGTCTCTTCGCCATAGGCCTTGGCTTTCTTCACCAGCTCGCGGCGGCGCTCCTCCGTCAGCGGCGGCACGTTGATGATGATCATTTCGCCGTTGTTGACGGGGGTGAGCCCGAGGTTGGCTTCGAAGATGGCCTTTTCGATCACGGCGAGCATGTGCTTTTCCCACGGCTGGATGGTGATCGTTTTGCCGTCGGGTGCCGTCACGTTGGACACCTGTTGCAGGGGTGTCGGCACGCCGTAATACTCGACCATGATGCCGTCGAGCATGCGGGCCGATGCCTTGCCGGCGCGCAAGGTGGCCAGTTCGTGTTTCAGGTGCTCGATGGCATGCTCCATCAGCTCGCGCGCTTCTTCGATATGAAGATCGATTTCTTCCTGCGTCATAAGGCTCTGATTTTGGTACGGGACAATTGGCCTCGCAAAATTAGCAAGGGGCTAAAAATGGTAGATCACTTCCTCGCCTTTCACCGTAATGGCCTCGCGGGCTTCCAGCTTTTGAATGACTTTTTCGATCACCTCGTCGCTGGCCACTTCCTCGTTGTGCAGCATGATGTACTCCTTGAGCGTGTCGAGTTCGGCAGGACGGTTGCCCGAACGCACGAGCCGACGCAGCGTGTCTTCTGCCGTCCGTTCGATCATCGTTTCCGAAAATCCCGGATCGGCCACTACGGCGGTGCCACCCGTGGTGCGCAGCGACATGGGCGACACCCCGCCAAACATCTCCATGGTCACTTCGGTGAACGAAGGCTTGCTGCGGGCTACTTGCTGCACTTCGTCGAGATGCGCCACATCGGCAGCCCCGTCCGAGGACGTCTCCTGCCGTGCCTGTTCGTCGAAGGGCTGTGCGTCGGTCTGCTTGCGCGTACGCACGCGGATGCAGCTCCGCCCCTGCGCGTTGACGAACTGGATGAGCGCGTCGAAGTCTTCGTCGTTGGAAAGGATGGCGAACTCGATATGCGGGTCGGTCTTTTCGTGCAGTTTGCCCAGGTAAAAGGCAATGTGGTAGTTCATTTCTTCGACCGGCGCGCCCTCTACCATGATCCACTTCAGGCGCTTGCCCCACTTCTGCATCCGACGCACCATTTCCAGGGGGATGTGCGTCTCCTCGACGTGGACGAACACATAAATGCGATCGCACACCTTCTGCAGCTTTTTGAGCTTGACCTTCTGAAGGTGGCGAAAATCGGTGAACACAAATCTGCTGTGCCAGGTGCGCATCGGCGGGGATGTTTTCGTTTTGTAGTAATGTTTGTCGTCGCTACCCTGCAAACAGGGACGTCAAAAATACAGCATCGGCCACGAGCCGCCAAATAGCCCGGTCAATTCTCCTGCCCCCTTTCAGAACACTTTCCAAGCACCCTCCACACACGCGCCCGATTGTAGCGCTGCACTGCGATGGGATAGCCATTGACCAACACATTGACTGTCAGCAGGCGCCACAACGCCTCCGGTGTGTGCATGCCGATGCCTGCCGTGAAGAGCAACGAAGCCATGCCCGCCAGAAAATGCCCCGTTTCGGCACGCACCATGGCGCACTCCATTTGCCGCAAGGCGGCTTTTCCCCTTTCGGAAAACTGAAAATCGGGGTTGAAACGACGCCACAGCCTGCTGGCGAGCGCTCGACGCACGATGGGCACACCCAGCCACCGGTACAACTCCCCCCGACACTCCCACCGCGCCGGCCGCAGCCACGCACGGGGCGGCTGCCAGCCCGTCAGCCGATAAAACAGCACGGCCCATACCAGCAACAACAGATGGCCCCAAACGGCAAAGGACCACGACCCGAAGCCGCGGCCCACGCCAAACTGCCACAGCAATGCGGCAAATGCGGCGGTAAGGCCCGTTGCAGCCAGCCATCGAAAAGGATTCATCATCGCGACCGTTTCATTCCTGGATGTACACCCTTTTCACCCGCGCCGACACGCCCGTGAACACCTCGTAGGGTATGGTATCGAGCCGGCGGGCCATCTCCTGCACGGGCAAGTGTTGCCCGAACACTTCCACCTCATCGCCCTCCTGCACGTCGGGGATGTGCGTCACGTCGATCATGCACATGTCCATGCAGACGTTGCCCACAATGGGCGCCTTGCGGCCCCGCACGTAAAGGGCATAGCGCCCGCGCCCCAGGGCCCGGGGCAAGCCGTCGGCATAGCCGATGGTGACGGTGGCGATGCGCGCCGGCGCCTCGGCGTGCCAGGTGCGGTTGTAGCCCACCGTCTCGCCAAGCGCCAATTGCTTCACCTGCGACACGCGCGCCTTCAGGGTGAGCACGGGCCGGAGGGCGTCCTGCACCTGCCCGCTGCTGTCGATGCCGTACAGGCCGATGCCGAGCCGCACCATCTCCCACTGGTACTCGGGAAAACGCAGGATGCCGGCCGAGTTGAGGATGTGGCGCATGGGGCGATAGCCCAGCGCCTCCACAATGCGCGCATACATGGCCATGAACGCCTGCGCCTGCCGATGGGTAAACGCATCTTCTTCGGGATCTTCGCTGGCGGCAAGGTGTGAGAACACGCTGCGCACGCACACGCGTGGATGCACGCGCAACAGCCTCAGCGCCTCGTCGAGCTGGTGTGGCTCGAAGCCGAGGCGATGCATGCCGGTGTCGAGCTTGAGGTGAATGCCGGCCTCACCGCCACGGCCCTCCACCTGCTGCAGAAACTTGCGCAGCAGCGCGGGGCTGTACAGCTCCGGTTCGAGCGCATGGCGCAGCATCATGTCGAAGGCGGCCTCTTCGGGGTTGAGCACCAGGATGGGCGTGCGGATGCCCGCCTGCCGCAGCTCGACGCCCTCGTCGGCATAGGCCACCGCCAGATAGCTGATGTTGTGAAACTCGAGCAGGCGCGCCACCTCGGCACTGCCGCTGCCATAGGCCGCTGCTTTGACCATGGCCATGGTGCGCACCCCCGGCTTCAGGTATTTCGAAAAAACGGACAGGTTGTGCACCAGCGCGCCGAGGTGCACCTCCAGCACCGTATTGTGCACCTTGCGCGCCAGCCGGTTGGCCACCCGCTCGAAGGCGAAATCGCGCGCGCCCTTGATGAGCACCGCCTCATTCGCGAAATCAAGCCGGCCCGCATCAATGGCTGCGAGCAGCGCTTCCGTCGTGTCGAAGAAGGCCGTCTCCATGCCTTTCGGCAAATGGGTCGCTGCGGCCCGCACCGCCTGCCCGACACCAACAAAACGGTCGATGCCGTGGCCGGCCACGAGACGGGCCACGTCGCGGTAGAGCACCGTTGCGTTGCGCCCACTCTGCAGGATGTCGGACAGGATGAGTGTGCGGCGAGGCCGATTGCCCTGCTGCTCCAGAAACTGAAGGGCGATGGCCAGCGACCCCAGGTCTGCATTGTAGCTGTCGTTGACGACCAGGCACTGCTGCACACCCTCCTTGAGTTCGAGGCGCATGGCCACCGGCTCCAGACGAGCGAAGCGGCCCACCAGCTCGGGCGTGACATATCCCAGCACGACACACAGCGCCAGGCAGTGCAGCGCATTTTCCACACTGGCCCTGTCGGCAAAAGGCACCTCCAGCCCGACCATGCCGCCCGGCAGGCGCACCCGCAGACGGGTGTGCTGGTCGCACACCTCTTCGTGCACCACCAGCATATCGGCCGCCGTCTCGGTACGCGACCACGAGAAGAGACGCCTGTCGGCAAACTGCTCCTGCAGCACCGGCCACACCTCCTGCTGGTCGCGGCAGGCGACGATCAGCTCGGCCGTCGCGAAGAGCTTCAGCTTCTCCCTCAACTTCTCCTGCCTGTCGGCAAACCCTTCGTCGTGGGCAGGCCCCAGCGTGGTAAACAGACCGATGGTGGGCCGGATGATGGCGGCCAACCGCTCCATCTCGCCCTTCCGGGAAATACCCGCCTCGAAGATGGCCAGCTCGTGGCGCGCGTCGAGCTGCCAGACGGAAAGGGGCACGCCCGACTGGCTGTTGTAGCTGCGCGGGTTGTGCACCACCTGCACGAAAGGATGCAGCAACTGGTAGAGCCATTCCTTGACGATGGTTTTGCCGTTGCTGCCCGTGATGCCCACCACCGGCATCGAGAAGTGGCTTCTGTGCCAGGCGGCCAGTTGCTGGAGCGCCGCCAGCGCGTCGGACACGCGCAGGATGGTGGCACCCGTCAGGGTGGCATTTGCCGGAAGGCGCTCCACCACGAAGTGGCGCACGCCCTGCTGCCAGGCCTCCTGCACGAAGTCGTGTCCGTCGAGGCGCCGCCCGCGCAACGCAAAAAAGAGCGAAACGCGCGGAAACACCACCTGCCGACTGTCGAGCAGCAGGTGGGACACCTCGGCTTCGGGGTGCGGCATCTGCAACACCTCGGCGCCAATCACCTCGGCTATGGTACGTATGCGATAGGGCATGGCTGCAAAGGTAGGGCAAGGTGGTGTCCTTGAATAAAGGATCGCGCATCCCGAGAATAAACCGGCTGCAGAAAGGTGAATCGTTGAGGGTTGAGCGTGTAGCGTTGAGCGTTTTTTGCATTGACTATCAGGTGCTTGCTCAAATCCTCAAATCCTCGGTTCCTCGGTTCCTCATCCATTGAAACCGCAGCCTTCGGCCACAGAAAACGCAGTCTAAAATCAGTTGATCGGGGACACTACCCCTTGCTGACAGCTTGCCCACTGGTCAATGTACCTTTTCTTCACCGTCTGCCGCCGATGAATCTACGGTGGGCTGGCGGTTCTTCTCCAGCCACTCTTGCAACTGCCGTGTTCTGGTTTCGACGTCGGCCGTGATGGCATAGACCGACACGGTAGCGCCGGTGATGGCATCGACATCCTTTCCGACGATCAGTTCGCGTGTTCCGTCGTAGCCGAGGAACTGGCGGAGCCAGCCGGGCGCGGTGATTTCGTAGCCGTAGCTGGCTTCGTAGTTGTACACGCGGATGGCGCGCACGTGTACCGTTTCGTCGAAGAGCAGGAAATAGTCAAAAAATTCGCTTTCCAGTTGCCCGGGATCGATCGGTTTGTCGGGCTCATTGCAGCCGCCGGTGCGGCAACTGTTCACGCGCCCTACGTACACGTAGCGCACTTCCGATTCGGGCGTGCGGATCTCAAAGTACTTGCCCGGTGTGGGGCCGTAGTGCGGTACGGGGAGAGGCTGCAGTGCCTCAAAGCCCGGCACGTCGTACTTTTTCAGTACCTTGAGCAACAGGCGCGGGCGGTAGTTGATGTCCTGGATGAGGTAGCTGGCAGACACCCATACCAGTGCAGAAAAGGCCAGGAGGATGCGATTCATAGCGGGAAATATTTGCGGCGGGAAGCACCCTGCTGCATGCTCGCTTCCCGCCCGGAGGTGATCAGAACATGATGCCGAAACCGGTGTTGAAGGTCGTTTGCCATTCATCGGTGCTTTCGTCCGTTTGCCACTGCACGTCGGCCTTGACGTTGGCGCCGCGCGTGAGGAACATCGTCAGGCCCGTGGTGATCACCGTGCGGTCGTAGGCGGGGTTGGCGCTCAGTAGCTCGTCCACCTTGAAGTGGGTGTCGAAGTTGGAATAGCGCACGAAAGCGATGAGCTGCTTGTCGGTATCGGCCGTGCGCAACAGGTCGTAGCCGAGGTCTACGAAGTAGCCGAACATGGCTTTGCCCAGGTTGCCGCCGTTTTTGTCGGCGGTAAAGGCGTTGTACGCTTTCGTGTTCGTCAGGCTGGTGTAGTACACCTGTCCCATCAGCTTGAGCCCCTTGTAGCTGTAGCGGGCATCGAAGCCGAGCATGCGCACGCCCACGACCGATGAGTCGGCACGTGCCCGGGCCGCCTCATCGGCCCGGGGCAGTCCTTCGTACAGCGTGCTCTGGGTAGGACCGAAATATCCGGAAACCGCCAGGTTGAGCCCGCGCAGTCCGAAGTACTCCACACGACCGGTAAAGTTGGGCGTATAGGCAAAAGCATTCGACGCATTCTGCCGGCCGTTGCGCAGGCCGGTGGCCCCGCCAATGGTGGCCTGCCCGTCGAAGCTCTTGAAACCATTGACTACATATGCCTGATACTTGATCGAAAGCGGCAAAACCAGCCCCGAAACACCCAGACCGATCTCGCGCCAGGTGCTGGGCACAAGGTAGGCATCCAGCAATGGCCGCTCTACGCCATTGAATACCACGGGCTCGTGATACAGATTGATGATGCCCATCGGAATGAGCACCAGACCGCCCCGCAGGCTGAGCCCCCGGTTTACGCGGTATTCCAGAAAGGCCTGTTCGACATACACCTGGTTGGTGTGCTCGAACTCCATCTCGGTGATGAACTGCGTGCGCTTGTCGAACTGGTAGCCCATCAGCATGATGAAGCGGTGCACGTCCAGTATGCCCTGACGCCGCGTGCTACCCGACAGCGGCTGGTTGTAATGCGGCCCGCCATACCCGCCGATCTTCAGATTGCCCCGGGTGCGCAGCAGTCGCTCCGCCGTGTTGAAGTAAATGTAGCCCTGAATGCTGTCCGTGGCCTGGGCCAGCACTCCCTCCACGCAGAACGGCAAAAAACCGAGTACAACTACCAGTAGCGTTTTCCCTCTCATTGGATCTCAGTTTTTCGATTTGTTGAATGCAAGCATTATTTAGACTTAGTCAAAATAAATCATGCCGCAAATCTAACGATTGTGATGTTTGCTGCAGGGTGACATTTGTCACCAAACTGAACCCGGATGGATGTCGGGCCGGGAAAACATCCGGCCTATTGATGACAGTTGCTTTGTAATTTAGTGATATTCAGGTGTTTGGTTTTTGATCGGATATTTTTTTGAGTGATATGGTTGTGGTTTTGTTGTCACAAACAAAGCGGATTGAAGAAAAATTTATTCAAAAAAATACTAATAATTGTATTTGCTATGCAATAACAACCAGGTCCATCGGCCTCCGTTTTCCTTCCGACAAATTGTAATCCCGCACAAACAGCATCCGGCCGAGTATTTCGGCGGTGAACCGAGGTGATCTCTGGATTGCCCCCACATTCAGAGGTGTTATGAGAGAAACAGTGCTTGCTGTGGTATTGGGTGCTTCCCCCAGCCAGAACCGCACGGCCGTAAGCGCCGTGGAGCGCTTTTACGAGGCACTCAGTCCGGGTCGAAGAAAAAGATTGAAGGTGAACTGGGTGATATCCGGGCGGGACATCCCGATGCCCGAGATGCACATTCCATCTGTAAGCCTCTATTCCGATGAACTGGAGCACGGCGACCTGCGGCCCGACCTGTGGCTGGCATTGGATCCCGATGCGCTTCCCCCTCTGGCCCGTGAGGAGGGGGTCGTGCTGACGGCCGTGTCGGCGCGCAAGCCGGGCGTGTGGAATGGCATCATCAACTTGCCCGTACACCATGCCGAGTCTGTTCCGGAACTCGCAGAGGCGCTTTCGTGGGTATATGACGATCCCGGGCTCAAAGAGATGATTCGCCGACGTCGGGCCGGGAAACGTTCCAATTCTGTTTCCCTTTCCTGAGGGCGGCGCGTCTGAAAGATTACCATTAGCCTTTTTTCAATTTTCGGCAAGGCCTCGGGCCTTGCTTTTTTGTGTCCGGCCAGGCTTTACTGTCCATTTGTCTGTTGCAGCAGCTCGATCAGCTCCGCGTCGTCGGGATTGGCTGCGAGGGCCGCCTGGGCGTATTGCAGCGCCAGTCGGGCATTGCCCGACCGGGCATGGACCAATGCGAGGTCCTTGAGCAGTTGCGGGTTTTGCGGCTCGAGTTCGAGGCCCATTTGCAGGTACTGTATGGCGTGCGCGAGGTCGCCTTTTTCGCGGAAAAAGATCTCGTAGCCCACCTTGTGGTAGAACGGGATCAACTTTTCGGCGGGTGCACGGCCATTGAGGTATTTCATGTAGGTATCCAGAAAATCCACCCAGCCTTTGCGCGCCACTTCGGCGAAGTCGGCCAGCAGTTGGTCGAGATTGCCGTCGAGCTGGTAGTAGAGGGCGCGGATGCCGGCCTTGGTGCGCAAGGCGTCGGAATATTGCGGATAGATGGACAGGGCTTTGTCCACATGTGGTTCGGCTTCGGCGATGAGCCGGCGTTTGGCCTCGATGTCGGCAGTGTCCACGGCCATGCGGTAGAGGGTGTAGGCATAGAAGGTGTTGGCGCGGGCCGAGTTTTTCGAGACCTCGATGGCGGCCTTGTTCAGGGTGTACTCGTTGCGCCAGGCGGGGATGCGCTCCAGCGATTTCCAGGCGAAGCCCAGCGCGAAGGCGGCACTGAGCAGCAGCGGGCTCCATTTTGCGAAAGCAGGCTGGTAGCGAGCCAGCCATGGCGGCATTTGCCGAAAGGCAAACCAACCGAAAAAGAGCGGAAATGCCAGCGAGGGCATGTAGAGGAAGCGCTCGTTCATGAAGGTGCCGACGGGGAACAGAATGTTGGACACGATGGATAGGGTGGCCAGAAAGTACAGGATGGCAAAGGACGGCACCGTACGGCGCGGGAGCGTGCGCAGGGCCCACCACGTCATGCTTGCGTACAGGACCAGTGACAGCCACACCTGCCAGTCGGTCCAGTGCATGAGCGGAATGTGGTAGGGGTAGTAGTCGTGCGTGAGCGGGTGGGGGAAGAACAGCAATTTGACGTACAGCCCCAGCGTGTAGATGATGGTGGCCATGCGCTCTTCGAGCGTGGCTTCGAGGAAGGGGTTGTTCATGAGCGACTGCACGGGGGCATCGGGGTTGAACAGGTAACCCACGGCCTCGATGCGCAGCCACAGGTAGGCCAGTACGGGCAGGGCCAGAACGGCCACCGTGCGCATCATGGTGCGCCACGAGGCCCGCAGCAGCACGAACTGGGCCAGCGGCACCACGGCCATATAAGTGATGGCATTTTCTTTGGACATCATGCCCAGAAACATCAACATAGCCGCACTGGCCAGGGGCAGCCGGCGCCTGGTGGCCGCATGGCGCAGCGAATAGTAAAGTGCGCCCAGCGCAAAGAACAGGGCCAGCAGCTCGTCGCGCCCCTTGATATTGCTCACCACCTCGGTATGGACGGGATGCAGCGCGAAAAGGACGGCCCCGGCAAAGGCCGCCGACAGCCAGGGGCTGCCCTTTGCCGGCAGAAACATCACCAGAACGCGCAGCACCACCAGCAGCGTCAGGGCGTAGAGCAGCGCATTGACGAAGTGGCTGATATCGGGGCGCAGCCCGAAAAGCTCGTATTCGATGGCAAAGGTGACCAGCGACAGGGGGCGGTAGCGCGCCCCCGCGATCAGGTCGGGATTGTAGCCCGGAAAGCCCGAAAAGCTCTCCTTGAACAGCAGGTCGGGAATGCCGGCCAGCCCTTTCTTCGTGAACTCGTTCTGCGTGATGACCAGCTTGTCGTCGAGGTTGTAGTCGAAACGGATGGTCTGCAGGTACAGGCTCAGGCCGAGCGCGCACACTGCCAGGCCCGGCAGGGCCCAGCGGCGCCAGAAGTGCGCCGGAAAAAGTGTTTTCCCGGTTTTTTTCTTTCCCTTTCGGGAAACGGCGCCCTTGCGCTGGGCCCTGTGCTTGCGTCGGTTTGCCATGGTAGTGGGTTTGTGCGATGCGATCCTGGATGGGTGAAGTAAGGGAATTTCGATCATTGTGCCAGCGGCTGAGGCTGATTCGGGGCGCACCCCCGACATGCCTGATCCGGGCTGCCCGGATTGTCGCGAGCGGCCCCGTATCTTGGCCGCCTGAAAATTCGGCTTTATGATCGCACTTTTGCGCAGGCACAAGCTCTTTTTTTTCCTCGTTTTTCTGGCATGGCTGGCAGGCTTTGCGTTGATGGGGATCCTCGACCAGGGCGATGCCGTGTGGTTTTTCTCGCAACACCGGACTCCCTGGGCCAATCACCTGTTCGCGTGGGGCACGAAGCTGGGCGAGCCCGTGGCTTACGTGGTGGTCGGCCTGATCCTTGCTTTTCGCTCATTGCGCGCTGCGGCTTCGTTGCCGGTAGCGGGCGTGGTGGTGAGCCTGGTCAGTGTGGTGCTGAAACTCCTTTTTGCGCATGATCGGCCCTTCGTCTGGTTTCAGAAGATGCGTCCCGACGACGTGCTGACGCTCGTGGACGGCGTGCAGGTCTATACAGGGGCCACCTCCTTTCCTTCAGGCCACACCATGTCGGCCTTTGCGCTGTTCACGCTGGCAGCCCTGTGGGGAAGCCGGCGTGCGTGGTGGCAGGTGCTGTGTTTCCTGCTGGCGCTGCTGGTAGGCGTGTCGCGCATCTATCTGGCCCAGCACTTTCTCCAAGACGTCGTGGCAGGCAGTGTGCCAGGCGTGGGTATCGGCATTGCTGTGAGGTGGGCTTTTGCCAGATGGCGCGGCCCGGCATGGTTGGGCTGGCGGCTCGGGCTGATAAAAAATGACAGCCCGCTGCCATAAAGGGCAGCCTGATTTGCACGGACTGTGTACTGTGCGGAAATTGGGGCAGAATAAATGTGCTGCCTCATGAAATCTGCCCCTGTCTTCTTGTTGCTTTTCCTGCTGCCCGCGCTGGTATCGGCTCAGCCCGCCAACGACGACTGCGCCGGCCTTATCGCTCTGGGCGAGGCGCCCGTCTGTCCCACCGACACCTTTACCAACGTGGGCGCCACGCAGAGCACCGTCTTCAGCAATCCCGACTACAACATTCCGGCTTGCTTCAACAGCGGCGTGGTGCCGCGCGACGTGTGGTTCAGCTTCACCGTGCCGGCTGACGGCAGCGTGCTCGACTTCACGGTGACCGTCACGGGGACAGGCGCCCCCGATGGCATCGTGCAGCCGCAGGTGGCCGTCTATCGCGGCGACTGCGTGCTCGACGGTCTGCAGGAGCTGGCCTGTGCCACCAGCGATGCAGGCGCCACTTCCGTCAAAATTGACCTGTTGGGCCTCACGCCCGGCATCACCTATTTTCTGCGCATCAACGACTACAGCGCCTCGGCCACGCCCAACTGGGGAGATTTTCAGCTCTGTGTCGCGGAATACGTGCCTGCGATCAACATGGGCGATGTGTCCATGGTGCAAACGTGTACCGGCACGCTCTACGACTCGGGCGGCCCCGATGCCGACTACGGCAGCGGCGAAAACCTGACCTTCACCATTTGCCCACAGGACTATACCGAGTGCATCACGCTCTCGTTTGCCAACTATTCGATCGAAGACGGCTTCGATGTGCTCAACATCTTCGCCGGTCCCGATGTGACGAGTCCGCAGGTGTATGCGCTCGACGGCTCGGGCAACGATTTCGAAATTTCCGTCAACAGCAGTTGCGTCACGCTGCAGTTCACTTCCGACGGCTCGGTTACCGAGAGCGGCTTCGAGATGGAGTGGAGCTGCGCACCCGTCGAATGCGATGTGCCGCCCATCGTGTCGTGTGCCGAGCCGGTCGAGGTGCCTTCGCTGCCATTTGCCATGAGCGGACTGAGCACCTGCTTTGCCGGCAACTCGGTGGCCGACGGGCCCTGCAATTCCAACAATTGGCTCGGCGGCGAAGACTACGTATTCGCTTACGAGTCGCCCGGGCAGGAATGCATCTCGGTGCGGCTTCTGGGCACGCTCGATGCCACCGGCCTGGCCGTCTATGCCGATTGCCCGAATGCCGCCACCGAATGCATCGCCCAGGCGGGCGGCGGCTTCGGCCAAATTGATCCGGCCATCAACTCGGCCTTCCTCGAAGCGCCCGGCACCTACTACATCGTAGTGGACAACGCTTCCAGTTGCACGCCTTTCGGCATCATCATTGACCATGCCGACTGTCCGATCGTCTTTCCCTCGGCTGCCGATTGCGAAAATGCGCTCTCGCTCAACGGCTGTGGCGCACTGCCGGCGGTCATCACCGTAGGGCCCGGACAGGGCGATCCCGACTTTATCAATCCCGAGGTGAACATCGGCTGCTGGGGCACCTTCTTTCCGCTCAACTACACTTTCTTCTGGTTCGAAGCGCAGGCCGACGGCAAGTTCGGCTTCACGATGCAGGCGGACAACCCTGCCGAAGCCTCCGACGTCGATTTCCAGATCTGGGGCCCGTTGCCCGACATCGCCTTTGCCTGCGACTACGCCCTCAACAACGCGCCCATCCGCAGCTCGTATGCCGCCGGCGCCGATCCTACGGGCCTGGCCGACGTGCATCCCGTCACCGGCCTCGCGGTCACCGACGAATGCGAGGACGCCGGCGGCGACGACTTCGTGGCCACCCTGCCGGTGCAGCAGGGCGAGGTGTATCTGGTGCTGGTCAACGACTGGGGCGGCAACATCGTGTCGGGGGCGGTGGCCATTGACTTCAGTGCGACCACACCCGGCGTGCTCGATGCCCTCCCGCCCGACTTTCAGGCCGGCCCCGACACGGTGGTCTGTCCGGGCGAGCCGGCCCAACTGTTTGCCAGCGGCGGCGAATACTACGAGTGGCTCGAGCCCGACGGCCTGAGCTGCATCTATTGCCCCGATCCCGTGGCGACGGTCAGCGAAACGACCACCTATCACGTGGCCATCCACGGCATCTGCCAGGCCGACACCTTGCCCGTGACCGTCCACATGCTCACGGCCGATGCCGGCCCCGACCGCACGGTCTGCCTCGGCGAAGACATCCAAGTCGTGGCGGGTAGCAGCTTTGCCGGCCTGAGCTGGCTGTGGCAGGGACCTGCCGGCACGCTGAGCTGCACCGACTGCCCCGACCCCGTCATTACGGCCACGCAGCCCGGCACCTTCACCTATACCGTCACGGCCATCGGTCCCACTTGCAGCTTTACCGACGAGATGGTGCTGACGGTGCTGCCGCAGCAGGCTCCTCAGTTCGAGGTGGTGCCCGACACGTCCATCTGTGCGGGGCAGAGCCTCGCCATCGGTGGGGCGGCCGCGCCGGACGTTGCGCTCGAGTGGTCGTCGGTGCCGGCAGGGTTCAGTTCCAACGAGCCGAACCCGATCGTGACGCCGGCAGCCACGACCACCTACTACGTGACGGCCACCAACGGCACTTGTCCCCTGCCCGCAACCGACAGCGTGCGCGTCGAGGTGGTGCCGCTGCCGCAAATAGCCGTAGCGCCCGACACGACGGTGTGCGAGGGCTATCCGGTCGTGCTGTCGGAGCTGACGCCCGAGGCCGACGTCACCTACTCGTGGTCGCCGCAGGTGGGGCTCGACGACCCGGGCGATCCCAACACCGTGGCCTTCCCGATTGCCGGCACGACCGAATACGTGCTGACGGCGCAGCGCCAGGCGTGTGCCGTGCGCGATACGGTGCAGGTGACCGTCTCGGCCATCCAGGTCGATCTGGGCCTGCCCGACACGCTGGGCCATTGCAGCCGCGACACGCTCCGCCTTTCGGCAAATGTCTTTCCGGCCGATGCGGTACTGGAATGGATCTTCCCTCCCGACCACCTGTTGATCGATACCGCAGCCACCACGGCAGTGCTGATCCCGGAAGGCACCGGGTGGTATTTTGCGAAAGCACAGACCGATGCATGCGTGCGCTTCGATTCGGTATTCATCGGTGTGGATTCGCTTCCGCAAAATATGGCCATCGTGCCGGCCGACACGCTCATTTGCCAGGGGCAAATGGTCGTCCTCCAGTCGCCCCTGTACGAGCCGGCGCACTTCATGGACCTCGAATTCCAGTGGCTGCCCCTCAACGGACAGCAGTCACCCGACAGCCTGTATCACCTCGTGGTGCAGCCCGATACGACGACCCGCTACCTGCGCATCGCGCGCAATGGTTTCTGTGTGGACACCAGCACGGCCCTCGTCGAGGTGCAGCCCCTCGTGCAGGTCGAAGTGAGCCCGCAACAGCCCGAGCTGTGTCCGGGCGAGAGCATCCAACTACAGGTGAGCACGAGTGAGCCGGCCAGCCTGAGCTGGTCGCCGCCCGACGGGC
The DNA here is from genome assembly GCA_015490175.1 of Saprospiraceae bacterium. Lineage (GTDB taxonomy): Bacteria > Bacteroidota > Bacteroidia > Chitinophagales > Saprospiraceae > WFYJ01. Next base: position 64,316 of record WFYJ01000052.1, on the reverse strand, counting down.
TGAGCTGCACCGACTGCCCCGATCCGGTGGCCACGCCCGCGCAGACCACCACCTACACCGTCGAGGCCGAAGTGAACGGCTGCCCCAATTCCGCGCAAGCGGAGGTGGTGGTGCTGCCCGTGCCCGTATGGCAACTGCCACAGGATCCGGTGATCTGTATGGGCGAGCAGGTGGCGCTCAACCTGGCGCCCGACACGACTTACCTGTACCACTGGACGGCCTCGAACGGCACCTTCCAGTCCAGTAGTCCGGCGCCGGTGGTGCAGCCCCTTACGACCACCACGTACTATCTGGAAATCAGCTATCCGGGCTGTGCGCCGCTGCGCGACACCGTCACCGTCCACATCGCTGACGAGGCCACGGTGGACGCGGGCCCCGACCAGAATATTTGCCGGGGCGAGGCTGTACTGCTGGAGGCCTCATCCAGTTTGCCGGAAGGCGAATACCTCTGGCTGCCCGACAGCCTGTTCGGTCAGCAGGTGGTCGTCAGCCCGACCGCATCGACCCTCTATACCGTTCAGTTGCTCACGCCTTGCGGCGTGGTGGAAGACTCGGTCTGGGTGCAGCTCATCTCGCCCTTCAGTCTCGACAGTGCCGTGGCCATTCCCGACACCGTCTTCGAGGGGCAGGCCTTCGAACTGCACGGATATACGACGCCGGAGGTGCTGGCCGGCCCCGAGTACACCTGGCTCGACAGTGAGGGCCAGCCGCTGGGCGTGACCATCGTACCCATGCTGCAACTGGTGGCGCCCGAAGTGGAGGCCGACTTCGTGCAACTGGTGTTCACGCTGCTGGTGCACGACCAGTACGGCTGTAGCGGCGAGGTGAAAATTCCGGTGGTGGTGCGCCAGGCGACGATCGAGCTGCCCAACCTGTTCACGCCCAATGGCGACGGCCTCAACGACCGCTTCGAGGTGATCTATTCCGAGGCCATCGAAATCGTCGATTTCCGCATCTACAACCGCTGGGGACAGGTGGTCTTCGACAATGCCGCCAACCCGTCGTGGGACGGCACCATAAACGGCAAACCGGCACCTTCCGACGTGTACGTCTGGCAACTCACCTACCGCTTCAACGGGCGCGACGAGCTGCTGAAGGGCGAGGTGACGCTCCTGCGATGAGGGGGTGGGAATGGTTGAGGATTTTCACGGTGCAATCGGTGCCACTGGCGGAAGCGGCGGAATCGGTGCATCAGCTGTGCTGGTGTCCCTCCTTCGCCGATTCTCGCCCTCATCCCATCACATCCCGATAGGGGGCGGCCCATCGGGCAGGATGGGTTTGTACTGGTAGTCGCCGCGTTTTTCTTCGAACTCCTTGCGCATCTGTTGCAGGATATCCGGGTTTTCCATGAGGTCCACGATGGTCATGGCCAGGGCTTTGGCAGCGTGCAGCATGCCCTTGTGTCCGATCGACATGCCGCCACAGGCTACCACGGCCCACGAGTGCCAGGGCGTATCAATGGGGGCCGTAGTGACGCCCAGCCGGATTTCGGGCACGATCCAGCTCACGTCGCCCACGTCGGTAGAGCCGCCGCCCGGGTTTTCCTTCGTCTCTTCGAGCGGCTGGATGGAGCCGTCAATGCCTTTTTCGGGCTTGCCCGTGGCGCGTTGTATCGCTTTCGCAAACTCGATTTCTTCATCGGTGTATTCGATGGGGCCGAGCAATTCGAGGTTTTTGTGGAGCACTTCGCCACCCGTGCGGTTGACCAGTACTTCGTGCAGGCCGGCCACCAGCGTGATCTTGTAATCGACATTGGCCATGAGCGCCGCCCCTTTGGCAATTTGCTTCACCCGCTCATAGACTTCCATCATGCCCTCGCGTTTGGTGTCGCGCACGCGCGTCCAGATGCGCGCGTAGTCGGGCACGACGTTGGCCACGTCGCCGGCCTTTTCGATCTGGTAGTGGATGCGCACGGTGGGCTTGATGTGTTCGCGCAGGTACTGGATGCCGGTGGTGTAAAGCTCGAGGCCGTCCACGGCGCTGCGGCCGTTCCAGGGGTCGCCGGCAGCGTGTGCGGCCTGGCCAAAGAACTCCACTTCGAAGTCCACCATGGCCAGTGAGCTCTGGACGTTGGCCTTGGTTTTGGCGCTGGGGTGCCAGTCGAGGCAGGCGTCCAGGTCGTCGAACAGCCCTTCGCGGGCCATGTACAGCTTGCCGAAGTACTTCTCTTCGGCCGGCGTGCCGTAGAACCGGATGGTGCCCTTGAGCCGGCCGTCTTCGATGAGTTCCTTGATGGCGATGGCGGCGCCGAGGCTGCCCGCACCGAAGAGGTTGTGCCCGCAGCCGTGGCCCGCAGCGCCGGGCTCGAGCGGCTCTTTCTGGGGTACGGCCTTTTGCGACAGGCCCGGCAGTGCATCGAACTCACCCAGAATGCCGATGATGGGGCGGCCCGAGCCGTATTCGGCGATGAAGGCCGTCGGCATGCCGGCCACGCCGCGCGTGACGCGAAAGCCGTTGGCCTCGGCATAGTCGGCCAGCAGGCGCGACGATTCTTCTTCGTGGAAGGCCGTCTCGGCGGCAGCCCAGATTTTGTCGCTCAATTCGATCAGTGCTTCCCTGTGTCGCTCGATTGAGGCGAGGGCTGCTTCTTTTTTGGGCGTCATCTGGGCTTCGGCTTTCGCCAAAAAGAGCACGAAGAGGCCGAACAGCAAAAAGCGCAAACGGAGCATGGGTTGAGAGTTTGGAGTTGAGGGTTTAAAGTTTAAAGTTTAAAGTTTAAAGTTTTTCTTGTTGACTATCAGTTTCTTGTCAAATCCTCGATTCTTCGGTTCCTCGGTTCCTCACGCATTGAAACCGCAGCCTTCGGCCGCAGATTCACGCAGTTTGAACGCAGTTTTTGACAAGGTTGAGGGTTGAGCGTGTAGCGTTGAGCGTTTGGCACCACTGTACAATTTCGTGCGCTCGCTCACTCACTCACTCACTCACTCACTCACACACACTCTCTCACTCTCTCTCCATCTCCCATTTCTCCCATTCCTCGCGCTGGTGAATTTGCGAAAAAATGGACGATCGGGTGCATTGGCCGAGCGATTCTGAGCAAATCTTCAAAATGGGCAGCAGCCAACCGGATCTGAAGCGCTTTGCCGGCCGCGTTGCCGGGGCGCGATCTGGCGGGTCGGGTGCCCTGTCAATGGTGATGGGGCGGTTGCTCGACGGACGGCTGGTGCATGCCAGGGTGTTAGTGGCCCGATAGGCTGTCGTTCAGGCCATCTTCGTAGTGGCGGGTTCGCAGATGTGCCACATCAGCTCGCGCAGCAGCTCGGCATCGGCATTGGGGCCGCCGCCGAAGTCCACTCCTTTGGCCTTCATGTCGTAGGTGCGGAGCAGATGGATGATCTGCTCGACGCGGGCCGGAGGGAAGCGCCGCACGGCCGCCTTGTAGTCTTTGAGGAACCAGCCGGAGCGCAGGCCCATGGCTTGCAGCACTTCTTTCTCGGGCCGCTGCCGCAAAAAGTGGAACATGTACAGCTTCGAGAAGAAGTTGTAGAGGGTGGCGATGACCATGATGGGCGGGTGCTTTCCGGGGTTGGCCACGAAGTGGGCCACGATACGGCCGAGGCGTTCGGTGTCGCCGTGGGCCAGCGCGCGTTGCAGCTCAAACACGTTGAACTCGCGGCTGATCCCGATGTGGGCTTCGATGTGTTCGGGCGCGATGCGCGTGCCCTTCTCGAGGTTGAGGGCCAGCTTGCCCAGCTCATTGGCGATGCGCGACAGGTCGGTGCCGAGGTATTCGGCCAGCAGTTGGGTGCTCTCGGCCGTGATGTCGAGTCCCTGGCTCTTGATCCACGAGCTGATCCAGCCGGGCACCTGGTTTTCGTAAAGGGGCTTGCTTTCCATGACCACGGCATGGGCGGCGAGCGCCTTGCCCAGCTTCGTGTTCATCTTGAGCTTCTTGTGCTTGTGCGCGAGCACGAGCAGGGTCGTGGGTACCGGCTTCTGGACGTAGGGCAACAGCTCGCCCAGGTCGCGCATCTCCTGCGCTTCCTTGACGATGACGACCTGCCGCGGCGCCATCATGGGGTAACGCGTGGCGGCGTCGCGCACCTGCCGGTGGTCGGTGTCCTTGCCATAGACCACCGTCAGGTTGAAGGAGCGTTCGTGAGGTTCGAGCACTTCCTCTTCGAAGTGGCGCACCACCTCGTCGATGAAAAAAGGTTCCTCCCCGTGCAGCAGGTACACGGGGTGGTACTCCTTTTTCTTCAGTTGCTGCATCAATTGCTCGTAAGTGATCTGCATCGGGCTTTGAGATTGCGTGGGAGGTTGCGGCAATGAGCCAAGGGCCTGCTGGTTTTTTTGTGCACAGAGCGCCGAGTGACCGCTACAGCTCGGTAATGCCGAATTCCAGTACGGCGTAAGGCTTGTTTTTTGAGATGCGCACCAGGCGATCATGTGCCTTCTTAAGTCGCTCGGCCGGTTCGATGTAATCATCGCCCCGTTGCATGGGGCCGTATGTGCTCACACCGATCCAGTCGATGTAATCGTCGCCGGGATAGTAATACGTCGGATCGTTCCACCATGCTTCAGGGTCGTCATTTACATCGAAATGGTAAAACCACGTCAGATTGTTTGCTCCCTGTGCGCGACACAGGGCGATCAGATGCCGGTAGGCATCGCGAAAGATTTCAGGCCCGTCGGGATAATCGGGTTGTCCGTAAAGGGCTTGTTCGCCACCGCCGTAGTAGATCCCGTTCCACGGAAACCATTGCCCGTTCACTTCTGTGCCGAATTCCACCAGCAGCGGCGCATGGATGTTTCTGGCTTCATTCGCCCAGGCTGCAATTGCTGCATCGTGTTTCCCATTGATCACATCCAACAGATTCAGGCTCGGGTCCTTTTTGTTTTCTTCAAACTCGCTGCGGAACATGATGCGAATAAATGGCGTTTTTCCGGCCGACAAAATGGTCTGTACGTCTTGTCTGGGGAAGACAAGGCTGTCCAGCCAGTTGTTGGAAAAATACGCCCATGCAATGGGCTTGCCGCAATCTTCTTCGAAAGCCCGTATGGCTGCTTCCGAAACATGGTCTTCCGTGCCTCCGAAATCGGGGAAGGCCGCGATGTACTTCATCCCCTGTGGCGGCGGAACCAGCTTGTCGTTCGAGAAAATACATTCCGAAACGTAAACGTCAGAAGCCACCGCTTCGCGATAGGCGTTGCGCGAACGCTTCCCGGAATTGATTTTCAAAAAAGTGGCGTCAAAATTTTCATTCCACCACGACAGCGCATGGATGTCCTGGTACTGTGCTGCCTCCTCAAAATACGCTTTTATCCATTTGCTTTTTGAATGAAGCAAAGAGTAGTGTTTTTTGCATCCAAAAAGAAACAGAACACCAAATAAAAGTATTGCCCGTTTGCGCATCTCACACATAATCTTACCCACCGCAACCTGCTTCAGTAGTTTTGATGATGGTCAATGGCCGATAGACGATGGATGTTTTTTGATTTGAGGAATGAGGCTACTGAAAAAAGTCCGTGACACCCCCGACTTTGGTCGGGGCAGGCAGTGACATCGTAACGCGTGACGCGTAACACCATAAATAACAAGCTGAATTAAAGCAAAAAACGTATTACGAATCGTTGCGTCCTAGCATCGTTGCGTGAGATTTGGGGTTTTTTCAGGGGCCTCAGGAATGAGGCCACTGAAAAAATCTGTAGCCTCACGCAAAACCTGTTCCGACTTGTCGGAAAGCTTGTTCTGAGCATCAGGGACGCAAAGATTCGCAATGATTTCCATGATTGAAAGGAAATGTGTTATCCACATCGCAGTTGGCTCAAACGACGACCGTTGGAAGGCGTGGTACTGGCTTTGTCCGACCGCGGCCTGAGGGGGCCAGGCATTTGCGGTTGGCCCGGTTGAGCGCAGCCCTCATTTCCCCCTGTGCTCTTTTTTGGGATGCACCAGCTTCATCTCCTCGATCAGCCAGTGCGCTTCCGCAAATTTGTCGATAATGAACAGCACGTAACGGATGTCTACCATGATGTTGCGGCACAGGCGGATGTCGTAGTTCAGGTCGCTCATGGTGCCTTCCCATGCGCGGTCGAAGTTGAGTCCGATGAGGTTGCCCCGGGCATCGATGGCGGGGCTGCCCGAGTTGCCGCCGGTGGTGTGGTTCGAGCCGATGAAGCACACGGGCATGCGGCCGTTTTCGCCATAGGGGCCGTAGTCCTTGCGGGCGTACAGTTGGCGCAGCTTTTCGGGCACGTCGAACTCGTAGTCGCCCGGCACGTATTTTTCCATGACGCCCTCGAGCCAGGTCTGGGCCAGGTAGTGCACGCCGTCACGCGGATAGTAGCCTTCCACCTGGCCGTACGACACGCGCATGGTGCCATTGGCGTCGGGGTAGAAGCGCTTGTTGGCGAACACTTCCATCTGGGCGCGCATGTACAGGCGCATCAGCTCGTCAATTTCCTTTTGCAGCGGTTCGAGCGGCTTGCCTGCTGATTCCTGATAGCGCCGTTCGAGGTCGAGGAACAGGGCGTAGGCCGGGTCGGCCTCGAGGGTGGCCACCACCTTTTCGCCGTCGGCCTGCTGCAGCAGTGCCAACAGGTGTTCGCCTTTCGGCAAAAGAGACCCGGCGTAGAGGGCCGTCGCCCAGGTATTGAAGTCGTTGCCGGCGGCGGTCAGGCGGCTGCGGACGGCCTCGTCCACCAGCAGCTCGCCGCCTTTTTCGAAATACAGGGCCATCTGTCGGGCAAAGACGCGCTGATCGAGCTCGGGCCGGTAGTTTCTGTAAAACCCTTCGAGGTATGCGACCAGGCGATCGCGGTAGTCGGCATATGCCTCGGGGCCGTTGTTTTTCCAGAGGTTGACCAGGCGACGCAGGTAGCCGGCCACGCGCAGGGCCTCGATGTTGCGCGTGACGGTCTCGTAATAGCGGGTCCGGGCCACTTTGAGCGGGCCGACGCGGGCATACAATTGCTCGAAGGTGGGCAGGATATGGCCATAGCGCTCCTGCCAGTCGGGGCGCGAGGCCACCAGCTCGGCAAACTGCTCTTCGTAGCGCCGTTTTTTGCCGATGGCATCGGTTTTCTTGAGCCCCAGCACTTCACCCTGCCACTTCTTCCAGCCATTGGCCAGGCTGGCGAACTTGCTCGCGTACTGGATTTTGACCTGCGGGTCGGCGCGCATGGCTTCGTCCCAGACCTCGAGCGTCAGGTCGCGGATCTCGATGCGCGTGGGGTCGATGCCGTTGGCGATGTGGTCCACGGCTACGGCAGGCAGGTATTCGTTGGTGCGGCCGGGAAAGCCGAACACCAGCGTGAAGTCGCCTTCTTCCACACCGTCGAGCGAAATGGGCAGGAAGTGTTTGGGGCGGTACGGCACGTTGTCGGGCGACGGATCGGCAGGCAGGTTGTCGGGGCCGGCATAGATGCGGAACAGCGAAAAGTCGCCCGTATGGCGCGGCCAGACCCAGTTGTCGGTGTCGGCGCCGAACTTGCCGATCGAAGAGGGTGGGGCGCCCACCAGCCGCACGTCGCGGTAGGTGACGGTGACGAAGGCAAAGTACTGATTGCCGTGAAAGAACGGCTTGACCGTCACGTCCTGCCAGTCCTCTTTGTGGATGTGCTCGCGTACGTAGGCCATGTTCTGGTCAATGCGCGACTGGCGCGCTTCCCGACTCATGTCGGCAGTCACGCCGCGCAGCACCTTGTCGGTCACGTCTTCGATGCGCACGATGAGCGTAGCCGTCAGGCCCGGATTCATCAGCTCTTCGTCGCGGCTGCGTGCCCAGAATCCGTCTTCGAGGTAGTTGTGTTCGAGGGTGGAGTGGTCCTGGATGGCGCCATAGCCACAGTGGTGGTTGGTCAGCAGCAGGCCGTTGGGCGAGATGATCGAAGCGGTGCAGAAGCCACCGAAATGGACGATGGCGTCTTTGAGCGATCCGCGATTGACCGAGTAAATGTCTTCGGCAGTCATCTTCATGCCCAGCGACTGCATCTCTTCCTCGTTGAGGGCTTTGAGCAGCAGCGGCAGCCACATGCCCTCGCCGGCAATGAGCAACTGGAACGGCAGCGCAATGGCGAGCAGAAGGGAAAGGATTCGGGCTTTCATGAAAACGGGTGGTTTTACGTGGTTGGCAAATGAATGGCAGCAGAAGGAAGCGGGTGGGCCCGCACCTGTTTGCTACCTTGCAGCGGTAAAAATACACAGCCATGGCACAGGTCAAGACCATCGAGGGAAAGGTAGTGTTCGAACCCATCGAAATGGGCGTCTGGGGCATCGAAGGTGCAGATGGAAAGCGCTACGAACCACTACACATGCCCGAACAGCTCAAAATGCCCGGCCGCAAGGTGAAAGTCAAAGTCCGGCTGCGGCCCGATACCGTCACGGCGCGCATGTGGGGCATTCCCGTGGAGATCGTTGCATTCCACACCATCGCACCCTGATCTTGGGATGTAGCGACGCACGGCAGCGTCTGGCACGGCAGTGCGTCTGCCGGTCCGGGAATTTTTGCCGATGGATAGTGAGTGCCGATTCCACCAATTCCACCAATTCCACCAATTCCACCGATTTCACCGATTTCACCGATTCCACCGATTCCACCGATTTGACCATACCCTCGTCGAGGACTCAATGCCGTATTTTGCCGGGCGGCTCCATTTTTTGTTAAAAAAGAGTCAATTCATTTGATTTTTTTGGGCGGAAGCTCCTATCTTGGCCTCATCTTTGCAAAAAGCACATTCGAGACCGAATTTTCTTTTTTGCTCACCTTTAAAATCAGATAGCGTATCGGCGTGACTCTACACTGAATCGTACCACATTGCTCATTGATCCAAAAACGATTTGGTTATGGAGTTTGCGCCGCTGAACGACCAGCAGCTCATCGAACGCTATCTGAATGGCGACGACAAGGCTTTCGAAACCCTGCTCAACCGGTACAAGGACAAGGTGTACACGGCCATCTACATGTTCGTCAAGGACAAGGCCATGGCCGAGGACATCTTCCAGGAAGTGTTCATCAAGGTGGTGGACACGCTGCGCAAGGGCAAATACAATCACCAGGGCAAGTTCAGCCAGTGGGTGATGCGCATTGCCTACAACCTGTGCGTGGACAACTTCCGCCGCAAGAAGCGCCGGCCCACCATGTACGCCACCGAAGAGTTCGACATCTTCGACGTGCTGGGCAGCAAGGAACCCAATGGTGAGCAGCAGCTCATCAAGAGCCAGGCCCACCAGAAGGTGCGCGAGCTGGTGGACCGCCTGCCGCCCGAACAGCGCGAGGTGGTCATCCTGCGCCATTACGCCGACATGAGTTTCAAGGAGATTGCCGCGCTCACCCGCGTGAGCATCAACACGGCGCTGGGCCGCATGCGGTATGCACTCATCAACATCCGAAAGATGATTGCCGAGCAGGAGCACGTGCTCCAGCACGAGGGCTGAGTCCGCTCCTGCCGAGCAGGTGGTCGCAAGCCCGAAAAACCTTTTTTCGATCCCTGAACATGAAAGAAACAAGGGCACCCGAACGTGAGTCGGGCGCCCTCTTTTTTTGCTTGCCGCAAAGCTGCGCGGCACCTCCCAGCGGCAAGGTTGAGCGTGCAGTTTTTCCGGAGAATATGCTCGGCCCAATCCGGTTTGGAATTTTGAGACGGAGTGAGGGAGGGAGTGAGGAGTGCCTTTGGTTGATTGGGGGAATTGACCGATTCCACCGATTCCACCGATTCCACCGATTTCACCCCGTGCGCAAAGGTTTACCGGACCACTCTGGGGGTATCATCGGTTCGGGCGACGCTATCGCTGCTGCATGCGCGCAAAATCCTTGGCGAAGTAGGTCAGAATGATGTCGGCGCCGGCCCGTCGGATGGCGAGCAGGGTTTCGGGCATGGCCTGCTCGTAATCGAGCCAGCCATTGCGACAGGCGGCGATAAGCATGGCACATTCGCCACTGACGTGATAGGCCGCTATGGGCAGCTCGAATTCGCTTTTCAGCAAATGGATCACGTCGAGGTAGTTGAGGGCCGGCTTGACCATGAGCATGTCGGCGCCTTCCATGGTGTCGAGTTCGGCTTCGATGAGGGCCTCGCGCTTGTTGGCCGGATCCATCTGGTAGGTCTTTTTGTCGCCGGGGATGTCGGCCTCGGCGCGGGGGGCGCTGTCGAGGGCATCGCGGAAGGGGCCGTAAAAGGCGCTGGCGTATTTGGCCGTGTAGGACAGGATGCCCGTGTCGGTATAGCCTGCTGCGTCGAGCGCTTCGCGCAGATAACCCACGCGGCCGTCCATCATGTCGGAGGGCCCGAGGAAGTCGAAGCCGGCCTCGGCCTGGGCCACGGCCATGCGTGCCAGGATGGGCAGCGTCTCGTCGTTGAGGATTTTGCCGCCGCGCACCAGCCCGTCGTGGCCGTCGGAGCTGTAGGGGTCCATGGCTACGTCGCTCATCAGGCAGCATTCGGGGAATTCCCTCTTGATGGCACGGGCGGCTTTCAGGTAAAAGTTGTCGGGGTCGTAGCTGTAGGTGGCTTCCCGGTCTTTGCGCGCGTCGGGCACGGCCGGAAACACGATGAAGCTGCGCAGCCCCAGTGCCATGCATTCGCCGATCTCGCGCAGCATGTGGTCGAGCGACATGCGGTAGTTGCCGGGCAAGGAGGGAATCTCTTCCTTCACATCCTTGCCGTCCACGAGAAAGAGCGGATACACCAGATGGCTCGTGTCGAGCTGTGTCTCGCGCACCAAGCCACGTACGGCTGCGCTCTGTCGGTTGCGCCTTGGTCTTCTGAGCATGAGTCGTCGGTTTTGTTCCGGTAGTGTCCCCGATCAACTGATTTCAGACTGCGTTTTCTGCGGCCGAAGGCTGCGGGTTTGAAGGATGAAGAATCGAGGTGAGGCCCCTGAAAAAAGCCGAAAAATTATTCGGGTACACAGAGCCCCACCGAGAATACACTGAGTTTCACAGAGTTACAAAAACTGCGCTCAAACTGCGTCCATCTGCGGCTGAAAGCTGCGGTTCGTTCAAATTGATGCGCAAAAAGATTTGATTTACAATAATTTAAGCAAAATATCAGCTGTAAGATCATAAACTTCAGGCTTCTCCATGGCACCTTTTTTCAGTGTGCTCAGGAATCGAGGATTTGAGCAAGCACCTGATAGTCAATGCAAAAAACGCTCAACGCTACACGCTCAACCCTCAACGATTCACCTTTCTGCAGCCGGTCCATTTTCGGGATGCGCGATCATCTATTTAAGGACACCACCCAAAATGGTTTGGGAAACCCTGTTGCAGTGGTTGAGAGGGGGTGGTGTTTCGGATTTGGAGTTTACAACTCTGTGAAAATCAGTTCATGCTCGGTGGCGCTCTGTGTAACTGATCCGTCGGCCGAAGAAGGCGCAGTTGGCGCACAGCTCGTCCATGTCGAGCGGTTGGCACGATTCATATGCATTTCACTCACCCACTCACTCACTCATTCACTCATTCTCCTCAGATAAATCGCCTTTCGGCAAACGAATCCCTGAGCTCAGCGCAGGCGATCCATCGAGCGCACCAGTTCTTCGTCTTTTCGGATGTTGCGCTGGGCGAGGATCAGGAACACAATTGCCAGTACCGGCAGGGCGATGCCCCAGCCATCCTGCGGAGTCAGCTCGCCCATGGAGCCTGCGTCATTGAGAAAGAGTACGATGGCCACGACGAGCAGCAGTATGGCAGTCACCATGCTCAACACGGTGATGCGCAACTGCAAGGGGCGATTTTTGAAAAGGAAAATGGCCGCAAGGGCAGCTACAGCTCCCAGTCCCGCCAGAATCGTCAAGGCCACATGGTCTTGCACGTCGTATCGGCCGTCGGCAAAAAGCTGGCTGGTAGCCACGGCCTCGGCGCTGGTGGCAAAGGGCAGGGCAAAGGTGCCCAGCAGCCCCAGTCCGGCAAGGGCCAGATACAGAGTCTGGATGCGTTGGATCATTGTTTTGCGTTTTTTGGTTCAGGCGCCAAAGATACCCGCTTTGCAGGTAGCGGCCCAGCCATTCAAAGGGGAAGTGAGTCGCCAACCGATGAACTCGTTTTGGGCACCGGGCAAGCACCTGTGGAAACTCTTGTAAGAGTGCCTGTACCCCAAAAAGTGGTTCGGGAAATCCTGTGGCAATGGTTGAGGGTGTAGTGTTGAGGGTTTGGAGTTTTGAGTCTACAACTCTGTGAAAGTCAGCGCGTGCTCAGTGGTTCTCTGTGTGACTGAATGTTTTTCGACTTTTTCAGCAGGCTCTTGAGTCAAATCCTCGGTTTTTCGGTTCCCCGGTTCCTCTGCCAAAAACCGCGGCTTTCAGCCGCAGCACTGACGCAGTTTGCGCAGTTGGTCACTCCCTCACTCCATCTCTCTTCTCTCCATCTCAAAAAATCGTCTGGCGTCCATTGACTATCGTCAAAAATTCCCGAACCGAATTGCGTTGGGTATAACTTTGGGGCCTCGATAATGAAGCCTATGGACTGGAGTTACTGGGAGCGCAACACCTTTCTGTCGCCTTGCGACGTGCTCGTCGTGGGTGGCGGCATTACCGGACTGAGCACTGCCATATCCCTGCTCGAGGCCAACCCGCACCTGCAGGTGACGGTACTCGAGCGCGGGTTTTTGCCGTTGGGCGCCAGCACGCGCAATGCGGGCTTTGCCTGTTTCGGGAGCATGACCGAGCTGCTCGACGACATGGCCCGGATGGGGGAAGGCGCGGCCTGGCAGCTCGTGGCTCGGCGGTGGGCAGGGCTCCGGCTTTTGCGGCAGCGCCTGGGCGATGAGACCATCCGATTTCGTCCCACCGGCGGTTATGAGCTCTTTTGCGAGAAGGACGAAGCTGCCTGGGTGGCCTGCCTGGAAAAGATGGACGCCTTCAATGAGGCCATGCGCGACATTTCGGGCATGCAAGTCACCTGGAGCGTAGCCGATGAGGCGATCGAACGTTTGGGCCTGGGGCAGGTGCGTCATCTGATCCACACCGATGGCGAAGGCATGATTGATACGGGCAGGATGATGGATGCCCTGATCCGTCTGGCCCGGGAGCGAGGCGCCCGCCTGCTCTTCGGCCTGGCTGTGGAGGGCTGGCAGCCTCATGGCGATGGGGTAGAGGTGGCCACGAATGCGGGATGCGTGCTGCGTGCCCGCCATCTGGTGGTGACGACCAACGGATTTGCGCGCCGATTGCTCCCTGAATTGTCCATACTGCCTGCGCGCAACCAGGTGCTCGTGACGCCGGTGCTGGACGAGGTGCCCTTTGATGGCACGTTTCACTACCTCAAAGGGTATGTGTATTTCCGCAATGTGGACGGTCGGGTGTTGCTGGGCGGAGGCCGCCACCTGGATATCGAAGGAGAAACGACCGATGCCTTTGGCACCACTCAACGCATTCGCTCGTTTTTGCTGGAAATCCTCGAGCAGGTCGTATTGCCGGGCAGGAAGATAGCCCCCGAGTACTGGTGGAGTGGCATCATGGGGGTAGGCGAAGAGAAGAAGCCCATCATACGTACGTTGAGCCCACGCGTCCACGTGGCCGTGCGCCTGGGCGGCATGGGGGTCGCCATCGGATCACTGGTGGGGCAGGAAGTGGCCGAGCTGGTGCGGGAACAAATGGCCTGAGCGGCCGCATTTGCAAATTTGACGAACACACCGGGATGAAGCGATTGTATTGGTTGGCAACGCTGTGCTTTTTGTGGATGGCCAATGCTGCCCGGGCGCAACACATCGGCGCCGACACTTCCTCGGCCGAGGTGCTGATTGAGTGGTCGGACGAGTTGTCCTACGAAAAGACAGGCGAGGATACGCTCGTGATCCTTACGGGCAACGTCGTGTTGCGCCACGACAGCACCCGCATGTTTTGCGACTCGGCCGTCCTGCGCAACAGCACCGACCTGACGGCATGGGGCAACGTGATGATCGAACACGGCGACAGCCTCGTCATCTTTGCCGACTCGCTGCGTTACTCGGGCATCGAGCGGAAGGGAAGTCTTTACGGCGATGTGATCCTCGAACGAGGGCCGCAAAGGATGTTCACCGCCCGCCTCGATTACGACTTTGAGAAAAATCTGGCGTATTACTTCACCGGCGCTCTGCTCACCAACGACACCACTCACCTGCGCAGCCAACGGGGCTATTATTACGTGGATGAAAACGCCATCTATTTCAAGGACAGTGTCGTGGTGGTGGATACGCATTTCGTATTGCGTGCCGACACCCTGAAGTTTCTCACCGAGAGCCGGCGGGTGGAATTTCTCGGTCCCACGCTGATTCACCTCGATACCCTCGCGCTCTATTGCGAAGGAGGGTGGTTCGATATTCCCGCCCGGGAAGGGGCGTTTACGCGCAATCCGCAATTCATCCGAGGGCGGCAAGAAGGCCTGGCCGATTCCATTTTTTACCGGCCGCGGGAGGGCGTCATTTCCCTCGAGGGAAATGCCCGAATCCGGGAGGGGAAGCGTGCGGTACGTGCCGACCGGATCACGTATGAAGAAAAAACCGACCGATCGCATCTGGTGGGCAAGGTGCGTATCGTGGAGCCGGAGCGCACCATCCGCAGCGATACGGTCTGGTATTACGGCCGGACGGCCACCTATGCCACGCGCGGGCCCACCGTGATCTGGGACGAGGGGCGCATACTGCAGGCCCTGCAAATCGATTACGACGACAGCACGGGTTTGGGCATTGCGCGGGGAGCGGTGGTGTGGCGCGATACGGCAAGAGACTGGACCATCCGTTGCGCCGAGGCCCGCTATCACCAGAAGACGGGCTATCTGAAGGCCTATGGCGGGGCCATGGGCCGGCCGCTGTTTCTCACAGAGTGGGACGGCGACACGCTCTATCTCGCAGCGGACACCCTCATGTCGTGGCAGCCGGATGATTCGACGGCTGCGGACAGCAGTCGGTACGTGGCGGCCTGGTACGATGTGCGCGTGTACAAAAGCGACTTGCAGGCCCTGTGCGACAGCCTGGCTTACTTCTCGGGCGATTCCCTTTTTCGGTTCTTCGGGCAGCCGGTGGTGTGGGCCGACACCTCTCAGCTTTCGGCCGATACGATCTGGATGCAAATGGCCGAAGAGGCCGTCGATTGGATGCTGTTGCGACCCGATGCGCTCATCCTCAACTCGGAAGACGAGGTGTATTTCAATCAGGTGCGCGGCCGGCAGATCAAGGCGTATTTTCGCGAAAGCGAACTTTATCGCATGCACGTGGCGGGCAATGCGGAAGCCGTGTACTATTTGCTCGATGAAGATCGCGCCTATATCGGCGTAAACAAGACCACCTGCGGCGAGATGTGGGTGGACTTTGGCGACAATGAGGTGGAAGGAATCCATTTTCTCGGTGCCCCGGTCATGGAGGTGCTCCCCATGAAGCAGGCGGACCATGAATCATTGAAGCTCAAAGGGTTCCGGTGGCTGTATCCGGCTCGCCCCCGTTCGGTGGAGGATTTGTTCAAACCAGAAAAGCCGGTGAGATGAAAAGGCAGTTTCTGTTGTGGCTGGTGTGTTTGCCCCTGTGTCTTGGAGCGGCTGAGCCGCCCGTCGAGGCCTGGCAGGCCGCCATGGAAGCTTTTGATCGTGGGGAATGGGAAGAAGGGATCCAATACCTCGATTCGCTGGAAAAAGCAGGCTGGTGTGCACCCGAGCTGTTTTTCAACCTGGGCAATGCGTGGCTGAAGGAAGGCGAAATCGGGGAAGCCATTCTTTATTACCGTCGGGCCCTGTTGTGGGCACCGCGCAGCAAGGAAATCCGGCACAACCTTCAACTGGCGCGCAGCCGGGTCCGCTACCCGCATCCGCCTTTGCCCGAGTTTTTTCTGACGCGGTGGTGGAAAGCCCTCGCAACACAGTGTAGTGCCACGGCATGGGCGGTGATCGTGACAGTCGTGTCGTGGCTGCTGGTGGGCATGGCCTTCGGGTGGTACCGCACGCGACGGGTGGCTTTGCTGAAGGGGAGCGTGCTTCTGCTTGCGATATGGTTGCTCGCACTGGGGGCCGGGGCTACGCGCTATCGCCTCGAAACGGCCCATCCGGATGTGGTGGTGTTGCGGGCTACGTTGGCTCGCGTGGGGGCCAGCGAGGAAGCTCCCGAACGGACCCCTCTGCCGGAAGGGGTCGAACTGCGGCGGATCGACCGGATCGGCGAGAGGGTCAAGGTGGTGCTGCCCGATGGCCAGGAAGGATGGGTGCAGCGGCGCGACCTGGGCTTTGTCAGCGCCGCGAGGGAGTGAGTGAGTGGTGTGGGGGAGTGAGGAGAGAGGAGTGAGGAGTGATGGAGGGGCGTTTGTCCCCATTCAACCGGTTCGACCGATTACACCGATTACACCGATTCCACCGGTTCGACCGGTTTGACCGATTCAACCACGTTCGCCATTGAATTTCCCGATCCCGCTGAAGCAGGTGTAAAAAAAGCACCCCACCGGCGGCGGGATGCTTTCTTTGTCCTTTCCGAATCTTTGGCGGGGAACGCGATTACTCGCGACCACCTTTGAGCTGATCCTGCAGGGCAGCCAGCTCGTCCCACTTGCCTTCGGCGGCGAGGGCTGCCTGGCGGGGCCAGGTGGTGGGGTCGTGTACCTTGTAGCGGCTGCCGGCTTCGGCGAGGATTTCGCGGATCTTTTCGGGATCGGTGTCGGCCAGCGCGGCAAACGTGTCGATGCCGGCCTCGGCGAGGATGCTGGCGATCTTGGGACCGATGCCTTCGATCTTGCGCAGGTCGTCGGTGCCGCCCTCACTTGCAGCAGGGGCATCGGCGGCAGGCGTATCTGCCTTGGGTGCTTCGGTTGCGGGCTTGTCTGCCTTTTTGGCCTGACGCGCCACTTCGGGCGAGGCAGCTACTTCCGCTACTTCTTCGAGAGGCAGCACGTGGATGAACACGCGGTCTTTGCGGCCGCGCTTGAAGGTGACCACGCCCTCGATGGCGGCATGGATCGTAAAGTCCTTGCCCATGTAGACGTTTTTGCCCGGATGGTAGCGCGTGCCGCGCTGACGCACGATGATGTTGCCCGGACGGGCAATCTGGCCGCCGAAGAGCTTGACGCCAAGTCGTTTACTATGGGAATCGCGGCCGTTATCGGTACTACCTACACCTTTCTTATGTGCCATGATTGAAAGCGTTTACGGATTTAAGAATGAGATCAAGCCTTGATGGAAGCAATCCGGATCTGGGTGAACTGTTGGCGATGGCCTTTCTTCACGCGGTAGCCCTTGCGGCGTTTCTTCTTGAAGACGATGACCTTGTCGCCCTTTACGTGGCCCAGCACTTCGGCTTCCACTTTGGCATTGGGGAGGGTGGGGGTGCCTACTTCGACCTTGCCGTCGTCGTCGATGAGCAATACTTCGTCGAAGGTGAGCTTGTCCCCTTCATTGGCTGCCAGCCGGTGGACGAAGAGCTTGTCGCCCTCCTTCACTTTGAACTGTTGACCGGCGATGGTAACGATCGCAAACATGAATCAATGAGTTTTTGGTGAAACCAAATTTTCAAAAGGTGCGCAAAGATACGTGCTTCAGGCCATTTGCCCAAAGGTGCCTGAACGTTCTTTATTCAAAAAATTCCGGCCGATCCCTTGAAAGCCCGAATGAGACAGGGTTTGCCTTCCCAAAATGCTGCGGATGTATTACCTTTGAAGCGTTGGCAACGTTCTTCCCGCCTTGCCGGTTTGAAATTCGTTCTTTCCTTTCCGGCATTTGTTGCCAACACCTTCTCGGAGCGTTTTTTCAAGGTGACCTCTGATGTTTCACTTTAGAGGTCGCCTTTTTCGTCGGGCATGGCCCGATCGGTTCACAAACTGTCGATAGCCTCGAGTGCCTGCACAATCATCCTTTCGATGGCACGGTAGGGATCCTTGCTGAACTGGCCGGTGGCCCTGTTGGCCAGGATGGCGTTGCAGGCCAGCGGCTGGTGGCCCAGCAGACGCGACAAGCCGAAGAGGGCAGCCGTTTCCATTTCGAAATTGGTGATGCGCCAGTCGTTCCAGCGCAACTGCTGAAGTTCGCGGATATGGGTTTCGGTCAGGATGCTGGCCAGGCGCAGGCTGCGCCCCTGGGGGCCATAGAAGCCCGGGCTGGTGATGGTGATGCCGCCATGGCGAAAGCGGCTGGCAAAGTGCCGGAAAAGCTGCTCGGCGCCTTGCACGGTATAGACCGAGATCTGATTGTCGAGCGCCATTTCCACCAGGCGCGCCAGATCGTGATTGTGTATTTTGGGATAGTCAGGATAGAAAAACAGCAGGTTGTCGAAGCCTGCACCCCAACCGGAGACGACCACTTCATCCACATGGATGTCGGCCTGCAGGCTGCCGGAAGTGCCCAGACGGATGATGGACAGCGAGCGATGCTTTTCGCGCGGCACGCGATTGCGCAGGTCGATGTTGACCAGGGCGTCCAGCTCGTTGACGACGATGTCGATGTTGTCGGGGCCGATGCCGGTGCTGATGACGCTGATGCGCTTGCGTCCCAGCCGGCCCGTGTGCGTGATGAATTCGCGTTTCGACTTTTTGACCTCTATGTGGTCGAAATGGCGCGACACCATTTCCACCCGTTTGGGATCGCCCACGGTGAGCACGATGTCGCCGAGATCTTCCGGAAGCAGGTTGAGATGGTAGATGCTTCCGTCGGGGTTGAGGATCAGCTCGGAGTCTTTCAAGTATTTCATAGCGTGATTGGTTCAATAGCCAGGGAAACATAGGGGTGGCAGTAGGGGCAGGTGTCGGCAGGATTTCAGACTTTTGCCGGCGCCGGCAAAAGAAAGCACCCTTTGTGAAAATAAAAAGTCTGAATGCATTTAACAGTTTTCATGTAAGGAAATGACTGCCTGCCGGTATTGCTGACGCGCAAATTTCGATTCATGCAAAAGGTCTTTTTTCTTTCCACTTGCAGCACCTGCCAGCGGATCCTGAAGGAGCTGGCCCCCTTGCTCGAAGGCTTCGAATTGCAGGACATCAAACAGGAGCCGATTTCGGCCGAGGCCCTCGACTGGCTGCGCCAGCGGGTGGGCAGTTACGAGGCCCTCTTTTCGCGAAGAGCCAGAAAGTTTCGCGCACTGGGATTGCACGAGCAGTCACTGGACGAAGCCGATTACCGCCGCCTGATCCTGGAGGAATACACCTTTTTGAAGCGGCCTGTCATTGTCGCAGGGGAAGAGGTGTTCGTCGGCAGTGGCAAAAAGGAGGTTGCAGCTGCAAGGGAGGCACTGGAAAGAAGGCAGCACAGCCGATGAAAGAGCAGATTGAAGGATACTTCCGGGCGTTGCAGGATGCCATTTGCCATGAGCTGGAAACGCTGGATGGCCGAAAGTTCCGCGAAGATCCGTGGGAACGGCCGGGCGGCGGAGGTGGACGCACCCGCATCATCGAGGGCAACGTCATCGAAAAGGGAGGTGTCAACTTTTCTGCCGTACATGGAGCCTTGCCGGAAAAGATCGGGCGTGCCCTGGGCGTGGAGGCAGGCAGGTTTTTCGCCACGGGTGTGAGTATCGTGCTCCATCCCGTCAATCCGCATGTGCCCATCATCCACATGAACGTTCGGTATTTCGAGCTGGAGGATGGCGTGTGGTGGTTCGGGGGCGGTATCGATCTGACGCCCCATTACGTGGTGCCCGAAGATGCCCGCTGGTTCCATCGCCAGTTGAAGGGGGTGTGCGACCGTTTCGATACGAGCTTTTATCCCCGGTTCAAGAAATGGGCCGACGATTATTTTTACATTCCGCATCGCGCTGAGACGCGCGGCGTCGGCGGCATTTTCTTCGACCGGCTGGGGGGCCAAGATGGTGTCGGAAGGGAGGAACGGTTTGCTTTTGTTCGGGCGGTGGGCGAGGCCTTTGCGCCCATATATGTCGAGCTGGCCCGGCGGCACCAGCATCGCCCGTTTTCCGAAAGGGAAAAGGACTGGCAGGAGTTGCGTCGGGGCCGGTATGTCGAGTTCAATCTCGTGTACGACAAGGGCACGAAGTTCGGCCTGGACACGCAGGGGCGCATCGAATCGATACTGATGAGTCTGCCGCCGCGCGCCCAATGGAAATACGACTTTCGGCCCGAGCCGGGCTCGCCCGAAGCCCGGACGCTGAGCTGGTTGCAGAAGGGGATCGACTGGGTCGATCCGGATTGATCTTGAATGAAGAAAACCGAGCGCTATGCCATATTGCTACGAGTATCCCCGCCCTGCGCTGACGGTGGACTGTGTGATTTTCGGACTGGATGCCGGCACCGAACTCAAGGTGCTGCTCATCCAACGGGCCAATGAGCCGTTCATAGGGCAGTGGGCGTTGCCGGGCGGTTTCGTCGGCATCGAAGAAGACATCGAGGCGGCCGCCCTGCGCGAGCTGGAGGAGGAGACGGGGGTGCGCGATGTGTATATCGAACAGTTTCACACGTTTGGTCGGCCCGACCGCGACCCGCGGGGCAGGGTGGTGAGCGTAGCACATTTCGCGTTGGTCAATCTGGAGGATCATCCGGTGCATCCCAGCTCGGATGCCCGGCGCGTGGAGTGGTTCGAGCTCGAAAAGTTGCCTCGCCTGGCATTCGACCACGACGACATCATTGCCATTGCGGTAGAAAAGCTGCGGCAAAAGGTGCGCCACGAGCCGCTGGTATTCGAGCTGCTGCCGGCCGAGTTTACGCTCAGTCAGTTGCAGCAGATCTACGAGAAGGTGATGGGCGTGAAAGAAGGATTCAACAAGCGCAATTTCCGTGCGCGCATGCTGAAGACGGGGCTGCTCAAAGAGGTGGGCAAGCAGCAGGGCGTGGCGCACCGTCCGGCCAGGCTCTACAGCTTCGATCGCGAGGCCTGGGAGCGGCTCCATCGGAAAGGAGCGCTGGGCGCCCTGCGCAAGGCCGTGGATTTCGACATTTGACCTGGTTTCCCAAAATGCCCGACATGCGTCTGTTGTTTTCCCTTTTGCTGCTGATAGTGATGGCAAGCTGTGCGTCTGATGCCGGTCCCGATGGGGAGGGGACCGAGGACGCGCTGCCCCCGCTCCACGAAGATTACGACATTGCCGAAAACAAATGGGGCTATATTGACCGAACAGGCCGACTGGTCATCGAAGCGGTGTATGACGATTGCCGCGAATTTGCCGAAGGCTTGGCCGCCGTGCGCAAGGGTGGATTTTGGGGCTATATCGACCGGCAGGGAAGAGTCGTGGTGCCTTTGCGCTACCAGGCGACCTACACGTTCCGGGAAGGACTCGGGCGCGTGACCGACTACGAGGGCCAGACCGGCTTCGTGGATCGCACGGGGGCATGGGTCATCCCGCCGCGGGCCGGCCAGATAGATGACTTTCACGAGGGGCGCGCACGGGTTGCCCGGCAGGGGAGATTCGGTTTTCTCGACAAGACGGGGCGCGTGGTGGTGGAGCCGAAGTACGACCGGGCCACTCATTTTCACGAGGGGCTGGCCGTGGTGCAATCCGGAGGACAGTACGGCGCCATTGATCGTACGGGGGCCGTGGTCATTCCCATTGCTTTCGAACGGTTGTGGCTGCCCGAAGCGGGCCTGTGCCGTGCCCGGAAGGAAGGCCGGATCGGCTTCGTGGACCTGCAGGGTCGCTGGGTCATCGAACCGCAATGGGATCAGGCGGGTGACTTTCACGAAGGCCTTGCGCCGGTAGCGCGCGCCGGCAAGTGGGGCCTGATCGATCGCGAAGGCCGGCTCGTGGCCGCGCTGCGCTGGGACTACCTGGTGTGGGGAGCGGCGGGGCGCTGGATCGTAGCAGAGCAGGGCAAATTCGGTTTGTTGAACGAACAGGGAGCGGTGCTCCTGGAACCCACGTGGGATCAGATTGCGCCTTTTGCCGAAGGGCGCGCTCCTTACATGAAAGAGTTCTTGTGGGGGTACCTCGACACGGCCGGAGTGGCCGTGACGCCGCCACACTACGGTCTGGCATGGCCTTTCCGGGAAGGGCTGGCGCGTGTGGCGTTTTACGAAGGCATTGGCTTCATCGATCCTGCCGGAACGCCGGTCATCCGACCGAACTTTCTGGACGCGCGCGATTTTTCAGAAGGACTGGCAAGGGTACAGGTGAAGTGATGCCCGCTGGGCAAAATTTGGCGAAAGCCTGAAATTTATACTCAACCCGTTTGGGGAATTTCGATGCTGGAGACGACCGGAGTGAGGAGAGATGGAGTGATGGAGTGAGGAGAGATGGAGTGCGTTGTACCGATTCCACCGATTTGACTGCTGAATTTCCCGAACCGCTTTGATGTGCGTATAGCCCTATGATCAGACAGGCAGATATCCGGATAGCTCCCGGACTCATTGACGACCTGAGCGAGCACCGTCGTCGCGTGGCGCGGCAGCTCGGCCTGGCCGATGAAGAAATCCGGCATATGCGGCTGGTGAAGCGCTCGATTGATGCGCGCAAGGGCATGCCGGTGTACGTCTTGCGCTACGAGGTGTCGCTCGACGAGCCGTTTGCACCCGAGCCTGTGCTGAGCGAGCGATTCCGCGATGTGTCGGCTGGCAAGGAGGTGATCATCGTAGGGGCTGGTCCTGCGGGCTATTTTGCAGCGCTGGAGATGCTCGAGCTGGGACTCAAGCCCGTCATTTTCGACAGAGGCAAGGACGTGCGCGCCCGCCGGCGCGACCTGCGGGCCATCCAGCAGTTTGGCGTGGTGAACCCTCACAGCAATTACTGCTTTGGCGAAGGGGGCGCCGGCACCTATTCTGACGGAAAGCTGTACACGCGCAGCCACAAGCGCGGCGACGTGTACAAGGCGCTCAAGCTGCTGGTAGCGCATGGCGCCCGTGCCGATATCCTCATCGATGCCCACCCGCACATCGGCTCGAACAAGTTGCCGAAGGTGGTGGCCAATATTCGGGAAACCATTCTGCATCACGGCGGGCAGATCCATTTCGGGCACCACGTCACCGACCTGATCGTGCGCGAGGGGCGCGTGCGCGGCGTGGTGGTCAACGACGAAAGGGAATACCCGGCCGAGGCGGTGATTCTGGCCACGGGCCATTCGGCGCGCGATGTGTACTACCTGCTGCACCGCAAGGGCATTCGCCTCGAGCCCAAGCCCTTTGCGCTGGGGGTGCGCATCGAGCATCCGCAGGCCCTGATCGACGAGATTCAGTACAAGCACAGCCCGCGCCACCCCAACTTGCCGGCAGCGAGCTACAAGCTCGTTTGCCAGGTGGATGCAAAGGGCGTCTTTTCGTTTTGCATGTGCCCGGGCGGGCTGGTGGTGCCGGCGGCCACGGCACCCGGCGAGATCGTCGTGAACGGCATGTCGATGTCGCGGCGCGATTCGGCCTGGGCCAACAGCGGCACGGTGACGGCCCTCGACGCGCAGGACTGGCAGGCGTGGGCGCACGAAGGGGTCTTTGCGGGCCTGGCATTGCAACGGACGGTGGAACAAGCCTGCTTTCAGGCCGGCGACGGCAGTCAGAAAGCGCCGGCGCAGCGCCTGACCGATTTCGTGGCGGGGCGAATGTCCACTACCTTGCCGCCGGCATCCTACATTCCGGGGCTGTTTTCGGCACCGGTGCACGAGTTGCTGCCCGATTTCATTTACCGGCGCCTGCAGCGCGCCGTCAGGATTTTTGGAAAAAAAATGAAGGGCTACTTTACCGCCGAGGCCAACGTGATTGCTACGGAAAGCCGTACTTCGGCCCCCGTGCGCATCCCGCGCGATCCCGACACGCGCATGCACCCGCAGGTGGAAGGCCTCTTTCCGGCAGGCGAGGGGGCCGGCTATGCCGGCGGCATCATTTCGGCAGCCATGGATGGGCAAAACACGGCACAGGCCGTGGCTCGCTGGCTGGGCGTAGCGGTGACCGAACGTGCGAATTGAACCAAAAACTGCTTGAGATGAAAGACCTTCTGGACTTCATTGGCCGCGTGCTGTTGAGCTTCATTTTTCTGTACGAAGCCTACGACTCGATTTTCTACTTCCAGGCGACCAGGGCGAAGATGGCTTCCTACGGCATCGAAGGGGGCCAGGATCTGCTCCTCACCGGGGCGATCTTCGTGTTGTTGGTCGGGGGCCTGCTGCTGCTCACGGGCTATCGGGTAGGATTTGGCGGTACGCTGGTCCTTTTGTACTGGATTCCCGTTACCTTCATCGTGCATTCGTGGTGGAACGATCCGGTGCCGGAGCAGCGCTACGAGGCCATCATGTTCATGCGCAACCTGGCCATTGCCGGTGGGGTGTTGCACATCATGGCCCATGGCAGTGGCCGATACAGCATCCGGCGCATTTTCGCCACGACGCACGTACCGCGCTCGTAGGAGGCGGCATTTGCCGAAAGGCGATCTGTCTGAGGAGAATGAGTGAATGAGAGAGGAGAGATGGAGTGATTGAAGTAGTGACGCACGGCTGTGCGTCCAACGGTAGTGACGCACGGCAGTGCGTCTGACACGGCAGTGCGTCTGCCTGTCCGGGAATTTTTGACGATAGACGCCAGACGATTTTTTGAGATGGAGAGAAGAGAGATGGTGTGAAGGAGTGACCCACTGCGCAAACTGCGTCAGCACTGCGCCTTCTGCGGCTGAAAGCTGCGGTTGCAATGAGGGAGGAACCGAGGATTTCAGCAAATGCCCCGCATTTTCGCAAGCATCTGAAAATCTGAACATTAAACTTTAAACTCTAAACCCTCAACCCTCAACCCTCAACCATTGCCACAGGATTTCCCGAACCACTTTGATTTGAGTATATGGCCCGCCTGCTGATCATAGAAGACGAGGACGACCTGCGCATGCTGCTTTCGCGCATGTTGAAGCTGGAAGGCTTCGAAGTGGCCCAGGAAGCCACGGCCCGAGGCGGTATGGAGCGCTTGCGCAAATTCGAGCCGCACGTCGTGCTGAGCGATGTGCGGCTGCCCGATGGCTATGGGGTCGAGCTGGTGGCCGAAATCAAGAAGGCCTTGCCCGAGGCCGAGGTGGTCTTGCTGACGGCCTATGGCAATATCGAGGATGGCGTGCAGGCGATCAAGAACGGCGCCTTCGACTACATCACCAAGGGCGACGACAACAACCGCATCATTCCGCTGGTGCACAAGGCCGCCGAAAAGGCGATGCTGCAGTTCCGGGTGCGCGAGCTGGAAGCCCAGGCGGGCCAACGCCATTCTTTCGACGACATCATTGGGCGGTCGCCGGCGCTGCGCGCCGCGGTCGAGATGGCGCGCCGGGTGGCCCGGACCGATGCCACCGTTCTGCTGACGGGCGAGACGGGCACGGGCAAGGAGGTCTTTGCGCAGGCCATCCACTACGAGAGTCCGCGTCGGGGCAAGCCCTTCGTGGCCATCAACTGCTCGGCGCTGGGGCGCGATCTGCTCGAGAGCGAGCTGTTTGGCCACAAGGCCGGTGCCTTTACGGGGGCGTCGCGCGACAAGAAGGGCCTGTTCGAGGAAGCATCGGGCGGAACGCTCTTCCTCGACGAGATCGGCGAGATGGATCTCGACCTGCAGGCCAAGCTCTTGCGCGTGCTCGAGACGGGCACCTTCATCAAGGTGGGCGAGACCAGGGAGACGCGGGTGGATGTGCGCGTCATTGCGGCCACCAACCGCGATCTGGCTGCCGAGAGCGAGGCCGGGCGTTTCCGGTCCGATCTGTACTACCGTTTGTCGGTGTTTGCCATCGAGCTGCCACCGCTGCGGCGGCGGCCCGAAGACATTCCCTTGCTGGCCCGCCATTTTGCCGAGCAGATCGCCACGCGCATGCGGCGGCCCGTGCCCGCCCTCAGCGAGGCATTTGTCGAAAGACTGATGCAAATGGAATGGAAGGGCAACGTGCGCGAGCTGCGCAACGCCATGGAGCGGGCGGTCATTCTGGCGGAGGGCGCCGAGCTCACGCCCGACCTGTTGGATGCGCCCGGCAGCCGGCGGTCCGTGCCCGGCGACTGGAGCCTTGCTGCTGCCGAACGCGCTCATATCGTGCGCGTACTGCAACACACGGGCGGCAACAAGACGCAGGCAGCCAGGCTGTTGGGCATCGGCCTGACCACGCTCTACCGCAAAATCGAAGAATACGGCATTGGCAAGTAGTGGGGCAGCGCATCAGTCTTCCGATTCCGGGTACAACGCAGCGCCGCAGTATTTGCAGAAGAGGGCGTCGTCGTCGTGGCCGTCGCGTCCGCAGGCCGGGCAGGCCTGCGTGTTGGTGCTGCGCGCGGGGCGCACCAGCTCGGCCGTGACGATGCCTGTCGGTACGGCGATCACGGCGTAGCCCAGAATCATCACGAATGCCGAGAGGAACTGACCGAGCCCGGTGATGGGCGTAATGTCGCCATAGCCTACCGTGGTCAGCGTCACGATGGCCCAGTACACCGCCCGCGGAATGGACGAAAAGGCAGGGTTGACGCCGCCTTCGATCAGATACATCATCGAGCCGAGGATGGTGACCAGCAGCAACACGAAGAGGAAAAACACCGTGATTTTTTCCCTGCTGGCTTCCATGGCGCGCACGATGAGGCGCCCTTCCATGAGGAAATGCGTGAGCTTGAAAATCCGGAAAACGCGCAGCAGGCGCAAGGCCCGAATGACGAGGAAAGACTCGGTGCCGGGGATGAGGACGCTCAGGTAAGTGGGCAGGATGGCCATCAGGTCAATGATGCCGTAAAAACTCGTGAGGTAGCGTCCGGGATGGGTTACGGCATACATCCGCGCCAGGTATTCGAGCGTGAACAGGATGGTCAGGGTCCACTCGGTGATGTCGAGCCACAGGCGGTAGCGCTCGTTGAAGGGGTGGACCGTCTCGAGCATCACGACGATCACCGAGACGATGATGGCCACCAGCAACGCCACATCGAACAATTTGCCGGCAGGCGTGTCGGCTTCGAAAATGATTTCGTGCAGCCGTTCCTGCAGCGGGCTTCGTTTTATGGAATTGTCGTAGTCGGCCATGTGATTATTGCCTGTGATTGGTCACCTTTGCTGCCGCAAAATACGCGTCCCCTTGTAACGGGATTGCTTTCCTCGCTCACCAAAATACAGCTTATGGCTGCAAACGAAGACCGCTTGCGCGTACTGGTCACCTGTCCGCCCATGCTGGGCCTGATAGACGAGTTCAGGCCGGTATTCGAAGAAAAGGGCATCGAGCTGGTCACGCCCGATGTCGTGCAAACGCTGTCCGAAGCCGAACTGGAACGGCTCGTGCCACAGGTAGATGGCTGGATCATCGGCGACGATCCGGCCACCGAGCGCGTGTTTGCCGCAGGCAAGGCCGGCCGCCTGCGTGCGGCCGTCAAGTGGGGTGTGGGCGTGGACAATGTCGATTTCGAAGGGGCGAAAAAACACGGCATCCAGGTGGCCAATACGCCGCGCATGTTTGGCGGCGAGGTGGCCGACATCGCGGTGCACTACGTCATCGGGCTGGCGCGTCAGACCTTTTTCATCGACCGCGAGGTGCGCAAGGGAGGCTGGCCCAAGCCCGCCGGCATTTCCCTCGAGGGAAAAACGGCGGCCGTCATCGGCTTTGGCGATATCGGCCGCAACACGGCACGGCGGCTGGCCGCCCATGGCGTGAAGGTGGTGGTATATGACCCATTGGTGTGCCCCACGGCGCGGGAGTTGACGAAGTACACGTTTGCCATCTGGCCGCGCAAGCTCGGCGTGGCCGACTTCGTGGTGGTTACCTGCGCCCTGACGCCGCAGACCCGCCACATGCTCGATGCGGCGGCTTTCGCCAAAATGAAGGATGGCGTGCGCATCGTGAACGTATCGCGCGGGCCGATCATCGACGAGCAGGCCCTGGTGGCCGCCCTGCAGTCGGGCAAGGTGCACAGTGCCGCGCTCGACGTGTTCGAGGAGGAGCCCCTCCCCGCCGATTCGCCCTTGCGGGACTGCGAAAGGTGTATTTTCGGCACGCACAATGCATCCAACACCATAGATGCGGTGCGCCGGGCTACCCACAGGGCCATCGAGCTGCTGTTCGGCTTCCTGGACGTGCAGTGATTGGGTAGCGACGCACGGCAGTGCGTCTGACCGATTTCACCGATTTCACCGGTTACACCGAATTGAAAGCGCTTTGCTCATGAAAAACGTACTGATCACGGGCGTGTTGGGCGGCATCGGTTCGGCCATTGCCCGCCGCTTTCGAGAGGGGCGGTACTACGTGTACGGCCTCGACAAGCACGAAGATTACAGGGGCGACTGCGATCGCTTCATCCGGTTCGATTTGCACGAGTTCGTGCGCAATGCCGAATACCGCATCCGCAAGACGGCCGAGCTGGATGAGCTCGTGCCCAGGCTCGACGTGCTGATCAACAACGCAGCCGTGCAACGCCTCGACCATCTCGAAGACGTGACGCTGGACGACTGGCACGAGACGCTCAACGTCAACCTCACGGGGCCCATGTTGCTCTGCAAACTGTTTCTGGCGCGTCTCGAAGCGCGTCGCGGCTCCATCATCAACATCGGCAGCATCCATCACACGCTGACCAAACCCCGCTTCGTGGCCTACGCCACCTCGAAAGGAGCGCTGGTGACCCTTACCAAAGCCATGGCCGTAGATCTGCGAGGACGCGTGCGCGTCAATTGCATCAGCCCGGCCGCCGTCGAGACCGATATGCTGCGCGACGGCTTCAAGGGGCAGCCCCACGCCCTCGACGAGCTGCGCCGCATCCATCCCGTGCAGCGCATCGGCACGCCTGAAGACGTGGCGCGGCTGGCCTGGTTCCTCGCCGAAGAACAGGAAGGCTTCATCCATGGCGCCAACATCATGCTCGACGGGGGCATCAGTTCGGTGCTGAAGGACGTGGACGAGTGAGGGAGAGAATGAGTGAATGAGCGAGTGAGTGAATGAGTGACCGGGCGCGTGAGATGCGCATGAGTTGTGCCAACTGATCGACATGGACGAGCTGTGCGCCAACTGCGTCCATCTGCGGCCGAAGGCTGCGGTTGCAATGGATGAGGCATCGAGGAACCGAAGAACCGAGGAACCGAAGAACCGAGGAACCGAGGATTTGACAAAATACTGGTAGTCAACGAGAAAAACTTTAAACTCTAAACCCTCAACCCTCAACCCTGCACGCAACACCTTTTTGCAGCCGGTCCATTCTCTGGATGCGCGATCATCTGTTCAAGGACACCACCGTAAAAAGAAAGAAATGGCAAGACCACAGGGTGCATTGTACACCGTCAATTTGTTGGAGAAAAAGGGCCTGGGACACAAGCTCAGGGAGGCGCGCGATTATCTGGTGTGGCGCTTGCGTGAGGCGCGCCGGCTGGAGCGATTTCGGGGTATGCACCGTGGGCAGGATTGCTTCATCATCGGCAACGGCCCTTCGCTCAACAAAATGGACTTGCGCCCCTTGGCGAGGTATCACACCTTTGGCCTGAACAAGATTTACCTGATGTTCGAAAAGGTGGATCTGAACCTGAGCTATCTGGTGGCCACCAATCCCTTCGTCATCGAGCAGAGCAAAGAGGTGTATCCCAACTTGCCCTTTCCCATCTTCCTTTCATGGACCGCCTCGCGTGGGGTAATGCCCCGAAAGCCCCATATGTATTACTTGCACACGCTCAACATCTGGTCTTTTTACGAAGACATCACCCAGCCCATTTGCGAAGGCAATACGGTGACCTATGTAGCCATGCAGATTGCCTGGTTTATGGGATTCAAGCGCGTTTTTCTTATTGGCGTAGATCATAATTTCAAACAAAAGGGCAAGTCACACGAGGTGCAGGTGCTCGAGGGTGAGGACGAAAATCACTTCCACCCCGAATACTTCAAGGGGCAACCCTGGCAATTGGCCGACCTCTACGGGTCGGAGATTTCCTATCACCTTGCCAATTACCATTTTATGCGCGATGAGCGGCAGATTTACGATGCTACCGTAGGTGGCAAGCTTCAGGTGTTTCCAAAGATCACTTTCGAGGAGGCTCTGGCGATGGCACAACCGAAGGTGTGACTTTTTTCCCAAAAAAGCTGTCACAAAGGGGTAGATTCGCGAATCTCTGCCTAACTTTAGTGGCCCACACATTAATCCCCTTGAACAATGATCCAGTCAGAAAAACCGCATTACAGAGCCATCCTCGTAGAGGACGAGCTGCGCACGCGCCACATGCTCGAAGAGATGATCGAGCAAAAGATCGCGGTGGCCGATGTAGAACTGATTGCCTCTTGTGGCACCATCCAGGAAGCCACGGCTACTTTCAGGTCGCTGCGCGTTCGTCCGGACATCGTCTTCTTGGACATCAACCTGCCCGACGGCCCGGTATTCGACCTGTTGGAGGCCATCAAGCCCGTCGATTTCGAGATTATCTTCATCACGGCCTACGATGAATACACCCGCAAGGCATGTCAGTATGCTTCTATCGCCTATCTGAACAAGCCCGTGTCGGAGGAAATGCTCAACGAGGCCGTACAGCGGGCAGCGGAATACCGTGGGCGCCATATTCAGAAGCGCCTGCACACCATGAAAAAGGCCGCCACGCAAAGCGCTTCAACGCTGCCAGAGAAACTGGCCCTCACCACCCAGGAGGAAATTTACTTTGTCGCCCCGCAGCATATCGTCCGCGTGGAGGCTGATGGCAATTATTCAAAGGTGATCGTGAAGGAAGGCGAGGATTTTCGCACCATCGTGCTTTCGCAAAACCTCGGCAGGTTCGAAGAGGCACTCCCTTCCGTCGGATTTTTCAAAACGCATCGGGCACATATTGTCAACCTCGCCCACGTCAAGCGATACCAGCGGGCTGATGCCACGCTCCTGATGGAAGACGGGGGAGAGGTGCTCGTGTCGCGAAGGCGAAAAAACCAACTGCTCGAATTGCTCGAAGGCAAACACCAATTCTGAGCCTGTTTGGGTACCTTGCGCGGGAAAGAGGGGCGCAATCTGCGCTGTCATGCCACACGGGGCATTCCCGTCGCACTCGCTCAAATAAGATTACCCATTAATAATCAGTAAAAATATGTTTTTGGGTGGTGGCATTTTCGGCCTGAATTTTGCGACCTTTGCCTCAGAGCATTGTCCTGTGAAGCACTATTCCAAACACTTGTAAATTGCAAGTACTATGAGAAAGAAAAAACAACAACAGTCGAAGGGGCTGGAAAAGCTCAAGCAGATTCAGGGTAGCGAGCTGTCTCGCAGCCGTCAGGCCTCGATCGAGGGTGGAAAAGAACGCGCCAAAGAAGGATTCTGGGAGCGCGTGGTCAAGACCTGTGGTGGAATCATCAAACAGTAATCCCCATATATCCCGGAACGATCTGCCTTGGAGCGGGGCTGCGGTGAACCATCGCAGCCCCGCTTGGTTTTTGGGCTCACGCCAATGCACGTACTTTTGTGTGCCGGTAAAGAAGGATGCTTATGAGTCGAAAATCGCATGTACCCACCAGCGAATACGATCAATTGGCCTTTCACCCCTACAACGTGATGCTGGTGCTGCTGATGGCTGCCATTGGTATGTTGTTCCTCGGCATCATGGGGGCGTGGGTGTACAACAGGTTCCAGGCTGACCTGCCCGCCGTGCATATTCCCTGGCTCTTTTATCCCAACACGCTGTTGCTGTTGGGTGCCAGTTGGGCCATGGAGCAGGCGCGCAAAGCGTATCGCCACGACGACGCGCCCGCCTTTTTGCAAAAACTCAAATGGGTGCTCCTGTTGTCGGCGCTGTTTCTGGTGGCACAGGCCGTTGCATGGTATTTTTTGTTTGCGCAGCAGCTCGATCCTGCAGCCAACAACTCGATGGGGTATCTCTATGCCCTGTCCGGGCTGCATTTCCTGCACGTGTTGGCCGGATTGCCTTTTCTCGGCATTTACCTCTACAAAAGCAGCAAACGGCTGCGCGCCGAAGCCGATCAATTGGTTTTCTTTTCCGACGCCGAACAACGCTTGCGCCTGCGGCTGCTGGCCATGTATTGGCATTTTCTGGACGCTTTGTGGGTGATTCTGTTACTGGTGTTGGTAGTCAATGCCTTGATAAAGTGACAGGCAGCAGCCAGACAGGTAAGTATCGGACACATCCCTGTGCCATCCGTTTGTATCTTTGTGGCCGCTTGATGGGATCGGGGCTGCCGCGTGGTGCGTCCTGACTTGTTATCGGGTCTCGTCCCTCCCGAAAAACGAATCGTTCTTGCATGACCCAGGTACGAACAGCCGTAACGCTCGACACAGCGCTCAAGCTCGGCCTCACCGAAGAGGAGTTCGAGATGGTCAAGGAAAAACTGGGCCGCTTGCCCAACTTTACCGAGCTGAGCATTTTCGCGGTGATGTGGTCAGAGCATTGCTCCTACAAAAACTCCATTTTCTGGCTCAAAACCCTGCCGCGCGAAGGGAAAAACTTGCTGGTCGGGGCAGGTGAGGAGAATGCCGGCCTGGTGGACATCGGGGACGGGTTGGCTTGCGCCTTCAAGATCGAGTCGCACAACCATCCCTCCGCCATCGAGCCTTATCAGGGGGCAGCCACGGGCGTGGGCGGCATCCATCGCGATATCTTCACCATGGGGGCCCGACCCATTGCAGCCCTCAATTCGCTGCGTTTTGGCGATCCGGAGCGCCCGCATACGCGCCATCTGGTCAAAGGCGTGGTCAAGGGCATCGGCGACTATGGCAACTGCTTTGGCGTGCCTACCGTCGGGGGCGAGGTGTATTTCCATTCCTGTTACAACCAGAACATCCTGGTCAATGCCATGTCGGTGGGCATTGTTCGGGTAGGCGAGACGGTGTCGGCGCGGGCCGACGGACCGGGCAACCCCGTGTTCATCGTGGGCTCGCGCACGGGGCGCGACGGCATTCACGGTGCCACCTTTGCCTCGGCCGACCTCACGGAGGATTCGGCCGATGATCTGCCCTCGGTGCAGGTGGGCGACCCCTTTCAGGAAAAGCTGCTGCTCGAAGCCTCGCTCGAAGCCATCAAGACCGGGGCGATCGTAGGCATGCAAGACATGGGGGCTGCGGGCATCACCTGCTCCACCTCGGAAATGAGTGCCAGGAGTGGCACGGGCATGCGCATCGACCTGGACAAGGTGCCGACGCGCGAACCCGACATGCAACCCTTCGAGATCCTGCTGTCGGAGAGCCAGGAACGCATGCTCGTTGTCGCGGAAAAGGGACGCGAGCAAGAATTGATCGAAGTGTTCGAAAAATGGGACCTGGAGTGTGCCCGGATCGGCGAAGTGACCGATACGGGGCGCCTCGAGTTTTACATGCATGGCGAGTTGGTGGCCGATGTGCCGGCAGAGGAGTTGGTACTGGGAGGCGGAGCGCCGGTCTATCAGCGCCCCTATACCAAGCCGCGCTACTTCCGCGAGATCAGCAAGTTCAACCCGCACAAGATAGAGGTGCCCGACGACCTGAAAGAAGTGGCACAACGCATCTTCCAGTCGCCCGATATCGTGTCGAAGCGGTGGGTGTACGAGCAATACGACTCGATGGTGCGTACCAACACCATGACCACCAACAAGCCTTCCGACGCAGCCGTGGTGCGCATCAAGGGTACGCGCAAGGCCTTGGCCCTCACCACCGACTGCAACAGCCATTACGTCTTTGCCGACCCCTACAAGGGTACCATGATTGCCGTGGCCGAGGCGGCGCGCAACATCGTTTGCTCGGGCGGGCGGCCCCTGGCCATCACCAATTGCCTGAACTTTGGCAATCCCTACAACCCTGAGGTCTATTGGCAATTCGTTTATGCCATCAAGGGCATGGGCGATGCCTGCAAGCAATTCGATACGCCGGTCACGGGCGGGAACGTGAGTTTTTACAACCAGACGGTGCTCAAGGATCGCGTCGAACCCGTCCATCCGACGCCCACCATCGGCATGGTGGGCCTGCTCGAAGACATTGACCTGCACACGACGCTGGATTTCAAGCATGCCGGCGATTCCATCTACCTGCTGGGCAACGTCACCAACGACATCGCCTGCTCGGAATATCTGCGCCTCATCCACGGCATCGAGTACAGCCCTGCGCCTCAGTTCGACCTGATCGAGGAGCACGAGCTGCAAAAGCTCCTGATGCAGGTGATTCGGGAAGGACTCGTCGAATCGGCCCACGACGTTTCGGAAGGCGGTCTGTTCGTCGCCCTGATGGAGAGCGCCATGGTGCGCGGCCTGGGCTTCGATATCGAGACGATGGAGGCCTTCCGCAAGGATGCTTTCCTGTTTGGCGAAAGCCAGAGCAGGGTGGTCATCAGCGTGGGTCCGCACAAGGAAGATCAGTTGCTCAACCTGCTTTCGCGAAATCACGTTTCCTTTATTCGTCTGGGTGAGGTGACCGAGGGCGAGCTGTTGATCGATGGTGAGGATTATGGCCAGGTAGCCGACTGGAAGAAGGTGTATGACACCCGGCTCGAGCAAGTGTTGGAGCAATAATTGGAATATTGGCCTGAAAAAAGGAATGCCATGTCTGTAGTGAAGAAACACTTTTCCGCCTGGGCTGCGATGTTCGCCCTGGCCTTTCTGTTCGTGGCTTGCGGTAGCGACGGCCCTGCGGGCGGACTCGTCATCGAAGGGCAGATTGCCAATGCGCCCAATTTGAGTGTGCATCTCGACCGCACCACGCTTTCCAACACCAGTCAGATCCTTGCCCTCGAAAAGACGGAAACGGATGCCAGCGGCCACTTCCGTTTCGAACTGAAGGAGCACCCGGGCAAGGGCATCTACCGGCTGCGCATCGGCGCCAAGCAGATCGTGTTGATCCTCAACGGCAATGAAGACAAGGTGCGCATCGATGGCGACCTGACGACCTTGCAGCGTTACGATTACAAGGTGTCGGGATCGGAAGACACTGAAAAATATATCGAGACCGTCAAGGGGCTCATGGCGCGTACCGTCACTTCCGACCAGATACGACAGATCGTCGAAACCTGGCCCAATCCGCTGCTGGGCATGTACCTCGCGGTGCAGGCGCTGGGCGACAATCCCCAGTTCATGGGCATCTACAAGAAGGCCGCCGAACGCCTGGAGCAGGAGATGCCCGGTAGCGACTACGCGACCATCTTTGCCCAGTACATAGGCAGCCTCGAGCAACGCGCCCTGCAGCGCCAGGCCGCCGAAAAGATCAGGATCGGAGCGCCTGCCCCCGATATCGCCCTGCCGTCGCCCGATGGCACCATCTATCGCCTTTCCGACCTGCGCGGCAAGGTCGTCCTGCTCGATTTCTGGGCGAGCTGGTGCGGTCCGTGCCGTCGCGAGAATCCGCACGTCGTGCAGGTGTACAAAAAGTACAAGGATCGCGGCTTCACCGTGTTCAGCGTGTCGCTCGACGGCGTGGACAGCCGTACCGCCGCGCGTTTCAAGAGCAAGGAGCAGCTCGACGAGTTCATCCAGCGATCGAAGGAACGCTGGGTGAAAGCCATCAAAGACGACGGCCTCGAATGGCCTTACCATGTGAGCGACCTGAAGAAATGGGATTCGTCGGCAGCGGCCCTTTACGGGGTGCGTTCCATTCCCAAGTCGTTTCTCATCGATCGCGAAGGCAAGATCGTGGCCATCGGACTGCGCGGCGCGGCCGCCATCGAACGCGAATTGCTCAAACACCTCTGAGCAGCGCCTGCCTGGCCAACGAGCCGTGTGGCGTGCCATGCGTCGCGCGGCCCGTTTTTTTGTGCGCGCTTCGAAGTGGTTTTCGGAAAACCCGATTGCGATGGTTGCGCGTTGAGCGTTTGGGGTTCAGGGTTCAGGGTTTGCAACTCTGTGAAAATCAGTGCGTACTCAGTGGCGCTCTGTGTAACTGAAGCGGGCTCTCGAATCAAATCCTCGGTTCTTCGGTTCCTCGGTTCTTCACTCATTGAAACTGCAGCTTTCAGCCGCAGACTGACGCAGCGCCGGCACTGTTGGTACCTCCCTCCCTCCCTCACTCACTCACTCACTCACTCACTCACTCCCTCACTCCCTCCCTCTCCCTTCTGCTGCTGTGGGCAGTACGAGCGTGAAGGTGCTTCCTTCGCCGGGCCTGCTGTGCACTTCGATACGACCGTTTTGCCCTTCGGCAAACTCGCGTGAGATGGCCAGGCCCAGGCCGGTGCCTCTGGTGCGGTCGCCCCTGCGTCTTTCGTAGCGCTGGAACAGTCGTGGCAGCTCTTCGGGTGCGATGCCCGGGCCGTTATCCTTTACAGAAAACAGGATTTCTCCATCGCGGCGCGTGACGTGCACGTGCACCGTGTCGCCTTCGGGCGAGTACCGAATGGCATTGGTGAGCAGGTTGGTCAGGATGGCCACTGTTTTTCGGGCGTCGGCCATCACCTCGCTGTGGGTGTCGCATTGAAGGGTCAACCGCACCTTGCGGTCGCGTGCGAGGGTTCGGGTTTCCGCGATGGCCTGGCGTGCCAGTTGGCAAGGCGGATGTGCGGCCGGCTCGAAGGCTTCCTTGCCCGTTTCGATGCGCGAAATGTCGAGCACTTCGTTGACCATTTGCAGCAGGCGCGAGGCATTTTGATGGATGGTGCGCACCAGCTCTTCCTGTTCGGCATTGAGGGGGCCGACGCGATGATCCTGCAACAGGCGCAAGGAGATGCCGATGGCCGATAGCGGCGTTTTGAGTTCGTGCGAGAGGGTGGCCATGAAGCGCGTTTTGGCCAGGTCTTGCTTTTTCAGCTCGGTCACGTTCTTCATCACTACCAGGTAGCCGAAGGGCGACTTGCCATTGTCGTTTTCCGAGTGCACGACCAGCACGTCTTTGCTGAAGTAGAGCTCCGTTTGCGACTGGTCGAGGGCGATGCCGGGCAGGGTCATGTCGGAAGTGATGGGGCGGCCTTCAATGATTTCGTGAAAAATTTTTTCCGTAAGGGGAAAGCGATTGAGGAGTGCTGAGGGATGGTGCCCGACCACTTCGTTTTCGTCCTGTGCGCCCAACAGGTCGAGGGCAGCGCGGTTGGCGAACAGGATGATGCCTTCATTGTCCATGCCGAAGATGGCATCGCGCGTTTCGTTGATCAGGGTTTCGATGCGTCGCTTTTCGGCCAGCAACTGCACGTAGTTCAGCTTTTCGTATTGCTCGAGGCGCTCGGCCATTTCGTTGAAGGCCCGTGCCAACTGTCCGAATTCGTCGGCTTGCGGCATGTCCAGCCGCTCGCTGTAGTTCTTGGCCGCAATCTGTTCGATGCCGTGGTGGAGCTCGGCCACCGGTCGGGTGATGTACAGCGGGAAGTAGTACATGGCCAACAGCGCGAAAATGAAAAACACCAGGCCGAGCATGATCATGAACAGCGACACGCGGTCGGCCATGGCCTTTACTTCGGCCGACTTGCGCTTGATTTCCGCCTCGTTGAGCTGATAGACCGATTCGAGCAGATCTTGCAGGTTGAGCAACTGGATATAGACCTGCGGCGTCAGGTCGCGCGTATTTTGCAAGGCCTGCAAATTGCCGCGCAGCATGGCAAAGCCCGATTCGACCTGCAGCAGCAGTTCGCGTTCCTGCCCTTCGGCCACCTGCTCGCGCAACAGCTCCAGATAGCGCTCGAAGCGGTCGAATGCCTTGCGCAGGTTGACGCGACGAAACGACGAGGTGCTCTGCTGCAAGGCCACCACCTGCACCATCTCGGTAAGGGCCATCGACATCTCGCGCGTGTAGGCCATCGTCTGGTAATTCTCTTCCATCATCTGGACGGCCTGCTCGCTGATGCTGTTGAGCGCCCATGAACCCACACCACCCAGCAGCGCAATGGCCCCGAAGAGGATGAGCAGGGCCAGCCTGATTTTGGTCTTCACGAACACGAGCGGAGCGCGAAACTCCTCCCACACCTCGCGGAAGACGCGCTGCAGGAAAGCCACACCCTGATGCAGGTGCTCATTGATGGCTGACGACCACGTATCCCAACGGTTCGACTCAGGCATGCCTCACAGGGAGCTGTCTTGATGGATGTGCAAGGTCGAAAGAAAAAAGGTTTCTGCCACGCCGAGGCGACAGAAACCCGAAGGTGTCTATAGTCACTGGCTTGTGGGCTATATCTTGAAGTCGGGGAAGCGCTGCTGGATGGCCTGGCGCAACTTCTCACGCGCGGTGAAGATGCGGCTCTTGACCGTGCCGATGGGGATGTCGAGCGCCTCGGCGATTTCCTCGTATTTGTATCCCCGGTAGAACATCATGAACGGCACGCTGTAGGTAGTGCCGATGCTGTCCACAATGCGGGCCAGCTCGTCCATCATGATGTGGCTGTGGGCTTCGTTGTCGGTGGCGTGGCGCTCGTTTATGAACACATGGCTGTCGGAGGGCTCGCTGCTGGTAGCGCGGTTGCGCTTTTTGCGATACATGTTGATGAAAGTGTTGCGCATGATGGTGGTCGCCCAGGCCTTGAAGTTGGTGCCTGCCTCGAACTTGTCCTTGTGAAACCATGCCCGCATGGCCGTCTCTTGCAGCAAATCCCGGGCGTCTTCCAGATTTTTGGTCATGCGCAGGGCGAAGGGAAGCAGTTGGTGTTCCATCTCCGAGAAGTAATGATTGAACTCGAGTGCGGTCATGGTTCTCGTTTTTTATTTGAGGAAAAGGATGAGCGGTCGTGCCGGTCGGCAAGTGTGAACACCCATCCGGCGCAGGCCAGCAGGAGGAACAGAATGCCGAAAAACCACACTTGCCACATCACGCATTTGTTTGTTTGCCTTTGCCATGACCAATAGCGTTCCGCCTGTGCCGGCTTTTGAGCGGGCAAAGCTGTTTGTTGTTGATCCACAGTGTTTTGAGTGGGATTGTTGAAAAATGTGTCTCTGGCCGGAACTTCCGGACCCTTTCATTTTGAAAGGGGCGCTTTTTTCAAAATGAAAGACTTGCCTGCAGGCGGGGTGCGCGTGCATGTACCCAGCGCAATCCGGTCCGGGAATTTTGAGAGGGAGTGACAGAGTGATGGAGTGAGGAGTGACGGAGAGATTGAGGTAGAGACGCACGGCAGCGCGTCTGCCTGTGAAGTGAGTGTAAAAGCGAAGGCAGGAAATGGGAGTTCCGAAATCGTACGCGTGCCCTCATCCAAGCGGATACTCGGCTTCGATTTCCCAGAATTTGCCGTTGTGCTTGAGCAGCGCAATGTGAGAAGCAGTGTAATGCGCCTGGTATCGTCTTTCGGCAAATGCTTCCCACACTCGGGGAAACAGCTCCTCGGTCAGATCGCGATGTGCCAGGGTCATGTGCGGGCGAAAGGGCCGCCGGTCTTTGCAGTGGAGGTGCACCTTTTGTTCGAGCCAGGCGCAGAGGTCGTAGTGCAGGCGAGCCAGGGCGGCATTGTGCCGGATGCGGATGTAGATGACGCGTTTGTCGAAGCGGCCGAAGTCTTCGAGCACCACCGGAAAGCTGTGCTGGTGGCAGGCAAACCGGTGCAGTGCTTCCTTGAGTTGCTCCTCGTCGCGTTCCGGCCAGCGGAATGGAGGGACGAGCGTGATGTGAGGAGGTGATTTGAGGGCGTGTCGGGGGCCCCAGGTGTGTGCGATCTCTTTTTTCATGGCGTGCACCTCCTCGCGTACCATGTAGGGTGGTAGCGTGGCGACGAAATACAGCGGTTTGCGTGACGATGCGCCCTTTTTCATGGCTGCAAATAAATGAATTGAATCGGGAAATTTTTTCCCTTGCCGGCACAGTCGGCAGCAAGGATGGGCCTGAGCGCGATTGTTTGCAGCGACCAACAAAAAACCCGGGCATTGCCCGGGCCAAAAATTGGATGTGTATGAAACTGTCAATGGTTGTGATGTCGGAACAACGATGATTTTCAGTTTATTATTCCACAACTGCTGCGGATTTTTTTTGTTCGGGCGCCTCGGGTGTCAGCACTTTTTGCTCCAGGCGCTTGTAGGCCGCCATGAGCCGCAGCAAGAGCGTTTCCTTCTCCGATTCGGGCAAGAATCTGTTGGAGCTGATGATTTCGGCAAGTACCTGCTTGTTGGCAAGCAAATATCTGGCCACATGGCTCTGGTACAGGCCGTTTTGTAGCGATTGGTGCCTGCTCAGGTGGGTGGGTTTGGCACCGGGTCGTGCGTAGGGGGCGGCCACGAACTCGGCGAAGTCGAAATCGTAGGGCACCGGCACGTACCAGTTTTGTTCGGGCACGTAGATGAATTTGACGTTGCGGGCCATCTGCAGGTCCCAGTCGTCATTGCCGATGAGTTCCTGAAACAGCATCAGCAGACGGGTGTCGTTTGGCGAAAGCCGGGAACCGGCCAGGCCAAACTTCTCTTCTTCCACACCGTGCAGGCGCGCGGCCAGCTCGTCAGTGTCTTCGATGAGGAAGCCGAACCGGCGGATCTTCTTGCCGCCGGCGCCCTGGTCCACCCACGTCATGCGTGCCAGTTGGGTGCGGTAGCTGTTGGGAGTGAGGGCGTTGTAGAACCGATAGACCAGGTATTCGCGCAAGACGAGTGCGTTGCCGGCATAGCGGTCGTCGAGGCAGTGGGTGACGATCTTGAAGTCGTTGAACTCGGGCTCGAGGCCGGCAGCGGCCAGTTGCGATTTGGGAATTTTGAGCTTGAGGGGCGGAAAATCGCAGTTCATGCGCCGAAAACGGCCGCGCAGGCGGATCCTGCCCTCGAATGTGTATCGGAAGCTGCCTGCACGCACCACCACGCTGGCGGGCACCCATTCAGCTGACTGAATGTCGCTCATCAGCCGGCTCAGGTCGGCCTGCACCTCGATGCGTGCCAGGTCCACGTGCTGGAGCACGTCCATGAGGCTGGGCTTGTCCTGTGCGGCGACCGACGAATGTGCGATTGCGCACAGAATCAGCATCAGGGCGTATGCAGCGGTGCGGGTTTTCATGGCATTTCGCTTTTCAGATGCAAATTTGTGCCCTTGTGCACGATGCGCGCGACAATTGTTCGATGAATGCATCGTTTTCGGGCTTCAACAGG
The DNA here is from genome assembly GCA_015490175.1 of Saprospiraceae bacterium. GTDB lineage: Bacteria > Bacteroidota > Bacteroidia > Chitinophagales > Saprospiraceae > WFYJ01. The sequence goes on along the minus strand of WFYJ01000052.1, from coordinate 23,693 downwards.
CCGGCCGTTGTATCCAACAGGTTCAATTCAGAGGTAGTGTCCCCGATTAACTGATTTCAGACTGCACTTTCTGCGGCCGAAGGCTGCGGTTTCAATAGCTGAGGAACCGAGGATTTGACAAAAAACTGAAAGTCAACAAGAAAAACTTTAAACCTTAAACCTTAAACTTTAAACCCTATACGCAACACCTTTTTGCAGCCGGTCCATTTCAGGGATGCGCGATCATCTATTTAAGGACACCACCAATTCAGGGACAACGAACGGAAACACCGGGTTGCTTCAACAGTTGACGGCTCATGAGTGATTTTTTGCAAAGAAATCTTTACTTCCTTGCGCTGGCCATATGGGGATGTGGCGTGGCTTTCGTCTGGCCCGTGCCTGGAGGGCGGGCTGCCGAGCGGCCGCGCAATGTCATCCTCATCATTGGCGATGGCATGGGCCTGACCCAGTTGACGGCAGCGCGTTTCAGCAGGCGCAAGCCCATGCATTTCGAGCGCATGCAGGTAGTGGGGCTGGTCAAAACCCATTCGGCCGACAACCTGATCACCGATTCGGCGGCGGGCGCCACCGCTTTTGCCTGTGGCTGCAAGACCTACAATCACGCCGTGGGGGTGGACTCGCTGGGCCGCCCCTGTCGGTCTCTTTTCGAAGAGATGGAGGCGCGCGGAGGGTGTACGGGCGTGGTGGTGACCTCTGCGGTGACGCATGCTACTCCGGCCGCCTTCCTGGCGCATGAAGCTCATCGCACGCGCTACTTCCACATCGCTGCCGATATCGTCCATTCGGGGGTTGATTACCTCGTGGGGGGAGGGCTGAAGTATTTCGTCGAGCGCGAAGACGGGGCCGACCTCAAGGACAGCTTGCGGTGGCAGGGCATGAAAGTACGGACCTTCAAAGACGGGCCCTTGTCGTGGTCGCAGATGCGCAGGGCCAGTCGCTTTGCGTGGTTCGCAGCATGGAACCATCCGAGTGCCGCCGAAACGGGGCGCAATTGGCTGGCACGCGCTACGACCCTCGGCGCCCGCTTTCTTTCCACATGTGCGGGCGGGCAGGGTTTTGTCCTGATGATAGAGGGATCGCAGATCGACTGGGGCGGCCATGCCAACGACCTGCATTTCACCGTCAGGGAAATAGAGGATCTGGACCAGGCCATCGGGGCCGCCCTCGATTTTGCGGAAGCGGACGGCCATACCCTGGTGCTGGTCACGGCCGATCACGAGACGGGCGGCATGTCCATCCCTCCTCCTTCGCGCATGGGGCACCTCGTCGAAGCTTTCTCGACCAACAGCCACACCGCCACGATGGTGCCCCTGCTGGCGTGGGGACCGGGGGCTGCGGCCTTCGGCGGCATCATGGACAATACCGAGGTGCATGCACGCTTGCGCCGCCTGCTGGGCTGGTAAGCGCCGCCGGCCGGGTTTGCTTTGTCAGGCGTCGCGAAGACCTGCCGTTTGCAATCCATGCCGATGGAGGCCTATCTTCACGCCGCTTCCTGAATTTTATGCCAACAAAACAAGTGCAATGATTACTACCGAGCAGTTGGACAATCTCGCGATGATTCGCGACAGTGCGCGCGATTTTGCAGAAAAGTATATCCGCCCACACGTCATGGAATGGGACGAAACCCAGCATTTCCCCATTGATCTGTTTCACCGCATGGGTGAGTACGGCTTCATGGGCGTGCTCGTGCCCGAGCAATATGGCGGCGCGGGGCTGGGCTACCAGGAATACATCACCATCATCGAGGAGATTGCCCGAGTCTGCGGCTCGATCGGTCTGTCGGTGGCGGCACACAACTCGCTGTGTACCAATCATATTCTTCAGTTCGGCAACGAGGAGCAGAAACAGCGCTATCTGCCCAAATTGGCATCGGGCGAGTGGATCGGCGCATGGGGACTTACCGAACCCAACACGGGCAGCGATGCGGCGCGCATGCAGTGCGTGGCCGTGGAAGATGGCGACTACTACGTGCTCAATGGCACCAAGAACTTCATCACACACGGCAAGTCGGGCCACGTGGCCGTGGTCATTGCCCGCACGGGCGAGCTGCTCGACAAGCACGGCATGACGGCCTTTGTCGTGGAGCGGGGCACGCCGGGCTTCATGGCGGGCAAGAAAGAGAACAAGCTGGGCATGCGTGCTTCGGAAACGGCCGAGATGATTTTCGACAACTGCCGCATCCACAAGAGCCAGGTGCTGGGTGAGGTGGGCGATGGCTTCATCCAGGCCATGAAGATCCTCGATGGCGGCCGCATCTCGATCGCTGCCCTGGCCGTAGGTATCGCCAAGGGCGCTTACGAGGCTGCCGTAGCTTACTCGAAAGAGCGCCACCAGTTCGGTCAGCCCATCGCCAACTTCCAGGCCATCTCGTTCAAGCTGGCCGACATGGCCACCAGGATTCAGGCTGCCGAGCTGCTCACCCGCAAAGCCGGAGCCAGGAAAGATGCCGGCATGCGCACGACCACCATCTCGGCCATGGCCAAGCTCTACGCTTCCGAAACAGCCGTTCAGGTGGCCAACGAAGCCGTGCAGATTTTTGGGGGTTACGGCTACATCAAGGAGTTCCCGGTGGAAAAGTATTACCGCGACGCCAAACTCTGTACCATCGGCGAAGGCACGTCCGAGATCCAGAAGCTCGTCATCTCGCGCCAGATCTTGCGAGGCGAAGAGGCCTGATGCTACTGAAAAAAGTAGCGTGCAGGTATCTGAAGTTGGCAGCCTGGAAAGTTTATGGTTCAGAGTTTGGTTTTGCAACTCTGTGAAACTCAGTGCATTCTCAGGGGATGCTCTGTATAGCTGAATGATTTTCCGACTTTTTTCAGCAGGCTCATTCCTCGGTTCCTCGATCAAAAAGTCTATAGTCCATTGACCATTGACCATTGTCAAAAAGCGTCGGGTACATATTCCGGCTTTCGCCAAAAAAAAATTGAACTGCAGAGGTGAACCCGCAAAAAGCCGAGCTGACCGGTCGGTATTTCTTTGCCAAACTGACCAGGCTGGTCGCCGAAGACCTGCCGGTGGCATCGCGCATCGAGCTGCTTGCCGACCTGATGCGGCGATTCTTCGTGGCCATGACCGAGGATTCGGGCCTGCATTTCTACACGCTTTTTTCGCGGATCGCTTTTGCCTTTCAGGCTACGGAGACGCCGGAATGGCTGCAGTATGCCGTGCAGCGCTTCCGGCGAAAGGTGGAACACTACGAACGGGGACAGAAACGCCATTGGAGCGAGGAGGAATGGCAGGAAAGCGCACGTGCCTTTGCCGAGGCCGTGGCTCATCTGAGCGGATTGCCCGTGCCCGCCCCGCTCGACCAGCAGTTGCCGCCGGCCAGCCGAAGTGTGCCGCACCGCACCGCCGAGCACGTGGCCGAGTGGACGCGGCTCGTGCTGATGAGGGTGAGCGAAGGGTATTTGCAAGGCATTGATGAAGAGGGCCGGACCGTCAGGGTGGGGCCGCGTGCCCGATATGAAGACTACTTCGAGGCAGTCCAACGCGATATCGAACGCAGCTTCGGGTTTCCCGTGGTGGTCCATCTGCTCGACGTAGTAGATGAAGACGAGGTATGGCGCCCACGCCTCATCGTGCTCGAACCCGATTTCCTCATCGACGTGACGGCCGTAGCCGAGTGCTTTTTGCCCGATGGGGTAGTGCCCGAGTTGCACCTCGTGCGGCGTTTCCTGCCCCGATCCACTTCCGAGGCGCTGATCCTCGGTACCCTGGCCAACCATATGCTCGACGAGCTGGTGGTTGATCAGAGCCTGGAGTGGAACAAGGAGTTCATGCGCGGGTTCTTCCTGCTCAACCCTTTTGCTTTCGCAAAAATGAGCGATCAAGAACTTAGAAAATTGCTGACCAGGGCCGGTGCGCACTTCCTGAACCTGCAAAACGTCCTGAAGGAATTGCCCGAGTCGGACCACGGCATCGAGCCGGCGAAGGCCTACCTCGAGCCCACCTTCTTCTCCCACATCTATGGGTTGCAGGGCCGCCTCGACCTGCTGTATCGCCCTTCCGACGACCAGACGGCCATCATCGAATTGAAAAGTGGCGGTCTGTTTCGGCCGAACGCCTACGGCCTCAATACCAATCACTTTACCCAGACGCTGCTGTACGACCTGCTCGTCAGGTCGGCCTTTGGCAGTGCCGGCAATCCGCGCAACTACATCCTCTACTCGCGCCTCGACGATCAGGCCCTGCGCTACGCCCCGCGCATCGAGACGCACCAGTACGATGCCTTGCAGGTACGCAACCGCCTCATCCGGCTCGAGCGCGAGCTGAGCCGGCCCCGTCCCCACCAGAGGGAAGAGGACTTCAAGCGCCTGTGGCAACTGCTGCTGAAACTGCATCCCGATCGCTTCCCCAACCTCAGCGGTTTTCAGCGCAATGACCTGACGCGCTTTTCCAGAGCCCTCGAGCAGCTCGACCCCATCGAGCAGCGCTGGTTTGCGGCCTACGTGAGTTTCATCGCGCGCGAGCACCGCTATGCCAAAATGGGCGCCGATGGGGCGGGCATGCGCAGTGGCCAGGCCAGCCTGTGGCTCTCCTCGCTGCGCGAAAAGCAGGAGCGATTCGAAATTCTGAACGACCTGGAGATTGTCGAGAATCGGGTGCACCAGGACGAGCCTGTCCTGACATTCCGAAAAACTGAAGACACCTGCGAGCTGAGCAATTTCCGAAAGGGCGACATCGCCGTGCTGTACCCGATTGCGGGCCCCGACAGCCATCCACTGTCCAATCAGTTGTTCAAGTGCACGGTACTGGAGTCCGGTTCCGACGTGGTGAAGGTGCGATTGCGGGCCCGCCAGAGCAATGCCGAATTCTTCGATCAGTTCGCGCGCTGGAACCTCGAGCCCGACCTGCTCGACAGCTCGTTCATTTCGCTGTATCGCAGCCTTTTTGCATTTGCGGAAGCGGACAAGGACAAGCGGGCACTCTGGCTGGGACGGCGTGCTCCGCGCAAGGGCGATCCGGCAGGCGACATCCAGCCGCCGGAAGGCCTGACCCGCGAGCAGCAAGAGGTGTTTCGCCAGGGCCTCGAGGCCGGCGAAGTGTTCCTGCTGTGGGGGCCGCCCGGCACCGGCAAGACGAGCAAGATGCTGCATGCATGGGTGGCCTGGCTGCTGCGCCATACCGACGAGCACTTCATGTTGCTGGCCTACACCAATCGGGCGGTCGATGAGATCTGCACGGCGATCCACCAGATCGGGCCGGAATGGCTGCCCGAAGGCAAGGCGATCGAGGATTGTTACCTGCGCGTAGGGTCGAAATATGCCACTGACCCGAAGTTTCACGGCCAGTTGCTTTCCGAGCGCCTCAAGACTCTCGGCACGCGCGCCGAGCTGGTGCAACTGTTGCAGGAGCGCCGCATCATCGTGAGCACGGTGTCCACGATGATGAACCGCCCCGAGCTGTTCGAGCTGAAGCAGTTCCAGCGCGTCATCATCGACGAGGCCTCGCAGCTCACCGAACCCATGCTGGCCGGTCTGCTGCCGCGCTTCGAGCGCGTCATGCTCATCGGCGATCACAAGCAATTGCCGGCGGTGGTCGGCCAGCCCGGCCACCTCACCAGGGTGCAGGATGGGCGGCTCTTGCACATAGGCTTGAAAGACCTGGGCAATTCGCTTTTTGAGCGGCTGTTCGTGCTTTACCAGCAAAAGGGGCAGCGTCATGCTTTCGCAAAACTCACCCACCAGGGACGCATGCATGCCGAGCTGATGGCTTTCGCCAACGAGGCCTTCTATGAGGGCAACCTGCAGTTGCTGCCTGAAGGCGTGCCCGGACATGCGCGCCAGGTTTGTCCCCTTGAGCGGCCGTTGCCGCAAAAGGACGATCCCCTCGCTGTGGCGCTTGCCACCCACCGCCTCCTGTTCATCCCCACCGAGCCCGCCGAATTCGGCAACAGCAAGCAGAATGAGGCAGAAGCCCGGGCCGTGGGGCGCATCATCCGCACGCTCAAGGATATGTACGGCAGCGAAGCGGCCATGCCGAGCCTGGGTGTCATCACGCCCTACCGCGCCCAGATCGCCGCCATACGCAGCGTGTTGAGCAACAGGGGGCTTGACCCCGATCGCTGGACCATCGACACCGTGGAGCGCTATCAGGGGGGCGCCCGCGACATCATCATCCTCTCACTGTGCACCAACTCGCTGCAGCAGCTCGAGATGCTCATGCACCTCAATGACGAGGGTGTCGATCGCAAGCTCAATGTGGCCGTGACGCGTGCTCGCGAGCAGATGATCGTCGTCGGTGCCGAAGAGATCCTCTGCGCACAGAGCCTGTATGCCGACCTGCTGCGCCGCTGCCACCGCGTCGAAATTTGAGTGTCGTCGGCATTTGTCGGTATGCACACAACAGCGTACGAAAAACGGCCTGATTGTGCCCATCGTTCGCAGCGAAAAGGCCTGTTCGGGCGTTAAAAAAAAATGAACGACCGTTCATTTGTCCATGGGCTGTTCGTACCTTTGTGAAAATTTTCAACTGCATGGAAATCAACGGGCCACGTCTTGCGGAAAAGCTGGTTGAGCTGGTTGGCAAAGCCGAGCGGAAGCCGGAGACCAACTGGTCGCTGCGCAACCTGTATGCGCTCGTTCGCCTGACGCGTCCCGAGCTGTTCGACTCGAGTGTATGGGTGCCCCGGCCTGGTGAGCAGCTTACCGCAAATGCCGTGTATCACCTGCTGCTCGATCTGCCCGAAGAAGACCTGAAAAAGGTGGTGGCCCAGGTGTGCGAAGACCTCCAGTTTGCCTTTCCGGTCGAGACGTTCGACCTGCGCATGATGCTCGAGGGCAGGGGAGAGTGGCTGCCCGATCTGCCCGAGCGGGAAAAGCAAATCGAAAAAGTAAACCGATACCTTCGGCGCATCGACGGCGCCATTCTGGCGGGGCGCTACACGTTGGCCGTCAAGCTGACCAATCGCTGTCTGCGCGAATACTATCGCACGTTCTTGCGGTCGTGCGCTTTGGTGCGCGATGAGTTTCGCAAGGAGGACCTCAACCAGATGGCCGTGCAGATCTGCCGCTTCCTGCTGGTGTATGCCCGCAAGTACGGCATCCCTTATCCCGAGAGCCGCATCCTGCTCATTTCCGCCATTTCGGCCAATATCAACGAGGCGGCGGCAGCGGCCGATCGCGCAGAGGAAGGCAAAGCAAGCGCCGACAAGGCGCTGGCGCTTTACGCTCGCTACAACGTCAATCGCATCATCAAGTTTCTCAGCAGGTTCATGTAAGGTGGTAGCCGCACCTGCCTTGCACCGGGCAAGGGCGTCATTTGCCGAAAGGCGGATAAGAAAAAAAGCCGCGCTCGATCACGAACGCGGCTTTCGCATTTGTGACTCCGCTGGGATTCGAACCCAGGACCCCTTGATTAAAAGTCAAGTGCTCTAACCAGCTGAGCTACGGAGTCGACCTGTGTTCAGCCTTGAAATTTCGTTTGGGTGACCCCCTTTTTTCAAAGGCGATGCAAAGATAAGGCGGTTCTCAGGATTTGCAAGACCTGGCTGTGATTTTTTCAGGGACAACAACGCCTTCTGGCACCCACGAGTTTCATTTTCAATCAGAAAAAAGGGAAAATTCTTGCCTCACGATCTGGCTGGTGGCAGCCATTGGTGCACCATTCGGCTCACCAGGTCGATCCATTCCGGATCGTCGTTGAGCGAAGGTACCAGGTCGAGCTGCTGGCCTCCGGCCTCTCTGAATACTTCGGCGTACTCTTCGCCAATCTCGATGGTCGTTTCCAGGCAGTCGCTCACGAAAGCGGGACAGAAGACGAGCACCCTTCGCGCACCCTGGGCCGCCAGTTGGCGCACCGTGTCTTCGGTGTAGGGTTGCAGCCAGGGATCGCGCCCCAGACGCGATTGGAAACACATGGTATAGCGGTCGGGCGTGAGGTTCAGCAGAGAGGCGATGCCGCGCGTGGTGGCGGCGCATTGCGCGCGGTAGCAGTACTGGTTGCCCGGATGGATGCGGGCGCAGCAGTCGCCTTTGAGGCAGCTTTCGCCACCCGGTGCTTTGGTCAGGTGGCGTTCGGGCAAGCCGTGATAGCTGAACAGCACGTGGTCGTAGCGCTCCGGATCGAACCGGCGCCCTTTTTTGGCGAACAGTGCCAGAAAGTCGGGATCGTCAAAGAAGCTGTCGGCGATGGTGAGGGGCGGGATGTACCATTTGGTTTCGAGTACGCGCATCACTTCGGCCTGGATGCTGGCCGTGGTGCTGGCGGCATATTGGGGAAAGAGCGGCAACACCACGAGGTGGCGGATGCGGGCGGCGAGCAGGCGGTCAATGGCAGATGCAATGGATGGCTGCTGGTAGCGCATGGCCAGTTCGACGACGAAGTCATTGCCGAGGCGTTCCTGCACGCCTCGGGCCAGTGCTTCGCCGTACACCTTGAGCGGTGAGCCGGCTGCGGTCCACAGCTTGCGATAGGCTTTGGCACTCTCGCCTGCGCGGAAGGGAACCACGAACAGCGGCATGATGACGTGGCGTACAAAGGGCACGTCAATGACGCGCCGGTCGGAAAGGAACTGCCGAAGGTAGCGGTACACGGCACCGCGCCCGGGCTCATCGGGTGTGCCGAGATTGACGAGCAGCACGCCGACAGGGCCGCGTTGCGTGCGTTTTGTGTGATTCATGCCGCGAAACTACGGCCTGGCTTCCGGGCTTCTGTAAGCGCAGCGTCAATTGTCCGCTCGCGTCTGGTCAAACACGCAGCGAAGCCGGACCTGCAACCCCATCGTCGGGGCATCGCCGTATCTTTGGCCTTCCAACCCGAAAGCAAATGAAAAAACCGCTCATTCTGGTCACCAACGACGACGGCATCGCTGCCCCCGGCCTGCGTGCCCTGGTGGAAGTGGCCCGCGCGTTTGGTGAGGTTGTCGTGGTGGCACCCGACTCGCCCCAATCGGCGCAAGGCCATGCCATCACCATTGCCGAACCGCTGCGCCTCAACAAGGTGGAAGTGTTCGAGGACTTCGATGCCTGGGAATGTTCGGGCACACCCGTGGACTGCGTCAAGCTGGCGCGCCACGTGGTGCTGAAGGATCGCGTGCCCGACCTCTGCCTGTCGGGCATCAACCACGGCTCCAACGCCTCGATCAACATCCTCTACTCGGGCACGCTCTCGGCCGCCATGGAAGCCTCGCTCGAGGGCATTCCGTCCGTTGGCTTCAGCTTGCTCGACTATGGCTGGGATGCCGACTTCACGGCGGCCCGCCATTATGCAGCGCGCATCGTCGAGTGGGTGCTGGCCCACGGCCTCGACGGCTGCAAGCTGCTCAACGTCAACGTGCCCAAACTGCCGCTGTCGCAGATCAAGGGGCTGCGCGTGTGCCGCCAGGCCGAGGGGCGATGGGTGGAAGACTTCATGGAGGCGCGCGACCCGCGGGGCGAGCCGTACTACTGGCTCACGGGGCGCTTCGAGTGCAATGACGACGGCGAAGACACCGACGTGGGAGCCCTGATGCGTGGTTACGTGTCGGTGGTGCCTTCGGGCCACGACCTGACGGTCCATGCGGCCATCCCCGCACTCAAGGCCATGGAAAAAAGCATTGTTCACACACCTGCCAACCAATGACTGCACGCAACACGATCGGCTATGGAATGACTGCAGGCATCGCGCTGCCTGTGGTCGTGTTCCTGTTGTTGCACGGCCTCTTTGCCGCCTTCGATGCGGCCGGATGGACGTCCGGCATCCCCCTTTCGGAAAATTTCAGGGCGCGCACCATCGCACTCGTGGCGCTGGCGTCGAATGCCATCCTGTTGCAGCGCTTTCAGAAGCGACGCATGTGGCAGGCCATGCGCGGAGTGGTTTTTCCCACTTTCGTCTTCATCGTGCTGTGGATGTGGGTGTACGGCCGCAAGCTGCTCTGAGTCTCCTCGGCGGTTGAGCTGACTTCCAATCATTGAAGCATGAAATACTACATCATAGCAGGAGAGGCCTCTGGCGACCTGCACGGCTCGTGGCTGGTGCGCGGATTGCACCAGGCCGATCCCGATGCCAGGGTGCGCGGCTGGGGCGGCGACCTGATGGCGCGCGAGGGCATGCAGCTCGACGTGCACTACCGCGACACGGCCTTCATGGGCTTCGTCGAGGTGGTGCGCAACCTGCCGACCATCCTGAGGCTCATGGCCAAATGCAAGCGCGACATCCTCGCCTTTCGGCCCGATGCGCTCATCCTCATCGACTATCCGGGCTTCAATCTGCGCATGGCGCAGTGGGCCAGAGCCCGCGGCATCAAGGTATTCTACTACATCAGTCCGCAAGTGTGGGCCTGGAAGGAGGGCAGGGTAGCGACCATCCGTCGGTCGGTCGATCGCATGTTCGTGATCCTGCCTTTCGAGCAGGCGTTTTACGCGCGTCATGGCATCGAGGTGTCGTATTTCGGGCATCCCCTCGTGGACGAAGTGACCGATTTCCTGGAAGGGCAAGCACCCGACCGGGCGGCATTTGCCGAAAGGCATGGCCTGGACACCGATACACCCATCGTGGCCCTGCTGCCGGGGAGCCGAAAGCAGGAAATCAGGCGTGCCCTCGGCGTGATGCTGGAGGTGGCGCAGCGCCAGCCCCACCGACAGTTCGTCATTGCGGGCGCTCCTTCCATGGATCCCGAGTGCTACTCGCCATTCTTTGCGCGTGCCCGGAGCGACAACCTGCATCTGGTGCACAACCAGACGTGGCCGCTGCTGTCGGTAGCTGATGCGGCGCTGGTCACCTCGGGCACGGCCACGCTCGAAACGGCCATGTTCGGCGTACCGCAGGTGGTGTGCTACCGCGGCAACTATCTTTCCTACCTCATTGCCCGGCGACTGATCAAGGTGCCTTACATCTCGCTGGTCAACCTGATCATGGGTGAGGCGCTGGTGACCGAGCTGATCCAGGACGACTTCAACGCGGCGCGCACGGCCGCCGAGCTGGATCAGTTGTTCGATCCCGAGCGCCTGGCGCAAGTGCAATCCGGATATGCCGCTTTGCGCAAAAAGCTCGGACAGCCGGGCGTGGCCCGTCGCGTGGCCGATGAAATTGTCTCGCTGCTTTCGCAAAAAGTGGCCCGGCATGGACATTAACTCGCAGATTTTCCTTCTTTTTGCGAAAGCAAGACAACCCTCATCTGCACCAACTGTTGTAACTGTATTCCGACATCGTACTACTTCGAATTGGTTCGGAATTCCATTTTTTCATCAATTTTTACTTTACTCATGTCCATCATTCCCATTCTCAGGCCAGCCGGCTGGGCAGCCAACCATCCCCTCATTTTCCGCCAGCAGCTCGCCGACCACCCGCAAAGCCCGGTGGTAGCCTATGGCAAGCTGGAAGGTGAAGACGTACACATTCTGGAAGCGCAGAGCGAAGAAGAGCTCAAGGTGCTCTTGCCCAGATACGAGGAAGAAAGTCTCGCCGCTCTGCGCGAGCTGAATCTCGACATCGGCGTCGAAGAGGTGGAAGGGTTCAAGATTGCTTTCGTGCAGAATCACCCGCTCACCGCCGAGACCATCCTCGAGCCGGGCTTCATGAAACAGGTTCAGGAAAAGCTGGGGGCCGCTTCCATCGTCGTGGCCATTCCCATGCAGGGCTTCCTGCTCGCCGTGGATGCCGATCAGCAGGAACAGATCGAACGGCTCGGCCATATCGCCCTCGAGATGTACCAGTCGGGCGAGAGTGAACCCATCACCACCTCGCTGTTCATGCTGGAAGATGGCGAGATCGTGGCTATTGCTGTCATGGACGAAAACGAAGGCCAGCAACAGAGCGACGACGGCTCGTTCCTGCAGATCGGCCAGCACAAGGAAAACGGCAACGTGCTGGTCGCCATCGGCTTCGACTCTTACGAGCGCTTCGCCACCACCGTCGTGCAGACCTACCAGGGCATCCTCAACCACGTGGCCCAGTCGGGCTTCTTCGGCGGCACCATTGACTATCACATCCATCCGGGCATCATGCCGAAAACTGACGAGCTGGTGCAGGTGTGCAAGGCACTGTGTGAGAAAGACCTCAAGCCCTCAGCCTTGGTGGGCGTGGGCAATCCCGTCAAGGCCAAAGTGCGCTTCCTCTACGAAGAGGAGGTCATCGCCGAAACGAGTGAGCCGGGCAAAACGCCGGGTGGACTCTACATCGCATAAACGACCGGATGCGGCACGCCATTCGCGGCGGCCAACGCATCAGAGTCATTACATAGTCGGGTAAGGGCAGTTCGGCCGTGGTGCCGGACTGCCTTTTTTGCTGGTTGAGGGTTTGGCGTTTGGCGTTTTTCTTGTTGATCACCAATTTCTTGTCAAATCCTCGGTTCCTCGATTGCTCAGCCAAAAACCGCAGCTTTCAGCCGCAGATGGACGCAGTTTGCGCGCAGTTTTTGCAACTCTTTGAAACTCAGTGTGTGCTCGGTGGATGCTCTGTGTAACTGAACGATCTTCCGGACTTTTTTCAGTGCGCTCGATCCTCAAATCTTCCAGCTTCAAACCAGCATTTCGAAAAGCATGGGGTTGTCGTTGAGTGTCTGGTAGCTGATGCCGTGCCGTTCCATGCGCTCGATGAGCGCGTCGTAGTCCTGGGGGTGTTTCAGCTCGATGCCGACGAGGGCGGGGCCGCGTTCGCGGTTGTTTTTTTTGGTGTACTCGAATCGGGTGATGTCGTCGTCGGGCCCAAGGACGTTGTTGAGGAAGTCGCGGAGGGCGCCGGCCCGTTGCGGGAAACTGATGAGGAAGTAATGTTTGAGCCCTTCGTAGAGGAGCGCCCGCTCCTTGATCTCTTCGGTGCGGGTGATGTCGTTGTTGCTGCCGCTGATCAGGCAGACCACTTTTTTGCCCTGCCAGTCGGGGGCCAGCAGGCGCAGAGCGGCCAGAGTCAGCGCGCCGGCGGGTTCGACGACGATGCCTTCTTCGTTGTACAGATCGAGGATGACGGAACAGACGAGGCCCTCGGGCACGGTGATTACCTCGTGGAGGGTTCGCCTGCAGATTTGATAGGTGTGTCGTCCGACCTGGCGCACGGCCGCGCCATCGACGAAGGGATCTATTTGCGGCAGCGAGACGAGGCGCCCCTGCTTCAGGGACTCGCACATGGCAGGGGCACCTGCCGGTTCGACGCCGATGATGGTCGTTTCGGGATGGAGCTGCCGGAACACGGACGAGACGCCTGCCGCCAGTCCGCCGCCGCCTACGGGCAGCAACAGCAGGTCGGGCGGCTGTCCCGCACAGTCGTCGAGGATCTCGAGGCCGATGGTGGCCTGCCCTTCGATGACGCGCAGGTCGTCGAAGGGATGGATGAAGGCCAGCCCTTCGTTTTTGGCGCAGGTCAGGGCCTCGTGGTAGGCGTCGTCGAAGGTGTCGCCGATGAGGACGACTTCGACCTGCTCTTTGCCGAAAAGGCGCACCTTGCCCACCTTCTGGTTGGGCGTGACGGCAGGCATGAAAATCTTGCCTTTGATGCCCAGATGGCGGCATGCCCAGGCCACGCCCTGGGCGTGGTTGCCTGCGCTTGCGCAAACGACGCCCAAGGCTTGCTGCTCGGGCGTGAGCGTAGCCATGCGGTTGTACGCGCCGCGAATTTTGTAGGAACGCACGGGCTGCAGGTCTTCGCGCTTGAGCCACACCGCACACCCGTGTTTTTCCGAAAGGTGCGGCTGTGGCTGCAGGGGCGTGTGCAAGGCCACTCCCTGCAGCCGCGTGCGTGCCTGGTACACCGCTTCGAGGCGGACAGCGGGTGTTGCCGTTTCCGTTTTGTTGGTCATGGCGGGTTATTCGACCGACTCGGGTTGTTGCTGGCGCTCGGGGCGCAGGCTGCGCACGGTGGCGCCGGCCTGCCACAGCTCGCTTTCGCGGATGGCGCGCAGCTCTTCGGCCAGCTTTTCGCGGTAGTCGGGCTGGCTGTTGGCGTCAATGGCGCGCTGGGCTTCCTCGCCCGAGGCCACTTTGGCGTACAGCTCTTCGAACACCGGCAGCACGGCATCGCGGAAGCGGTCTTTCCAGTCGAGTGCGCCGCGCTGTGCCGTGGTCGAGCAGTTGGCGTACATCCAGTCCATGCCGTTTTCGGCCACCAGCGGCATGAGGCTCTGGGTCAGCTCTTCTACCGTCTCGTTGAAGGCCTCACTGGGCGAATGGCCGTGCTTGCGCAAAACCTGGTACTGCGCCTCGAACAGGCCGGCAATGGCGCCCATGAGCGTGCCGCGCTCGCCTGTCAGGTCGCTGTACACCTCCTTCTGGAAAGTCGTCTCGAACAGGTAGCCCGAGCCGATGCCGATGCCTACGGCGATGGCGCGCTCGCGGGCCCGGCCGGTGGTGTCCTGATAGACGGCATAGCTCGAGTTGAGGCCGCGGCCGGCAAGGAACATGCGGCGCAGGCTGGTGCCCGACCCCTTGGGCGCCACGAGAAAGACATCCACTCCCTCGGGCGGCACGATGCCCGTGCGGTCGTGATAGGTCACGCCGAAGCCGTGCGAGAAATACAGGCCTTTGCCGGGCGTGAGGTGCTTCTTGATGGTGGGCCACTGTGCGATTTGTGCGGCATCGGAAAGCAGGTACAGGATGATGGTGCCGCGCTCGGCCGCCTCTTCGATGCTGAAGAGCGTCTGGCCGGGCACCCAGCCGTCGGCTACGGCCTTGTCCCAGCTCTTGCTGGGGCTGCGCTGGCCGACGATCACGTTGAAGCCGTTGTCGCGCAGGTTGAGCGCCTGTCCGGGGCCCTGCACGCCGTAGCCGATGACGGCCAGCGTTTCACCGGCCAGGATTTCCTTTGCCTTTTCGAGGGGGAACTCGTCGCGCGTGACGACCTCTTCCCATACGCCTCCGAAATTCAGTTTTGCCATTTTTATCCGTGGTTTTTGATTATGAGTCTTTTGAAAAATGGTTGAATTGGTGAAATCGGTGGAATCGGTACACTCCTCAATATCCATCGTCAAAAATTCTCGGACCGTCTGACGCACTGCCGTGTCAGACGGACGCACTGTCGTGCGTCCCTACTGCCGTGCGTCGTTACATTGCCGCTGGACGCACTGCCGTGTCAGACGGACGCACTGCCGTGCGTCCCTACCTCAATCTCTCCTCTCTCCTCTCTCCATCACTCCATCACTCCATCTCAAAAGAGGGGGCTATCCTTCTCCCAGTGCTTCCATTTCCTTGAGGTAGTTGTTGAGGCGCTCCATGGGCCGCACGATGGCCACGCGTCCCGAGCGCACGAACTCGTAGATGCCGATGTGGCGCAGCTCCTGCAGCAACGCCTCGATTTCTTCGGGGTGGCCCGTTTTTTCGATGACGATGTACTCGGGTTCGATTTCGAGAATGCGCGCGTTGTGGCTGCGGATGAGCTTTTCGACGCGCGTGCCGTCGTTGAACGCTTCGGTGGGCACCTTGTAGAGGGCCAGTTCCTGGTGCACGATTTCGTCGTTTTGGTAGGCAAAGGCCTTGAGCACCTCGACCTGCTTGTCGAGCTGGCTCACCAGCTTGCCGATCATGGTGTCGGGCACGCGCACCACGATAGTGAAGCGGTGGATGCCCGGGATCGAGGACGCCGAGGTAGTCAGACTCTCGATGTTGATGTGCCTGCGCGTGAAGACCGACACCACGCGCGACAGCAGACCCGCGTGGTTTTCGGTAAAGACGGTTATGGTGTATTCCTTGTCCATGACTCTTCCGGGTTGGATCATTTTTTTTGGCGAAAGCCGAAAAAAACAGGCTTCCGGCGTCACTCGAGCCGGATTTCATCAACAGCGGCGCCGGCGGGCACCATGGGGAAGACGTTCTCTTCCTTTTCCACCGCGACGTGCAGCAGCCAGGGCCCGTCGTGTGCGAGCATTTCGGCCACGGCTGCTTCGAGCTCGTCGGGCCGGTGGATGCTGCGGCCCGGCACGCCGAAGCCGCGGGCGATGGTGACGAAATCGGGATTCTGCAGTTCGACTTCCGAATAGCGGCGGTCGAAGAAGAGCTGCTGCCACTGGCGCACCATGCCGAGGTAGTTGTTGTCGAGCAGCACGATCTTGACGCCCACGTGCCACTGGGCCAGCATGCCCAGCTCCTGCAGCGTCATCTGGAAGCCGCCGTCGCCGATGAAGGCCACCACGTGGCGGTCGGGGTTGGCCAGCTTGGCGCCAAATGCGGCAGGCAGACCGAAGCCCATGGTGCCGGCACCGCCGGAGGTGACCATTTGATTGGTGCCGGCAAATTCGTAATAGCGGGCGGCCATCATCTGGTGCTGGCCCACGTCGGTGGCGATGATGGCCTGGCCCTGTGTCTGACGCGACACCTCGGCGATGACCATCGGCATTTTCATCCTGCCGTCGGCGGTGGGTTGCATGGCCGGTTCGATGACCTTGCGCCGTTCGACTTCCGCCAACTCTTCAAACGAGGCCACCCAGGCGTCGTGGCGGCGCGGCTCGACGAGGGGCATGAGCGCCTGCAGGGCGTCGCGCGCGTCGGCGTGGATGGCCACGTCGGCCTTGACGTTCTTGTTGATTTCCGATTTGTCAATCTCGATGTGGATGACGCGGGCCTGGGGTGCATACCGGTCCAGCTTGCCCGTCACGCGGTCGTCGAAGCGCATGCCGACGGCCAGCAGCACGTCGCATTCGTTGGTCTTGACGTTGGGCGCGTAGTGGCCGTGCATGCCCAGCATGCCCATGTTGAGCGGGTGGTCGGTGGGCAGGGTGGACAGGCCGTGCAGCGTGAAGCCCACGGGGATGCCCGTCTTTTCGACAAAAGCGCGGAACAGCTCCTGCGCCCCTGCAATCTGGATGCCGTGCCCCGCCACGATGAACGGCTTTCGGGCCTGGTTGAGCAGGTCGGCGGCCTGTTGCAGCGCTGCGGCCTCGGGTTTTGGTTTGGGTGCATAGCTGCGGATGCGCGGGCGCGCTCTGTAGCGCCACTTCAGCGTTTCGATCTGTGCGTTTTTGGCGATGTCGATGACGACGGGACCGGGGCGGCCGGTGTTGGCGATGTAGAATGCTTTCGCAAAAACTTCGGGAATCTCTTCGGCGCGCGTGATCTGGTAGTTCCACTTGGTGACGGGCATGGTGCAGCCCAGTACGTCGGTTTCCTGGAAGGCGTCGCTGCCCAGCAGGTGCTCGAACACCTGGCCGGTGATGCAGACGAGGGGCGTCGAGTCGAGCAGTGCGTCGGCCAGGCCCGTCATCAGGTTCATGGCGCCGGGGCCCGAGGTGACCATGCACACGCCCGTGCGCCGCGTCACGCGCGCATAGCCTTCGGCGGCGTGGATGGCGCCCTGCTCATGGCGCGGCAGGATGTGGCGGATGCGGTCGCGGTAGTCGTACAGGCTGTCGTACACCGGCATGATGGCCCCGCCCGGATAGCCGAAGATGGTATCCACTCCTTCGGCAAGCAGACAGCGGATGACGGCTTCGGCGCCGGTGATGGTCTCGGTTTTGACCATGGATGCGGCGGGGGCGTGGCCGTTGGCGGCCGGGGAAACGCTCGTGTGTTTCATGACTCGTCGTTTTGATCAGATGGCCGGCGCGCCGAAAGGCTCGCGCACGTCGGGTTCGGGCAGCTCGTCGGTGACGCAGCCTTCGCTGGCCGGGCTGACCGTAAAGGCGTATTTGCGCAGGTATCCGCGCTGGACGGGCAGAGGGCGCGGCTGCCAGCGGGTGCGGCGTGCTTCGAGCTCGGCATCGGTGAGGTGCACATCGAGGCGGTTGTGCACGGCGTCGATGGTGATGATGTCGCCGTCTTCGACCAGGGCGATGGCGCCGCCCACCTGCGCTTCGGGGGTGATGTGTCCCACCACGAAGCCGTGTGTGCCTCCCGAAAAGCGGCCGTCGGTGATCAGCGCCACCTTGTCGCCCAGCCCTTCGCCCATGATGGCCGAGGTGGGCTTCAGCATCTCGGGCATGCCGGGGCCGCCCTTGGGGCCGCAGTAGCGGATGACGATGACCTCGCCGGGGCGGATTTGTTTGTTTTTGATGGCCTCGTTGGCGGCGTCCTCGCCGTCGAAGACGCGGGCCGGCCCCGTAAATTTTTCGCCCTCTTTGCCCGTGATCTTGGCCACGGCGCCCTGCTCGGCCAGGTTGCCGTACAGGATCTGGATGTGGCCCGAGGGCTTGATGGGCTGGTCGAGGGGGCGGATGATGTCCTGGCCTTCCTTCAGATTGGGGGCTTCCGCCAAATTTTCGGCCAGCGTCTTGCCGGTCACGGTGAGGCAGTCGCCGTGCAGCATGCCTTCGGCCAGCAGCATCTTCATCACGGCCGGCACACCGCCCACCTCGTAGAGGTCTTGCATGACGTACTTGCCGCTGGGCTTGAGGTCGGCCAGGAAAGGCGTGCGGTCGCTGATGCGCTGGAAGTCGTCGAGGGTGAGCGGCACTTCTGCTGCGCGTGCCATGGCCAGCAGGTGCAGCACGGCATTGGTCGAGCCGCCGAGCACCGTGACCAGTGTGATGGCATTTTCGAAAGCCTCGCGCGTCAGGATGTCGCGCGGCTTGATGTCGCGTTCGAGCAGCAGGCGCATGGCCGCACCCACGCGTTCGAGGTCCTGTGCCTTTTCGGGAAATTCGGCCGGGATGGACGAGTTGCCGGGCAGGGCCAGCCCCAGTGCCTCGATGGCCGAGGCCATGGTGTTGGCCGTGTACATGCCGCCACAGGCGCCCGGTCCCGGGCAGGCGTGCCTGACGATCTGGCGGAAGGTCTCCTCGTCGATCTTGCCGGCAATGCGTTCGCCCAGCGCCTCGAAGGCCGACACGATGTCGAGCTTCTTGCCGGCCCAGCAGCCCGGGCTGATCGTGCCGCCATAAACCACCAGCCCCGGCCGGTTGAGGCGGGCCAGGGCCATGACGGCGCCCGGCATGTTCTTGTCGCAGCCCACCACCGTCACCAGGCCGTCGTACCACTGCGCCGAAGCGACCGACTCGATGCTGTCGGCGATCAGATCGCGCGAGGGCAGCGAGTAGCGCATGCCGCTGGTGCCCATCGAGATGCCGTCGCTCACGCCGATGGTGTGGAAGATGAGGCCCACGAGGTCGGCGGCGCGCACACTCTGCTTGATGCGTTCGGCCAGGCCGTTGAGGTGCATGTTGCAGGTGTTGCCTTCCCAACCCGTGCTGACGATGCCCACCTGGGCTTTCTGCATGTCTTCATCGGTCAGGCCCACGCCGTAGAGCATGGCCTGAGCGGCCGGCTGGGTGTCGTCCTGGGTGATGCGGCGGCTGTATTTGTTGAGCTCGGGCATGGCTGCTTTGATGTTTGCGCAAGCAAAAGTAGGGCCGCCCGCTGCGGCCCCGTGCCCGAAATGGCCCGAACCCCGCCGACGCCCAGCAGGGTGTGTGTTTTTTCAATAAATTGAAAATCATCTTTTTGCGAAAGCATGAAATACAGGTACAAGCCTCGCCCCGGCACTCCTTTTCAGAAATATTCGGTGCCCGGAATGGGCGGCCGGGGCAGGGGAGTGGCCGGTGCCGGTCCGGATTGTTCCAGGGGGAAGGCCTTGCCCGAAAGGAACTCGCGAATGAGGCGGTCGAGCTGCCCGAACTCGATGAGGAAGGCATCGTGGCCGTAGAGCGACCGGATGGTGGCGTGGTGGCCGTCGGGCACCAGGCGTGCGATCTCGCGTTGCTCCTCCGGCGGGAAGAGGATGTCGGTATCCACGCTGAGGGCCAACGTGCGCGCGCGGATGCGGCTCAGTGCGCGGGCCACGCCCCCGCGGCCGCGCCCCACGTGGTGGGCATCCATGGCCTTGCTGAGGGTGAGGTAGCTGTACACGTCGAAGCGCCGCACCAGCTTTTCGCCCTGATAGCGCTGGTAGCTGCTGGCGCGGTAGTCGTACAGCTTCTCCTGCTCTTCGTCCTGGGTGGCGCGGTAGGTGTGGTAGTTGCGATACGAGAGCATGGCGATGGCGCGGGCCGCCATGAGGCCATAGCGGCCACCTTCCTCGGGATCGTCGTAGCGGGCCAGCTCGGCCTCGATGGCCATGCGCTGGGCCTCGTTGAAGGCGATGCCCCAGGCCGAGTGGCGGGCGTTGGTGGCAATGGGGATGATGAGGTCGAAGCGGTCGGGCTCGCCAGCGGCCCATTCGAGCACTTGCTGGCCGCCCATCGAGCCGCCGATGCCCAGCCAGATGCGGTCGATGCCCAGCGCCTCGGCCAGCAGCCGGTGGGCCGACACCATGTCGCGCACGGTGATGAGCGGAAAGTCAGGACCCCACTTGCGGCCGGTGTCGGGGTTGATGCTGGCCGGCCCCGTGGTGCCATAGCACGAGCCCAGCATGTTGGCACATACGATAAAGTAGCGGTCAGGATCGAACAGCTTGCCCGGCCCCACGAGCTCCGACCACCACTTGTCGGCGCGGGCGTCACCGGTCAGGGCGTGGAAGATCCACACCACGTTGTCGCGCTCGGGCGTGGGGCGACCCCAGCTCTGCCAGGCGATGTCGAGGGCGGGCAGTACAGCGCCGCTTTCCAGCTCGAAGGGCTGGTCGGAATGCAATACAGGCATTGAATTTCGTTGATTTTATCTGTCCAAAATCTGGCGGGATGTGGCACCGCTGACGCGCCGTCGGCGTCCGGTTGCCAGGGGTTCGCAGAGCCCGGTCTCTCCCCCCTTCTCCATAAAATCAACCACTCAGCAGCGCTGGATGAATTGATGGGGCAAAGGTAAGGGGATTGGGGGGAACAGGGGAGATGTTGGACTCTGCTTGCGCGGGGATGTTGAAATCCCGACATTCCGGGACAAGCTGTGGCGTGAGGAAAATGCCGTTTTTTTTTATGCGGACTTTTGCATGGCTTCCGGAGAAGCGGCTACCGGTTTGGCGCAGGAGTCAGTTTTTCCGAGGAGTGAACCTGGAATGTGAGGTTCACCTTTCCGAAAAGCGTATGGGCTTCTGATTTGATGCGTTCCATTGCCAGGCGGCAATATTCGGGATCGATTTCTACGCCAATAGAGTCTCTGTTGTTTCGCAATGCAGCGATCATGGTAGTGCCTGTACCGCAGAATGGGTCCAGTACCGTATCGCCGACAAAAGAGAACATGTTCACCAACCGATGGGCAAGTTCGAGCGGGTAGGGGGCCGGATGGCTTTTGGTGGAAGCACCGGGGATCGTCCATATTTGTTGAAACCACTCCTTGAAGTCGGCTTTGCCGATTCTGCTCTGTGTTCGCTGCTCCGGCGTGGGCTTTCTGTAACCGCCGGGCTTTCGTTGCATCAGAATGAACTCTATGTCGTTTTTGATGATCGCATTGGGTTGGTAGGGTTTGCCGAGAAACCCGCTGCCACGATTTATTTCGTAATTGGCATTGGCGATTTTGTGCCAGATAATCGGGTTGAGGTTGTCAAAACCGATTTTTCGGCAGATGACACTGATGTCGGCATGCAGGGGAAAGACAAGGTGGCGGCCAAAGGATTTTCTCGATACGCATACATCACCCACTACACACACCAGACGCCCTCCCGGAACCAGCACCCGGTACACTTCCTTCCAGACTTTCGTCAATTCGTCCAGAAACGCTTCGTATTGATCGATATGTCCCATCTGTTGGGGATGCTCTCTGTACTGTTTGAGGTTCCAGTAAGGGGGCGAAGTGAGCACGAGGTGCACACTTTCATCTTCGATAAAGGAAAGGTTTCGGGCATCGCCCTGAACCAGTAGATGAGAAGTGGAGATCGCGTTGTTGGTCATGGCAATTTGTTGAGGTGATTTGTGAGCTTGTAAACGAAAACGTCAAAAGCAAGCTCGGGATGGGGCTCGCGGAATTTGCCATCCGGCCCGGTGGTTCGATCCGTAGTCAAGAGCGTTGCCGCCGAATAAAGCCCGGTTTCTACGAGTTTTTTGCAGAAGAGTTCGTACCGCCTGATATACGATGCATTTTCAAATTCAGGCGCAATGTCGAAACAAGGCAACTTTGCCTTTGTGGGCCTGGTCGAAGATATGCATTCTTCGACCACGATCAGATATCCGAGGAAAGGAGCGAGGGTTTTGCCGATAGTACCGGCTTCAATAGCTTTCTGCAAATCGATTGCATTTCCAATTGCCTCTTCGACCCGGTTATTGAAATTGTTCCCGAAAGAGGGGCCGATGTGCGACTTGACCTCAATAGCTGCAATCAGCTGGCGATCTTTTACAACGATCAGGTCCCATTTTTTTGAGGGTCTGTAAAAGCCTGGAAGGCCGGGAGGTGAAGTCACGTACACGCAGCTTTCATCTATTCCTGCAGAGCAAATGATGCGTTTCAGTAGTTGGGTAAAGCCATCCATATGTTTTCCACCCGTCACTGCTTTTCGTTCTCCCCTTTCTGGCCCCTTTTGCCCTCTGGCCATTTTCTGTTGCATTCGCGTCTGCCAGAAATCGGCGATTGCCCTGGATAACGCACTATAAATTTCCTCATTGGTCATAGCGCTTGTATCCTTTGGTGATACTCTGGTGTTTTTTCACCCGAACAACACCCTTTCCACCCATTCGCACAGGATGTGGCCGATGGTGATGTGGGCTTCCTGGATGCGGGGCGTGTCGTGGTGGGGCACGACGATGGTACAGTCGCACAGGGAGGCCATCTTGCCGCCGTCGCGGCCGGTGAGGCCGATGGTGTGCATGCCTTGTGCCCGCGCTTTTTCGATGGCACGCAGCACGTTGGGCGAGTGGCCCGAGGTGCTGATACCTACGAGCACGTCGCCCGGGCGGCCCATGGCCCCTACGGCGCGGGCGAAGACCTCGTCGTAGCTGTAGTCGTTGGCGACGGCCGTGAGAAAGGAGGTGTTGACGTGGAGTGCTTCGGCAAACAGCGGCGGGCGGTCTTTGCGGAAGCGCCCCGACAGCTCGGCGGCGAGGTGCTGGGCGTCGGCCGCCGAGCCGCCATTGCCGCAGAAGAGCACTTTGCCATTTTGCCGAAAGGCGGATATCATCAGCTCGGCGGCGCGGCCGATCCGGGCGATCAGGTCGGGATCTTCGAGCAGCCGTTGTTTGGTGCGAATGCTCTCTTGCAGGGTTTCCTTGATGAACGATTCCACTTATTCAGGCCAGTTTGAGGATCAGAAAAATGACGACGAGCAGCAGCCCGACCTCGAGCATGTTGCCAAGGGTGCGATTGCGGATGCGCGCATTGATGACGGCCATGAGCGAAAAGACCAGCCCGAGGCCCAGAAAGAACATCCACATGGCACCCACCCAGGCGGCCGTGTCCTGCCAGCGGCTCTGCACCTGCAGCGACGGAAACAGCAGGATGGCAGCGAGGAAGAGCGTGGCGCCAATGGCTACGGCCGCTGCGCCGGCCAGCCAGACTTCCCACCAGGGCGTGGCCTGGTCGAGCGAAACGACCGCGCGCACCACGGCGCCCGCGGCCAGCCAGGTGACCAGCAGCATCAGGGCCACCTGAATGTTGCCGGCGAAGCGCGGCGTGAGGGCAACCACCCACTCATCGATCCAGACGATGCCGCCGAAGAGCACCGCCAGCACGAAGCCGCCGATCAGGGCCGCGCGCACGGCGATGCTGTGATCGGGGCGCTTGCGTTTCTTGCGGGCCATGTGGCGAAAAATTTATGCGGATATCAAATTGGTGAAATCGGTATAATCGGTGAAGGTCGTGTCCTTGAATAGATGATCGCGCATCCCGAAAATGAACCGGCTGCAAAAAGGTATTGCGTGTAGAGTTTAGGGTTTAAAGTTTAAAGTTTAAAGTTTTTCTTGTTGATTGTCAGTTTGTTATCAAATACTCGGTTCTTCGATTCCTCAGGCATTGAAACCGCAGCCTTCGGCCGCAGCAAACGCAGTTTGAAATCAG
>WFYJ01000051.1 GCA_015490175.1 Saprospiraceae bacterium | reverse complement strand
GCTGCCTGAAAAAACAACCAGGCAAGCACACACATTGGGGCCTGCCTGGACAGCATGGTCTCAAAGGAAGACCTGCTTCTTTGCCCCAAATTTACCCCTTTTTCTTGTCAAAGAGCTTGGTTTTTTACATAGTTCCTAAACCCTCAACCCTACCCCCTCAACCATTGCAACAGGACTTCCCACACCACTTTGATTTGAGTATAAAGGCCATGCGCAGGCGCAAACAAAAAATCCGATCGCTATGTGGGCATTCCTTTACGAAACGGGATTCTGGCTGGCCGTGGCTTCACTCGTGGGATGGGTATTCGTGGCCAGCACCTGGCGATGGTATCGCTACCTGGTGTGGGCATTCATCGTCGGGGTGGCGGCATGGGGTGCGGCATGGCTCTTTGGCGTGTGGGGGCTTGGCTTCAAGCTGTGGGTCGGAGCGCGCGACTTGCTGGTGGCAGGCACGATGTTGCTGGCAGCCACTTTCGTAAAAAGAGCTCCTTCGTCCTGGCACTGGCTGGCCTGGCTGATCATTCCCATGGGGTTCCTCCTTTACCACGACAACCTCAGGGCCACATTTGCCGAAAGGCAAAATGAGCCAGCCGAGACGGAATCGCCCATCGGGCAGGAAATACCGCTCGAGCCCGAGGGGGAGCTGCTGGTGGAACTGCGCGAACCCGCCGACCCGGCCCACCTGCAATCGGTGCTGACACCCTTCGGCATCGAGCCGGTACGGGCATTCGCGCCCGCAGCCCCCGAAACCACCCACCTCGACGCCTGGTTCGTGATTGACGTGCCGCCCACCGTATCGGTGGCCCGTGTAAAGGAAGCGCTGGCCCGCCTCGAAGGAGTGGAATGGGTGGAAGAAAACGAGCAGGTGCAGGCATCGCCCCTGACGGCAGCGCTGCCCCGGCGCCGCAGCCAAGAGCTGGGCGTCAACGATCCCGAAGCCGACCGACAATGGGGCCTCAGCGCGACCGGTATGGCCGCGGCCTGGCGACTGCTTTCCTCGGTCAAGCCGGCAAAAACTGCACTCGTAGCCATCCTGGACTCGGGCGTGGATGCCCGCCATGAAGACCTCAGAGACCAATTCGTCTCGCAGGGGCCCCGCAACGACCGCGACCCGCTGGGGCATGGCACGCACGTGGCAGGCATCGCCGGTGCCGTCACCAACAATGGCCTGGGCGTAGCCGGCCCGGCCCCCAACGACGCTTTTCTGCGCCTGACGAGCATCAAGGTGTTGGCAGACAACGGTACCGGATCGCAGCGCACCATCATCAACGGCATCATCAAGGCTGCCGATGCCGGCACCGACGTCATCAATCTGTCGCTGGGCGGGCCCGGCACCCCCACGCGTCAGCGCGCCTACGAGCAGGCCGTGCAATACGCCGCCGACCGCGGCGCCATCGTGGTGGCGGCCGCCGGCAACGCCAACAGCGACGCGCGCCGCTTCGCCCCGGCCAACGTGCCCGGCCTGATCAGCGTGGCCGCCGTGGACACCAACCTCAACAAGGCATCGTTTTCCAATTTCGTCACCCACCTCGACATGGGCATCGCCGCGCCCGGCACAGCCATCCACTCCACCCTGCCCGACGACCGATACGCACCGCTCAGCGGCACCTCGATGGCCGCACCGTTCATCTCGGGCGTACTGGCACTCATGAAAGCCCTCCAGCCCGACCTCGACGCCCGAACGGCCTGGCAGATCCTCGACCGCACCGGGCGAAAAACGGGCGACACCCGCGCCACAGGCAAGCTGGTGCAAGTGGACAAAGCCATCCAAGAGGTGCTTTCTGAGAATTCAGCGAGGGAGTGAAAAAGGTGATGGAGTGAATGTGCGGTGGCCTTTTTCGGCAGGCTCATTCCCCGGAATACATCAACCTGGGCCCGAAAGGCCCTCTCATGCCGAGTGACAGCGAATCCTGTTCCGACTCGTCGGAATCTCAACCAGCAATTCCATTCACTTCAATCGCACTTCCTTTCGGAAAACGGGATTCAGAGCCGTACCTTCGACGACGGCTTCGGCTTCGATGCGCCACGACGCTTCCACCTTGTTGAGCCATTTGGCGAGCCGCGCCACGGGACGGGCCAGCAGGTTTTTCCGCTCCAGCTCGTCAATGGGCGAATGCAGCGGCGCAAAAGGCAGGGCAAACTCCATCTCAACGGGTTCGTCGGGCTGGACGGCGATTTCCTCGTCAATGATCAGCTCGCCGAGGAGGTACTCATCCACCAGTCGGTCCTTGCCGCGCCCGCGGGCATAGCGTTCGATGAGCGCCAGGCGGATGCCCCGCACCACCTGCGGATGCATTGACTCGAGCCGAACCACCCCTTCGACCATGCCCCCGTCGGCGGGAATTTCGAAAGGCGCCTCAACGGAAATTTTCACGCCCTCGATGCCGAGCCACTGCTTTACCTTTTTGCCGATCATGAGCAAGCTGCTTGTTTGCCGCCAAGATAAGGCCCCGGCCAAAGGCAGCCGCCGAATAATCGACGGAGGCGCTCTTCCATCCGGATGAACGAAGGAGGCTGCTCACACCATGCGCTGGTGCCAGCTCTCGCGCAACGGCTTCACGAATGCCGAACGGAAAGCGCCAAGCCGGTCCACGAGCGGATCGAATACCAGCGTATCATCGTCGATCACACCTTCGGCATAAAGGCGGGCAAATTCGTCGCGCAGGGCCGTGCGCACCCCTTCGCCGTCCCACCAGGCAAAGCGCATGCGTTCGAAAAGCTGGACGCCCAGCTCCGCCTCGATCTGCTTGAGCAGTCGCACCGAAGCATCGATGCTGCACCCACCCATGCCTGTCTGGCTTTCGTCGGCAATCAACACGATGAACCGGTCGAGCACGACGCCCGCCCATGCCGGCACCGGATGACCGTGGCTTTTCCACTGCGCGGCAAAGCGCCCCAGCAGGGCATTCAGCTCCTCGCGTTCCTTTTCCGTAAAGGGGCGGTCGGCCAGATAGACCCATACGCGCGCCGCATCCGGCTGTTCCGGCGCCACATCGCGAAAGGAAGGTATTCCAATTGCCTTGTTCGTAACCATATTTTGCATACTTTTGTCAAGTAACTATAACGGTTTGACCTCTGCAAATATCGCCACACTTGATGAATCCGACAGGCTGGCAACAGCGAACCGTCTGGATCACAGGCGCCTCATCGGGTATCGGTGCGGCCATGGCCACCGCACTCAGCAACAAAGGCGCCCGACTGGTTCTTTCCGCCCGCAGCAAGAAACGCCTCGAAACCACGGCCCGGGCCTGCACCAACAGCCGCGAAATCTGGCTCGTACCTTTCGATCAGGCCAACTTCGATGAGCATCCCGGCCTCGTGCAGGAAGTGATCGACATGAGCGGCGGCGTGGACGTCATGATCCACAATGCCGGCATCTCGCAGCGCTCGTTGGCCAAAGATACCCGCTTCGAGGTGGACAAACGCATCATAGAGGTCGATCTGCTGGGTCCCATCTCGCTGACCAAGGCGCTGCTCCCCCATTTCCTCGAAAGAGGATCCGGCCACTTTGTGGTGATATCGAGCCTGGTGGGCAAGTTCGAATCGCCCATGCGCTCGGCCTATGCGGCCGCCAAACACGGCCTCCACGGATTTTTCGACTCGCTGCGCGCCGAGATGCACGACGAGGGCATCCGGGTCACCATCCTCTGTCCGGGCTTCGTACAGACCAACGTATCCATCAACGCCCTCACCGGCGACGGAACGCCCCAGGGCCAGATGGACGACGCCACGCGCAAGGGCCTCACGCCGGAAGCATTTGCCGAAAAGGCCGTCCGGGCCATAGAGAAAGAAAAGGCCGAGGCTTACATCGGCGGCACCGAAGCACTGGCCGTGTACCTCAAGCGCTTCTTCCCCGGCCTCTTCCGGCGAATGATCCGCACGGCCAAAGTGACCTGAATGGAATCGGTGGAATCGGTGAAATCGGTGAAATCGGTGGAATCGGTGAATCGGTCGAATTTGTGCAATTCGTGCAATTCGTGGACCCTATAGCGAGTCCGTCAGAACAATCCCGTGATATTGCCGTCCCTGTCGATGTCTATGTGTTCGGCAGCCGGCTCTTCGGGCAGGCCCGGCATGCGCATGATATCGCCGGTGATGGGCACGAGGAAGCCGGCCCCGGCTGCAATCTCGATCTCGCGAACCGTCACGATGAAGTCTTTGGGTCGGCCCAGCAGCTTGGGATTGTCGGACAATGACTTTTGCGTCTTGGCGATACACACCGGCAATTGCTCCAGTCCCAACTGCCTGATCTTGCGCAGGTCGCGCTTTGCGCGCGGCGTATAGTCGATGGCGGCAGCCCCGTAGATTTCCCTGGCCACCGTTTCGATCTTTTGCTCGACCGGCCACGACCAGTCGTACAGCGGTTTGAAGCGCCCTTCGGCGCGCTCGACCACCTCGACCACGGTGCGCGCCAGCTCTTCGGCGCCCTTGCCACCCTCTGCCCAGACACGCGCCTCGACCGCCTGCACGCCCAGCTCGGCGCAGTGTGCCCTGACGATCTCGATCTCTTCGTCGGTGTCGGTTGTGAAGCGGTTGATGGCTACGACCGGCTCGACGCCGAACTTGCGGATGTTCTCGAGGTGCTTTTCCAGGTTGGGCAAGCCACGACGCAGCCCGTCGGGATTGGGCTTTTGCACTTCGGCCAGCGGCACCTCACCATGATACTTGAGTGCACGCACCGTAGCCACCAGCACCACGGCTTTTGGCGAAAGCCCGGCCGTCACGCATTTGATGTCGAAAAACTTCTCTGCACCCAGGTCGAAGCCAAAGCCGGCCTCCGTCACCACGTAGTCGGACAACGACAGGCCCATGCGCGTGGCGATAATCGAGTTGGTGCCCTGCGCGATGTTGGCGAAGGGCCCGCCGTGGATGATGGCGGGGTTGCCCTCGAGGGTCTGCACCAGGTTGGGCTTGATGGCGTGCTTCATCAGCGCCGCCATGGCGCCCTGGGCGTTGAGGTCGCGGGCAAAGACGGGTTTTTTGTCGTGGGTGAAGCCCACGAAGATATTGCCACAGCGGCGCTTCAGGTCTTCGAGGTCTTCGGCCAGACAGAGGATGGCCATGATCTCCGAGGCCGCCGTGATGTCGAAACCCGTCTCGCGCGGCACACCCGAAGAGGTGCCTCCCAGACCGATGACGATGTGGCGCAGGGCGCGATCGTTCATGTCCATGGCGCGCTTCCACAGCACCGTACGCGGGTCGATACCCAGGGATCGGCGTTTGCTCTGCAGGTTGTTGTCGATCAGGGCGGCCAGCAGGTTGTGCGCCTTTTCGATGGCGGCAAAATCGCCCGTGAAGTGCAGGTTGATGTCTTCCATGGGCAACACCTGCGAATAGCCGCCCCCCGTGGCACCGCCCTTGATGCCGAAGACCGGGCCGAGCGAGGGCTCGCGCAGCACCACCGTGGTCTGCTTGCCGATGCGGTTGAGGCCCTGCGTCAGACCGATCGACATGGTCGTCTTGCCCTCGCCGGCAGGCGTGGGCGAGATGGCCGACACGAGGATGAGATTGCCACCGGCAGCCCGCTCCTTGTCGATCAGGTGCAGCGGCAGCTTGGCGATGTATGGGCCGAATTTGTAGAGCTCGGATTCGGGCACGTTGAGCTGTGCAGCGATTTCTTCGATGGGGCGCAATTTCGCCTGACGGGCGATGTCGAGATCGGTAGGCATGACTGGTTTCGTTTTGGCAAAATGATCGGATTCGGTTTTCCGGCCGGAAAATAGGGCCGCCCGATCCCTTTCCACGAAACCAGACAACAGATTTTTGTCATTGCGCTTGCGCAAAAAAAGAGGGGCAGCCCCGCGGGCCACCCCCTTTGTCACCATCCGAAACCTTATTGCATGCACTTGCAAAGCACAAGGTTTGGACGACAAAGGTATCGCCGCCCTGCAAGGCAGGTTGTGATGGCGATCACTTTCGGAAACACGCCCGGACACCGGCGGGCAGCCCACACACGCGCGAAATGCCTACTTTTAGGAACGCAAAACCGGGAACTGCATGAGTCCGCTATTCGCCTTCGCACTCAATCTCGCCGCTTTCTTTCTCGCGCACAGCGCGCTGGCCTCCAATCGCCTGAAAGACGCGCTGCGCCGCCACGCGCCCCGTCTGGCAGCAGCCTACCGCCTGGTGTACAATGCGCTGTTTCTCGCGTGGTCGGGCGTGCTCGTGTGGCAATACCGGGCTCTGCCAAAGCACGCGCTGGTGGACTGGCCGCTATGGGTGCGTGCACCCGGGCTCCTGCTCGTCCTTGCCGGTCTGTGGATCATGCGGACAGCCTTCCGAAATTACGACTGGGGCGAGTTTGTCGGCACGCGCTACCTGCAAACGGGTGGCCGGCCCGTGCACAGCAGCCTCCAGATCGAGGGTTGGAACCGTTGCGTGCGCCACCCGCTCTACCTGGGCACGCTGATGCTCATCTGGGGCATGGTCTGGCTTTCGCCAAACGACGCCCTGCTGACCTTTGCCCTCGTCACCAGCCTGTACCTGCCGCTGGGCATCTGGTCGGAAGAACGCAAATTGGTAGCCGAGTTCGGCGATGCCTACCGACGCTACAAGGCCGAAGTACCCATGATTTGGCCGCACATCCAATGCGTAAAAAAGCTGCTGGGATACGCCACATAGCTGCCTTCGCGTTATATTCAGCGCCATCTGGTTGCGGAATTTCTGGCAATGGTCTTTTTGAGATGGAGAAAGGAGTGACGGAGTGATTGAGGTTGAGACGCACGGCAGTGCGTCTTGCCTGTCCGGGAATTTTTGACGATGGATATTGAGGAGAGAGGAGTGCCGATTCCACCGACGACTATACGCAAATCAAAGTGGTTCGGGAAATCCTGTGGCTATGGTTGAGGGTGTAGGGTTGAGGGTTTGGAGTGCAGAGTTTGGAGTTTAAAGTTTTTCTTGTTGACTATCAGTTTTTTGTCAAATCCTCGGTTCCTCACTCACTGTAACCGCAGCTTTCAGCCGCAGTGCTGACGCGGTTTGCGCAGTGGGTCACTCCTTCACTCCTTCACTCCATCTCTCTTCACTCCATCTCAAAAAATCGTCTGGCGTCCATTGACTATCGTCAAAAATTCCCAAACGCGAATTGCGTTGAGTATATACCATCCCCCTGAAATCCATCGCCATGCGTATCATCCTTCCCTTGACCGTCTGCACCATCCTGCTTTTCGGCCTTGCCGGCTTTCAGTCGCAACCGCTCCCCGACGATTACGAAAAAGCCTGGCAACAAATAGACAGCCTGATCCGGCACGGCAACCTGCGCTCGGCCTACACCCTCGTGCAGCGCCTCGAAAGCCGCGCCTGGCAGGAAAACAACCAGCCGCAATGGGTCAAGACCATCCAGTACCGCTGCCGGCTCGAACGCGACCTCAACGACGACGAGCTGCGCACCGCCCTTACTACGCTCTACAGCGCAGTGGAACGGGCTCCCCGCCCGGCACGCGCCGTGCTGCAGACCATGCTGGCCGGCGAGCTGCGCACCTGGCTTCAGGGCAACGCCTGGCAGCTCGGCCAGCGCACCCACAATCCCGATATCGACAGCCTGGCGCCGTCCACCTGGACGATCACCTGGATTGTGACGCAGATCAACGACCTGCTCGAAGCCGCCCTGGCTACCGAAGACCTCGCCCGGGCCCGCACGGCCGACTGGCTGCCCGTATGCCGGGGCCCCGAAGAAACCATTGACCTGCGCCCCACTCTACTCGACCTGGTGGCGGCCCGCGCCACGCGCATCTGGCTGGACCTGGAAGACTTCGTGCCCCACCCGCCCGAACCGTTCGAGCTCACCGGCGAAGCCCTCTTTGCCGACGTGCCCCGATTCGTGCAATTGAAGCTGGAACAGACCGACGCACAGTCGCCCCTGCGCCATGCCGTGCAGGCCTTTCAGGTGTGGCTGCGCACCCGCATGCAGGAGCCCCTCTTTGCCGCCCTGCTCGATGCCGACCTGCACCGCCTCGACTTCATGTACCGCCATGCCACCACGCCGGGCAAGGACAGCCTCTACCTCGCCGCGCTCGATCGCTGGGAGGCGCGCTGCTTCGGCCAACGCCCCGTGGCGGAGGTCTGGGCGGCCAAGGCGCGCTTTTTCTACTCCCGGGGCGACGCGCGCCGCATCGCCGAGCCCGATCCATGGGCCCGGGCCGTCGCCATTTGCCGAAAGGCAGAGGAAAAATTTCCGGACACCTGGGGCGCCGGCGTATGCCGGCAGATCCGGACGGAGATTCAGCAGCCCGTCCTCGATGCCGCCCTCGACAAAGTGCTGCTGCCCGACGAGCACGCCCTGCTACGGCTCGAGTGGCGCAATATCCGCTCGGTACGGGTCCGCATCGTCCGCCTCGATGCAGAACGGGCTGCTCGATGGCACGACTGGAAAAACGGCGCACACAGCGAACGCGAAAAGGCCCTCGCATGGCTCGAAGGTCTGCCCGCCACGCAGCAATCGGAATGGACGCTCGACGGCTGGCAGGACTGGCGCCGACACACGACCGAAGTGCCGCTCGATCCGCTGCCTTCCGGCAAATACCTACTGCTCGTGCAGGCCGAACACGCCTACAGCAGCGCAAAGGCCGATTACGTACAGGAATTGCAGGTGTCGCACATCACCTGGCTGAAATGGCAACACCCCTATCAACGCGACCAGATCTACGTACTGCACCGCAAGGAAGGCCACCCGCTTTCCGATGCCCGCCTCGAGGTGTGGAGCACCACATGGCAACGGCACCGTTGGAGCAAAGAACAGCTCGAACACAGCCTGAACCCCGACAAGTACGGCGCCATCGCCTTGCCCGATCTGGAACGCAGTGGCAAGCGCTACACCTTCCGCTTCATCCGGGGCAATGACACGCTCGAGACCACGCATTCGGGTTTGCTGTGGGAGCAGGAATGGAGACCCGACAGCCGGCCCACCCGCACCGCACTCATCCTGCTCGACCGCCCCATTTACCGGCCGGGGCAGATGGTGCATTTCAAGATTATTGCACTGGAACGGTCTGCGGATCGGCAACCCCGCATATTGCCCGACCAGGAAGTTCAGATCACACTCGAAGATGCCAACCACCAGGAGGTGGGCACGCTCGATCTGCGCACCAACGCGTTTGGCTCGGCGGCGGGCTCGTTCGTTTTGCCGGAAGGCAAACTGACCGGCTTGTGGGTGTTGCGCACAAATCTGGGAGGCAGCCGCCAAGGCTTCCCCGTCGAAGCCTACAAGCGGCCGCGCTTCGAGACCCGCATCGAGCTGCCACAGTCAGCCTTTCGCTTGGGCGAGGAGGTAGCCCTCACGGGCACGGCCCGGGCCTATGGCGGCTATCCCATTGCCGGCGCAAAGGTGGTGTGGCAGGTGGAGCAGACGGCCGAATATGCCGGCATCCCCTGGCACGAGCGCGTCGGGCTGCCCGAGCCCACGACCGACCGCGTGGCGCAAGGCCAGACCCTCACCGATGTCGAAGGGCACTACGCCATCGCCTTCCGCGCGGCGGCGCCGCCGCTGTCCGACCCCCGCACGCGCTACCGCTTCACCATCACCGCCACCGTGACCGACGGCACGGGCGAGACGCATTCTGCCCGCCGCACGCTCACCATCGGCCGCGAGGCCCTGCTCATCGAAAGCGACTTGCCCCAGGCCGTTTTTGCGGAAGCATGGGACAGCATCCGGGTGTCGCTGCACAACCAGGCCCGTCAGCCCCTCGCCGCAAAAGCCACCGTCAGTCTGTATCGCCTGCAGGCGCCTGGCGCCGACCTGCTGCCGCGCCCCTGGCCCGCTCCCGACAGGCCACTCCTCGATTCTGCCGCCTTTCGGCAAATGTTTCCCCGGTGGGCGTGGCGCCACGAAGACCAACCCGCAACCTGGCCGGTCGCCTCACGCCTCTGGCAGCGCACTGCCCGCGGAGCCGACCTCGCCTTTGCGACACAGGATGGCGGCCGACCGCTGCCGGCAGGCGTGTATCGGGTCGTGGTGGAAAGTACCGATCCCTTCGGCCGACCCGTGCGCATGGAAAAACACGTGTACGTGCTACGCCCGAATGAAAAGTCGCCGCTGCCGCAACCGCTGTGGAGCCAGGCAGTGCCCTCCAGGGTCGAGGTTGGCCAGGAAGTCACCCTTCACGTAGCCACCGCCGGCGACGACCGCCCCGTGCTGGCCATCCTGGAACGCGGCAATGAGGTGCTCCGCAAGGAGTGGGTGACGGCAGACCGTTGGGCCCGCATCCAGCACCTGGCACAGCCCGAAGACCGCGGCGGCCTGTCGTGGACGGCGGCCACCATCGTCCAGAACCGCTGTTACGTGACGCGCCGGCGCATCGAAGTGCCCTGGACCGACAAAAAACTGACCATCCGCTACGGGCAGTTCCGCGACCGCCTCAAGCCCGGTCAACGCGAAGAATGGATGTTGCGCATCGAAGGGCCTGACGGTGGCCCCGCCCCGGCCGAGGTCGTGGCCACGCTCTACGATGCCTCGCTGGAAGCCTTCGCCACCCACCACTGGCCCCACAGCCTGTGGCCGTCGCGCCACGGCATGTCCTCGCTCGAATGGGAAGGCATGACTCTGCGGGCGCTACGCCCCTTCCGCAGCTTTCCATACGTCCCGGCAGGCCCTGGCAGCCGCAGCTATCCCGATCTGACTCCACTCGATCTGCTGGGCTGGGATGTGCCCATCTATCACCGCATGGGCGAAGTCAATGCGGAAGCGCTGCCTGCAGAGGAAGCGCCTGCATTTCGCAAGGCCGAGTCCGGTCAAGCGCCGCCCCCTCCTCCACCCCCGCCAGAGGCAGGAGATGATGCCGCGCCAGAGGAAACGCCCACCGCATTGCCGCCGGCCCCCCGCACCCGTCTGGACGAACTGGTCTTTTTCGAGCCGCAGCTCACCACCGACGCCGGTGGCCGGGTCACCATTCGCTTCCGCATGAACGAAGCCATCACGCGCTGGAAAT
>WFYJ01000050.1 GCA_015490175.1 Saprospiraceae bacterium | reverse complement strand
CAATGGATGAGGAACCGAGGAACCGAAGAACCGAGGATTTGAGCAATGAGCTTGGTGAAAAAGTCGAAAAATCATTCAGTTACACAGAGCATCCACCGAGAATACACTGAGTTGCACAGAGTTGTAAACTCTAAACACTCAACGCTCAACCTCTGGTCAAAAACTGCGCTCAAACTGCGTGAATCTGTGGCCGAAGGCTGCGGTTTCAATGGCTGAGGAATCGAAGAACCAAGGAATCGAGTATTTGACAAAAAACTGATAGTCAACAAGAAAAACTTTAAACTTTAAACTCTGAACCCTCAACCATTGCCACAGGATTTCCCAAACCACTTTGATTTGAGTATACCTGTTGCACCGATTCCACCGATTGGACCGATTGCACCATCAAAATCACCACGCCCTCACAACCGGTTTTCACAAATCAGCTTGAAGCGGATACATCCAGGCCTCCGAGTGCCAACTGCATGCCATGACAGACACCGAAATACAACATCTGATCGAGCGACGCGCCTGGCCCGGCCGCAGCCCGTTGGAGGCGCTGCACGAAACCCATATCTCGTGGGTGCTCGTCACCGCCGATTTTGCGTGGAAAATCAAGAAGCCCGTGCGCTTCTCTTTCCTCGATTTTTCTGCGCTGGAACGCCGAAAGCATTTCTGCCAGCGCGAGGTGGTACTCAACAACCGCCTCAGCCACGGCATTTATCTCGGCGTGGTGCCCGTGCGGCAGGGGCGCCAGGGCCTCTGCATCGGCGGCAAGGAAGGCGAGATCGTCGATTATGCCGTGCAGATGAAAACCCTCCCTGCCAACCGCCGCATGGACGTGATGGTGCGCCAGGGGGAGGTGAGCGATGCGCAGGTACGTGCGCTGGCAGAGGTGCTGGCCGGCTTTCACGAACAGGCCCGGCGCGTGCCGACCGCCCCCGACGCCCGGGCGCTGCATGCCGATTTTGCCGACATCTTGCAGGTGAAGGAACTGCTCGAGGCCTGGCTCGACCCCATAGACGTGGCCCTGATAGTGCGTGGCGTGGCTTTCGCCAAAAACTGGCTCGATGCCCATAATGCGCGACTCGTGGAGCGCCACCAGATGGGCTGGGTGGTGGACGGCCACGGCGACCTCCATACCCGAAACATCTTCCTGCTCGACCGTCCCGTCGTGTTCGACTGCATCGAGTTCAACGACGAGCTGCGCCATCTCGACGTGCTCAACGAGATGGCTTTCCTCGGCATGGACCTCAACTTTCTGGGCCATCCCGAGCTCGAACGCCAGGTGATGCACCATTACCTGTTTCGCTTGCCGTGTATCGAGTCGGAAACGGACTGGCAGCTCTACCGCTTCTTCAAGTGGTACCGCGCCAACGTGCGCCTCAAGGTGACGGCGCTCGGCATGAAGGACGTCGCCCCTGCCCCGCAACAGCTACAGGAGCTGCGCAGCTATGCGCGCATGTACGTGCAGTATTACGAGCGATTGAAAAAAGGAAGGCCCTGATTGCGCGCAGGAGATGAGGAACAAGAGGATAGAACGAATCATGCTCCACGCAAGCCGGTTCGGGAATTTGAGATGGAGTGAAGGAGCGACTGAGCGAAGGAGTGACCGAGCGCACGAATTTCGCACAAGTGGTGCCGAACGCTCAACGCTACACGCTCAACCCTCAACGACAGATAAAAACTGCGCTCAAACTGCGGTGCGCTGCGGCCGCAGGCTGCGGTTTCAATGGCTGAGGAATCGAAGAACCGAAGAATCGAGGATTTGACAAATAAACTGATAGTCAATGAGAAAAACTCTAAACCCTAAACTCTAAACCCTGAACTCTACCTCCCCAACCCTTCAGTCTCAGACAAAAACGCCCACGACCTTTTCGCGAAATTCCCCATTTGTGCGGGGCAGCATATATCTTGCACTTCCTTGCGGGCTGTTTTTTGCGAAAGCATAACCAGAATGCCCTGGCGGTTGTTACCAGAGGGCCGTTGTGGCAATCTTTTTGGTGGGAAAACGATGTAGCAAGGACGCATCGTCGGTACCGTGACCCCGGCGGGTCTTGTTTGGCGAAAGCCATATCATTCTGAACGCCAAGAAATCACCGATATGAGTGCACAGCGCAACTATCAGCTCCTCATCCAGAAGCTCGACCGGTTCATCCGGCGGTACTACGTCAACCAGCTCATCCGTGGCAGCCTCTACAGCATTGGCCTGTTGGGCGGGTTGTTCATTGCGTTCAGTGTGGCCGAGTACTACTTTTACTTTCCGGCCGACGTGCGCAAGGTGCTCTTCTGGTCGTACCTCGGCGTGTCGGCGGTGGCCCTGGGCTATTGGGTCGGCTTGCCGTTGCTGCACTACTTCCGTCTGGGCAAGGTGATCTCGCACGAGCAGGCCGCCCTGATCATCGGGCGCCACTTCAGCGACGTGCAGGACAAGCTGCTCAACATTCTGCAACTGCGCAATCAGGTGGACAGCGCTGCGAGCAAAGAGCTCATCCTGGCCAGCATCGAACAAAAGTCCGAGCAGATCAAGCTGGTGCCCTTTCAGAAAGCCATTGACCTGAGCCAGAACCGCAAGTATTTGCGCTATGCACTGCCGCCCTTGCTGTTGCTGCTGCTCATCCTGCTGGTCAACGCCAGCCTCATCACCGATTCGACACGCCGCATCATCCAGAACGACCGCGAGTTCGAAAAGCCGGCACCTTTTCACTTTCTGGTGCCGCAGGAGAAGTTGCAGGTGGTGCAGTACGAAGATTTCCCCCTCACGGTAAAGGTGGAAGGCCCGGTGCTGCCGGCAGAGGTCTTTGTGGAAGTGGACGGATACCCCTATCGCATGCGGAAGCAGGACGCTCACACGTTCACCTGGCGTTTTCGCAATGTGCAGCAGGACACGCGCTTCCGCGTCTTTTCCGGACGCGTCCGCTCGCCCGAGTACACCCTCGAGGTGCTGCGCAAGCCCAGTATCGCCGGCTTCGAGGTCAAGCTCGACTATCCGGCCTATACGGGTCGCCGCGACGAGACGCTGCAGAGCATCGGCGACCTGGTGGTGCCTGCCGGCACGGTGATCGACTGGGTGTTCGAGGCGCGCTGGACCGACCAGATCGCCCTGCAGTTCGAGCAGGAGCCTGAGCCGGCTTTCGCCAAACGCTTCGACGACGAGCTGTTTTCCTTTCGGAAAAAGGCACTGCGCACCCAGGCCTACAAGCTCTATGTCTCAAATGCCGACCTGCCGCGTGCCGACAGCGTCAGCTATGTGCTCAGCGTCATCCCCGACCAGTATCCCACCATCTCGGTCGAGGCATTCAAAGACAGCACCATCCGCGACATCATCTATTTCGTGGGCGACGCCACCGACGATTATGGCCTGCGCCGCCTGACGTTCAACTACCGCATCACGCGTGCCAACGGCGGCGAGGAGCCGCTGCAGACCGTCGAGGTGAGCAAGCCCAAAGACCGCGCGATCCAGTACGCATGGACCTGGGACCTGGCCGAGCTTGGCCTGCAGCCCGGCGATGAGGTGAGCTATTACTTCGAGGTGTGGGACAACGACCAGGTCAACGGCAGCAAGTCGTCGCGCACGCCCCTCATGACACATGCCATGCCCACGCGCGAAGAACTGGAGGCACGTGCCGAAGCCAACGACGACAAGATCAAGGAGGAACTGAGGCGCTCGCTCGAAGAGAGCAAGAAAGTGCAGGAAGATCTGAAAAAGCTGCGCGCACGCATGCTGCAGGAAAAAGAGGTGGACTGGCAGATGCGCAAGGAGCTGGAGCGCTTGCTCAATCGCCATCAGGAGCTGCAGCAGCGCATCGAAGAGGCGCGCAAGGCTTTCGAAGAGAACAGGCAACAGCAGGAGCAATTCGAAAACACGGACGAAAGCACGCAGGAAAAGCAAGAGCAACTGCAGGAGCTGTTCGAAGAGGTGATGGACGAAAAAACCGAGGAGCTGCTCAAGCAGATCGAAGAGCTGATGGACAAGCTCGAAAAAGAAGG
Source organism: Saprospiraceae bacterium (assembly GCA_015490175.1). Classification (GTDB taxonomy): domain Bacteria; phylum Bacteroidota; class Bacteroidia; order Chitinophagales; family Saprospiraceae; genus WFYJ01. Next base: position 18,239 of record WFYJ01000050.1, on the reverse strand, counting down.
CGCACTTGACATGCTCGAACAGATGGAGTTTACCGACCAGGAGATGGAGATGGAGCTGGAGCGCCTGCTGGAGCTGTTCAAGGAGCTCGAAGTGGAACACGAAATCAACAAGGCCATCGAGAAGCTGGAGGAGCTGGCCGAGCAGCAAGAGCAGCTCAGTGAGCAGGCCGAGCAGACGCCCGAAGGTGACGAGCAGAAGCAACAAGAACTGCAGCAGAAACAGCAGGAGATCAACGAGCAGTTCGAAAAGCTGGAAGAGCAGGTCAAAGAGCTCGAAAAGAAGAACGAGGAGCTCGAACGCCCCAAGGACCTCGGCAATCCCGAGGAACAAATGGAAGACATCGAGCAGGACCTCAATGACAGCCAGCAGCAATTGCAGCAGCAACAAAACCGGAAGGCTGCCCGGAAGCAGAAAAGCGCTGCTCAGAAGATGCGCCAGATGGCGCAGCAGATGGCCAGCCAGATGCAGGCCCAGGCCATGCAGCAGATGCAGGAAGACATGGAGAGCCTGCGTCAGTTGCTCGAAAACCTGGTGAGTTTGTCGTTCGAGCAGGAAGACCTGATGGGCCGCTTCGCCGAGGCCACCCCCAACACGCCGCACTACGTGGCCCTCACGCAGGAGCAGTTCCGCATCAAGGACGACTTCCGCATCGTGGAGGACAGCCTGCAGGCGCTGGCCAAGCGCGTCTTTCAGATCGAGAGCTACGTCACGGAGAAAGTCACCGAAGCCAAACAGCACCTGGCCAAGACCATAGACGAGCTCGAAGAGCGGCGCACGCCACCCGCCATGGAGCACCAACAGCGCGTCATGAAAAACCTCAACGACCTGGCACTCATGCTCAGCGAGGTCATGGAGCAGATGCAACAGCAGATGGCCGGCATGATGGCCGGCGCGCAGATGTGCACCAAGCCGGGGGGCGCCGGCAAGGATGGCAACGTGCCCATGGACAAGATCACGCAGGGCCAGAAAGAGCTGGGCGAACAGATGAAACAGATGCGCCAGCGCATGCAAAAAGGCCAGGGCGGCACCAGCGAGGAGTTCGCCCGCATGGCAGCCCGGCAGGCGGCCCTCCGCGAGGCCTTGCGGCAAAAGCAGAAGCAACTGCAGGAGCAGGGCAAAGGATCGAAAGAGCTGCAAAAGCTCATTGAAGAGATGGATCGCATCGAGACCGACCTGGTCAACAAGCGGCTCACCAACGAGATGCTGCGCCGCCAGCAGGAAATCCTGACACGCCTGCTCGAAGCCGAACGCGCCGAGCGCGAACGCGAGTACGACAACAAGCGCCAGGCCGAAACGGCACGTGCCCACGAACGCAAGTTGCCGCCTTCACTGGAAGAGTATTTGCGCAAGCGCGAAGCGGAAATCGAAGAGTTCCGCACCGTGTCACCCGCACTGCGTCCCTACTACCGCACCCTGGTGGAACAGTACTTCCGCCAGCTCAAAGAGAAAGGGCGCGGCTGACAGCGTGCGCTGCGCGCAAAGGAACCCCGGGAATCGTTCACAGGATCTTTTTGCATGCTTCGTAGAGGTCGTCCCAGCCCTTGCGGTTGCGCACGACGGTCTCGATGTATTCGAGCCACACCTCGCGGTCGTGGCGCGGGTCCTGAACGATGGCGCCCGTCATGCCGGCGGCCAGCTCTTCCGCACCCACTTTGCCCGAGCCGAAGTGTACGGCCAGCGCCTGCCCGCTCTGAATGACGGAGATGGCTTCGGCGGTGCTGAGTGTGGCTGAGGGCGACTTGACCTTCGACTTGCCGTCTTCGGTCTGGCCGCTGCGCAGCTCGCGAAAGATGGTCACCAGCCGTTTGATCTCTTCGACGGGCGCCGTAGAGGGCGGCAACTCGAGTGGGCGCCCCAGTTGGGCGATGCGTTCCTGCACGATCTTCACCTCCTCGTCGAAACGGGCCGGCAGAGGCATCACTACCGTATTGAAGCGGCGGCGCAGGGCGCTCGACAGCTCGTGTACGCCGCGGTCGCGGTCGTTGGCCGTGGCGATGAGGTTGAAGCCGCGGTGGGCCTGTACCTCGATGTTCAGCTCGGGTACCGGAAGCGTCTTTTCCGAAAGGATGGTGATGAGGGCGTCCTGTACGTCGGAAGGGATGCGCGTCAGCTCTTCCACCCGCACGATCTTGCCCTGCCGCATGCCTTCCATCACCGGGCTGGGCACCAGCGCTCTGGCCGAAGGTCCTTCGGCGATGAGGCGTGCGTAGTTCCAGCCGTAGCGCAGCGCCGACTCGTCGAGGCCGGCCGTGCCCTGCACCAGCAGCGTCGAGTCGCCGCTGATGGCGGCAGCGAGGTGTTCCGACACCCATGTTTTGGCTGTGCCCGGCACGCCCGTCAGCAGCAGCGCCCGCTCGGTGGCCAGCGTGGCAATGGCGATTTCGATGAGGCGGCGGTTGCCGAAGTATTTGGGCGTGATGACCGTGCCATCGGGCAGGGTGGTGCCCATGATGTAGTCGGCCACGGCCCGCGGCGACAGGTGCCAGTTGGGCGGCCTGCGATGGTCGTCGTGTCGGGCCAGGGCCTCCAGCTCGCGGGCAAAAGCCTGCTCGGCATGGGGCCGGATGATGCCGGTGGGGTCGCTCATGTGGGGTAAATGTATTTTTTGCCTTCCGGCAAATTTATACGCCATTGGCGGAAGTGGTGGAATCGGTACAATCGGTTTAATCGGCGGAATCGGTGAAACTGGTCAAATCGGTGTGTACTCAACGCAATTCGGTTTGGGATTTATTGACGATGGACATTTTGATTGAGGAATTGAGGAACCGAAGAACCGAGGATTTGATTCAAATAACTAATAATCAGGGCAAAAAACACTCAACGCTACACGCTCAACCCTCAACCTGATCAAAAGCTGCGTTCAAACTGCGTTCATCTGCGGCGGAAAGCTGCGGTTTCAATGGATGAGGAACCGAGAAATGAGTCCCCTGAAAAAAACCATAGTCTCGCGCAAAACCTGTTCCGAGTCTTCGGAAACCTGTTCCGACTCGTCGGAAAGCTTGTCCCCGGCAAGCCGGGACAAGCTCCGACGCCAGTCGGGAACGCTAAAGCTTGTCCCGAACATCGGGAACGCAACGATTCGCAATGTGTTTTTTGTTTTAATTCAGCTTGTTATTTATGGTGTTACGCGTTACGATGTCACTGCTTGCTCCCGGCAAGCCGGGACAGGCTCCGATTTTCGGAGCCGTCACGGACTTTTTTCAGTGCGCTCAGCAATCGAGGAACCGAGGATTTGACAAAAAGCTGGTAGTCAACAAGAAAAACTTTAAACTCTAAACTCTAAACCCTGAACAATACACCCTCGACCATTGCCACAGCATTTCCCGAACCACTTTGATTTGAGTATAATCGGTCAAATCGGTGGAATCGGTCAAATCGGTGAACTACCGCGTGCTCCCTTGCTCTCGGTCGCTCCGTCACTCTTCAATATCCATTGTCAAAAATTCCCGAACAGGCAGACACACTGCCGTGTCAGACACACTGCCGTGTCAGACACACTGCCGTGTGTCACTACACTTCCGTCAGATGCACTGCCGTGCGTCTCTACCTCCGTCACTCCTCACTCACTCACTCCGTCACTCACTCGCTCTCTCACCATTCGATACGCACGAGCCGGATGCGGTTGCGGCGCTCGCTGGGGGCGATGAGCGCATTGGCGGCCGTTTGCATGGCATCGCGGAAGCGGATCTTGAGGTCGAGCCCTTCTGTGCTCATCACGCTGTTGCGGTCGAACGAGCCGTCGGGTTGAAGCACGTACTCGCTCACGGTCGTGCCGTACTTGATTTCGTCGTTGAAGATGAGGCGCAGGGCCAGCGGCGTTTTCATCAGGAAATAGGAGGAGTACACGCCGAAGTCGTCCTGCGAGTACTGTTTCTTGTACAGTACCGTGCGCCAATGGCGTTGGCCGTCGGGGTGGAACGACTGTACCACCAGGTTGTCGAAGTAGTAATCGGTGATATTGCGATAGCCGCTGGCATAGGCCGCCACGATCGAGTTGGAGGAGTAGCGCCTGAATTCCTTGTATTGCTCTGCGAGGACGAGCAGCCCGCCGTCGCGGCGCAACACCAGGTCGCGTACCTTGATGTCGGTGACGAACTCTTTCTTGTTCTTGGGCTTTTCGAGCAACTGCGAGATAAAGGACTCGTCGAAGGGGTCGCGGGCCAGCAGGATCTGGTCGGGCTGCTCGGGATCAATGGTGAGCATGAAGATGCCTTCGGCGCGGCTCACGTTGCCGTCGCTGTACAGGCCGCCGGCCACCAGCTTGTCGTTCACGTGGTCGTAATCGAACAGCAGGTCGTAATTCAGCATGTCGGGCAAGGGCACCCGCAGCAAGGCCGGCTGCTCCTGCCCTTCGCTCATGGTGAAGATGCGCAGGTGGTGTTCGGACAGGAACGGCTTTCTGTTTTTCAGGTCGAACACGGCAAACATGCGGCCGTCGTTGGAGATGAGCGCTTGCCTGAAGTCGCGGCCCGGCAGGATGTCGTCGAGCGCCATCTCTGTTTGCCACAGCACCTTCATGTCGGTGAGGCGTACGGCAAAAGCGTAGAAGCGCGTGAGCTGGTCGAACCAGTACACCAGCACCGTTTGCTTGTCCTGCGAAAAGGCCGTCTCGTAAAAGGGCGACACCAGCGTGTTGCCCAGGTCATAGACCGTCAGTGAGTCGATGAGCAGGGCGCCCGGGCTGTACTTGTGCATCTTCAGTCGCGTGGTGCCCTCGGCCCGATGCTGGTACAGCACGGCAAACCAGGAAGGGTTGGCGAACACTTCGATGATGCGGGGTCGGCGCTTGTCGAGCTCCAGCGCGCGCGTCCAGCGCGGGCCCATGGCCCTGTCGAAACAATAGACCTCGTAATGATTCGACTTTTCGGCAAGCACCAGCACGTTGCCCTGCAGCTCGCCCAGCAAGGCATACATGCCGTCGCTCTTGACCACCACCTCTTCGGAGATGGTCACCGTTTGCGCTTGCGCAAAAAGGCAGGCCACGAGGGCAACAAGGAGCAGGGCACCGTTACGCATGGGCATTGGTTTTGGAGGGCTTTCGCAAAATTGACTCCTTCAAAAGTAAAGACTGGCATGCCAAATTGTTGCGTCGGTCGTGCAGGCATGCCGACCAGGGACCATTTCCAGGCGAAAAGAACCGATCCGCTTCGATCCGTCTGTCGGATTGGCTGCGGCGAAATGGGACGTACGGGGTACCTTTGCGGGGCACTTTTTGCGAAAGCAGAAAAAATAACCTCATGGCCGAACCAGCCCTTCAAGCCGGGCAGCTCTTTCCCGCCCTCCATCGTGCGATGAAAGCGGCTGGCCGTGTCATTCTCGACATCTACCACGGCACCGACGATTGGGAGGTAGAGACCAAAAGCGATGACTCGCCCTTGACGCGTGCCGACAGAGAAGCCAACGAGGTGATCTGCGCGGCCCTGGCCGAGCTCGATTTTCAGGCCCCCATCATCTCTGAAGAAAACAGGGAAGTGCCCTGGGCCGAACGCCGCAACTGGGAGTGGTGCTGGCTGGTCGATCCGCTCGACGGCACCAAAGAGTTCATCAAGCGCAATGGCGAGTTCACCATCAACGTGGCGTTGGTGCACGAGGGGCGGGCGGTGCTCGGCGTGGTCTATGCACCCGTGCTCGATGAGCTGTACTGGGCCGCCCTCGGTCAGGGGGCCTGGATGGATGCCGGCGAAGGGCCCATGCGCCTGCATGCGCCGCGCTTTCGCAAAGAGCAGGCAGGCTTGCGCGTCGTGTGCTCTCGCTCGCACCTCAACGACGCCACGCGCGCTTTCGTCGAGCAGTTCGAGGCGCCGGAGCTCATCTCGCGCGGCAGCGCGTTCAAGTTTCTGATGGTGGCACGCGGCGAGGCGCACGTCTATCCGCGGCTGGCTCCCACCATGGAATGGGATACCGCGGCCGCCCAGGTCGTGCTCGAAGAGGCGGGCGGCAAGGTGCTGCAATACGAAAACGGGCAGCCCTTGCGCTACAACAAGGAAAACCTGCGCAACCCCTGGTTCGTCGCCTGGGGCGACGTCGTCGCTTGAAGCGCGCGGCATGACGCGCACATCAAAGTGATTGTGGAAATCCGGTAGCGAAGGTCGAGTGATTTTGTGCGCGCAATCGTTCAAGGCAGTCTCACCGGCAAAACTGGCAAACTCTATGTGCACTCCGTCGCTCGATCACTCTCTCACTCCATCTCTCTTCTCTCCATCCCGGAAAATTGTCAGACACTTCCGAATCAGCCCGGGCTGAGTATAACTTTCCGGCCATGCATCCCTTTTCCGTCGTCATCATCGCCAAAAACGAGGCCCACGACATCGCCCGCACGCTCGAGCCGCTCCGTGCCCTTACCGACGACATCGTGTTGGTCGATTCGGGCAGCACCGATGGCACCCAGGACATCGCCCGCGGCATGGGCGCCCGCATCATCGAGACCGAGTGGCAGGGCTATGCCCGTACCAAAAACCTGGGCAACGACGCGGCCCGCCACGACTGGGTGCTCTCGCTCGATGCCGACGAGGTGGTGTCGCCCGAGCTGGCCCGCTCGCTGCAGGCCTGGCGGCCCCGTCCCGAAACGGTCTGGGCCCTCGATGTGCTCACCAACTTCTGTGGCCAATGGGTGCACCACAGCGGCTGGTATCCCGACTGGAAGGTGCGCCTGTTCAACCGCCATGAAGTGCGCTGGGTGGGCGAATACGTGCACGAGCACCTCGACCTGCCGTCCCACTACCGCGTGGAGCGGCTGCAGGGCAAGCTGTGGCACTACAGCTACCGCAGCGAGGCGGACTACCTGGCCAAGATGGAGCAATACGCACGCCTGTCGGCCGAAGCGCGCTTCCGGCAAGGACAACGCCCCACCTGGTGGCGCAAGCACCTCGGCCCCGCCTTCCGCATCTTTCGCACGCTGGTGCTCAAACAGGGCTGGCGCGACGGCCGCCTTGGCTGGAAACTCGCCCGCCTCAACGCCCACATGGTGCGCCGCCGCTATGAGATTCTCGAAGAGCTGTGGCAAAGGAGGGACGAGGGTTGAGCGTGTAACGTTGAGTTTTTTTGTTTGAGCTCCCTGAAAAAAACCAGAACCTCACGCAACGCGGCGGTAGTGTCTCCGATTACACCTCCGGCGATTGGGGCTGCATGACATTCTGTTCCCGGACTTTTCAGGCAAAAACAAAACAAACATCAAGCGCCGCCCCTCGGGCGGCGCTTGTCTCAACAGGCGCCGGTCGTGCGGTCAATCGCACGACCAGCGGTCTCAACGTGGGGCCACGGCCCCTCTCAACTGTGTCACTGCCCGCGTGACCGCCGCCATGCAAAATACTTCTGTACGCAACTTCATTCGCCGGCGCTGTAACTGATTTCAAACTGCGTTTTCTGCGCCGAAGGCTGCGGTTTTTGGCTGAGGAATTGAGAGCGGTTGAGACCGCTGCGCGGATGTTGATTCCGACAGGTCGGATCCTGTCCCGGATACGGGAACAGGTGCCCGGCTACGCCGGCCTGTGAGACGCTGGCAGAGCCAGCGATGTTGAGATGGCCTCATCATGATGAATGAGGAATCGAGGATTTGTCAAGAGCTTGCTGAAAAAGTCGAAAAATTATTCAGTTTCACGGAGTTGTAAATGAGGCGCTCAAATTGTGTCCATTTGCGGCTTCATTTCCTCCCTTGCTATCCACAGGGACGGACTATGTCACACGTCATGACGGGGCGCGAAAAAATGTGTTCACTTGGAATTGCCGAAGTGCTTATCGATAAATTTATTTATCTCTTTGGAAAACTCTTTCCTTCCCCTGTATCCCCTTTTCATGAATAACAGATTTCCCTCTTCGTCGAATAAAACAAAGTAGGGAAATCCTTTCATGTCCAGGCTCTTGTAAAATTTTTGATCCAAATCAACCAGTATTTTAGAATGATCATATATGTGTTTGAAAGAAAATATCTTCTCAAACATATTCCGTGCTTTTTTGTTGTTATTTTCATAAACATAAAATGTTCTTACTTGATCTGATATGAGCTTATAATATGAAGGAAGTTCTTTCATGGCCATGATGCATGGGACGCATGATTCATTCCATGTTTCTATTAAAATGAATTTTCCTTCAGGCTGAATGGAAATGGTGTCAAGATTTCGGTTGATGAAACGAAAGTTTTGGATGTTGATGTTAGCCCTTATATCCGAATGAGAATTGGCGATAACTTTATCGGCCTTTCGATCCTCGACAAATTTTTCAGTCAGGTTGAGATATTGCGTTGCTTTCCATTCATCGAAATATCCATAAGAGTAGAAAAAAGCGAATGCTGATAAATAGAGAATCCATGGATTTGCTTGCCTGAACATCTGGGTACTGAAAAGTATTGACAATAGAAGAATAGCAAATGAAAGTAAAATAGGGTTTAATAAAATTGAGGTTTTCAAGTTGTTTAAATCGCGGTAAATCGCGTCGTTTTTTAGAAGAACTGCTGTGTAAAGCAGCGGCACCGAAATGATGGTGATTTTTTCCTTTAAGTTAAACTGGAAGTTATGTTCTTTCTGCAATAGATAAGATCCTCCGATTGTGGATAAAAATCCGATAAAAGCCGATAGATTAGTGGTGTTGGGGTGGTCCAGAAAAGAGAAGCCCCAGAGAATACTTAGAAGAAATCCGAAAAGCAGGGAATTTATTGTCTTCTTCATGCCGCATTGATTGCAAATGATATTGTTTGTTGATTGAAAATGGTTGTAAAAAAACTGTGCAGACTCGTTTGCGCTCTATTGAGTGATTTTTGTTTGAGAGCGCCCGCATGCGCCTGCACAGCAGTTGATGAATATTACTGGAATCTGCTACACTTCATCCTTTCTTTTGTCTAACACATAATTTTTGTTTTTTCTATCCATCGCACGTCACATATCCAGTACATGCTTGAAGGAAAAGGAATCCACAGCCGGAGGAAGTAGGAGTGCAACAATTTCCGTCATTGGTTCCATCGCAATAGTCCAGGACTACGGGATCAGTGCCGCCCGGACAAACCAAGGTATTGGCTTGTTGTGAGCAAGTCCACCGGCAATCACAAAAAGGGGTTGCCCGAAAAACCACCTGATCAATACCGGGAATGCCAGCAGGACTCTTTTCCAAATCTTCAATGCATTCGTAGCAAGGGAGTTTATTGAAATCATCATGCCCTTCAGATAAGAGGACAAGGTTGTTTGGATAGAATGTTTTTACAAAAAAAGTGCGAGGGGATATATGCGCTAAAGCAATTGCATGCTGCTTAAGGTTCTCAGAAAGGTAAAATTTTCCTTCCGCCAAATCTCTAAGATCTTGGATGATTAAAGCAAGAAGTTTTGCTTGATCGGCTGAGAGGCTCTCTTGCAATTGTACTTCTTCTAAAACCGAAATCCATATTTCCTTTTTCTGGTCAGGAGAAAGAGAAAGGAATAGTTTTCGATCTTCAATGATTTCCTTCGGAAAGGAGTCGGCAGGCAATTTTTCAGTAGAATTACAAGAGAACCATACCAGCATTCCCAGTATTACCGAAGCCAAAGTCCCGAAAAATCGGTGTAATCCAGGCCTGCTAAAGCCCGGCAACGGTTTGCGGTTTGCGGTTTGCGGCTTGAGGCTTGCGGCTTCATAAGCGTTGTTTTTGGGTTAAAAAATTTGGATGAAATTAAAAACGCATGAGCAAAAACTAATTATCGTAAAGGTGTGATTTTCAAAAACTGTCTCCCAAGTGACAAACTTTCAAAGTTTCTCTTCGCGTTTTCCGTATATTCAGGTGTGATAACCAACCTGGAAGGGTGGTTGAGGCAGCGATTGCCGCAGCGGAGGTATCTACCCGGTTGCAGGCAGTCGCCGAGGCTTACGCACTGGGGTGCGGTTTTTGCCTTCACCCCGAAAAGCAGCACAGGTGACTGAAAGGGAGCTCATAGAAGGCTGTCTGCGTGGCGACCGTGCCGCCGAAGAGGAGCTGTTCCGACGCTACTCGGGCAAGATGCTTGCCGTGTGCCGGCGCTATGCCCGCCACGAGATGGAGGCCGAAGACCTGTTGCAGGAGGCCTTCGTGCGCGTGTACGACAATCTGGGACAGTTTCGCTTTCAGGGCTCGTTCGAGGGCTGGATCCGGCGCATCGTGGTGCACACGGTGCTCAAGCACTTTCGCAAGCTGAGCAACCAGCGCGAGCAGATCGGCATACCCGAACACGTGGACGAAGACAGCGTCGATGCGGCAGCCCTGCACCAGTTGCACGAAGAGGAGCTGCTCAAGCTCATCGCCGCCCTGCCCGACGGCTACCGCGTGGTATTCAACCTGTACGCCATCGAAGGCTACAGCCACAAGGAGATTGCCAAGATGCTGGGCATCGGCGAGAGCACCTCGCGATCGCAGTTCCTCAAGGCGCGCAAGGCCCTGCAAGCCCAACTGCGCAAGTTGTTGAGTATTTTTGTATGATCCGGGCCCATCCGGCCAAGCCATATTGTGAGTACCATGCCGAAGGACAAGCAATTCGAAGACATCCTGCGAGAGAAGCTCTACGACTACGAGCTGGAGCCGCCCATGCATCTGTGGCCCGCCGTGGCGGCACGACGCAAGCGCCGCCATGGGCGGTGGTGGCTTTTTGCGCTTGGCGCGGGAGCGGCACTTTCGGCAGCCATCTGGTGGTTTGCCTTTCGGCAAATGGCGCCCGCCTTGCCCGACGAAGGCGAGCTGCCCGTCATCGTTCCTGCAGCACCCGCGTCACCTGTGGCGCAAGTAGTGCAGCCGTCTGCCGCCTCGCCGTTGACCTCATCTGACAGCCAGGCGCCCGTTTTGGCGAAAGCCGAATCCGGAAAGCAAAAGTCGAGCGGGCCGTTCGCCTCGGCATCTTCTGTCAGGCCGTCTCCCGAACGTTCCGAAAACGCAACGTCTGGAAAGCGGGGCGAAGCACGCTCGTCAGAAAAAGAAGCCGGCCGCGCGTTGCTGACGGCACGGGCGCTGCCACCTGCAACATTGGCAAAGCTTCCGCTTCCGCAAAAAGCATGGCCCCACAACGACTGCCCCGACAAGTTCGGCAAGCGCCTGCGGGTGGGGCTGTTTGCCGATGCGTGGGTCGGCCCCTGGATCGGTTTCGGCGCGCTGGCGCCGCGCACGCCTGACCCACAGCTCGCCACCTGGGCCGAGGCGCGCCGCCAGACGGAAAGACCGCGCGTGGGCTATGCCGCCGGCCTCGGCCTGACGCTGCGCACCAACAGGCATGTGGCGCTGCGCACCGGCATTGACTGGACGGAGCTGCGCACCCGCTTCCACTTCGAGCGCGAAAACGTGGAGCGCGTGATCATCGTGACGCGCTACGACGACCAGGGCAACGTGGTGGGCGTGGATACCACCATCGAGACGGGCACCCTCGTGCGGCAGACGACCAATCGCATCCGCATGGTGAGCGTGCCCGTGCTGATGGGCTGGCATCAGACGCACAAGGCGTGGTCGTGGGCCGTGTACGGCGGTGTGGTGTGGAATGTCGGCCTGTGGGCCAGCGGCGATCTGTTGTCGCCGGAGCTGGAACCGGTCTCGCTCATGGGGGCCGATGCCCAGGGTGCCGAAGTGTTTCGCAGGCAGGCAGGGCTGGGTGCCATGCTGAACGCCTCGCTGCGCTGGACGCCCACGCATGGCCTGACGCTGTTTGCCGAGCCCGGCCTGCGACGCTGGGGCCGCTCGTTTACCGTGGACACTTATCCCCTGACACACCGCTTTACCGAGGTGGGGTTGCGTTTGGGCCTGCAATGGCAGCTCTGAGTGCCGGCAGCAGGGAGGCGGTATTTGCCGAAAGGCACAGAAATTGTCTGACGGATGCCGCTACTTGCCCGAATCCCTGTATTTTCGGCCCAAACCAGACGTGCCCATGCTTTTCAACCTGAGCGACCACCCTTCCATAGCCAACCAGTTCATGGCCGAGCTGCGCGATGTGCGCATCCAGCAAGACCGCATGCGCTTTCGGCGCAACCTCGAACGGCTGGGCGAGGTGCTGGCCTATGAGATCAGCAAGACGCTCGAGTACAAAACCATCGAGGTGGAAACGCCCCTGGGCATCGCCCAGGTGCAGGTGCCGGCCCGGCAGATCGTGCTGGGTACCATCCTGCGGGCGGGGCTGCCCATGCACAACGGCATGCTGTCGTTCTTCGACGGGGCGGGGAACGCTTTCATCTCGGCCTACCGCATGCACCACAAGGATGGCTCGTTCGAAATCCGGCTGGAATACGTCTCGGCTCCCGACCTGAACGACAAGGTGCTCATCCTGTGCGACCCCATGTTGGCCACGGGCTCTTCGATCGACCTGGCCCTGCGCGAGCTGCGCCGCCACGGCCGGCCGGCCAGGGTGCACATCGCCACGGCCATCGCCTCGACCTACGGCGTGCAGTTCCTGCAACGCACACATCCCGATGCCGACATCTGGATGGGCGCGCTCGACGAGGAGCTGACGGCCAAATCCTACATCGTGCCCGGCCTGGGCGATGCCGGCGACCTGGCCTTCGGCAGCAAGGTCGATGAGGAAGAGTAAAGCTTCGGTGTCTCCTGCCTTGTTCCCGATTTGGCGCCATGCGCCGGGCAAGGAATACTCAGTGCAACCCGGCCCAGGGTTTTTATTCCCCCCAAATCAAAGTGATTCGGGAAATCCTGTTGTATTGGTTGAGGGTTGAGGGTTGAGAGTTTAGAGTTTAAAGTTTTTATCGTTGGTTATCAATGCTTTGTCAAATCCTCGATTCTTCGATTTTTCGGTTCTTCGGTTCCTCATCCATTGAAACCGCAGCCTTCGGCCGCAGAAAGCGCAGCTTGAACGCAGTTTGCGCGGTCGGTCACTCCCTCACTCCATCTCTCCTCTCTCCATCTCGGAAAAAATCGTCCATTGACTATCGTCAATAATTCCCGAACCGAATTGCGTTGAGTACATTCGGATGTGGTTCAGGCAGTGCATTGCAACGAACGGCCCTCAGTGGACGTATGCCGTCTTTTTCGTAAATTCATCGGGCTTTGGCGTGAAAGGCTCGATTGGTTTTCCCGAACCGAAAAATGACCCGTCCATGAAAACGCTCATCCACACCAGGAAATACCCTGCCAAGCTGTTGCTCTTCGGCGAATACACGGTGTTGGAAGGCGGCCAGGCGCTGGCCTTGCCCGTGTGGGACTTTTCGGGTGAGTGGGTGTTCGAAGGCGGCGGCGCGCAATCGTTTGGCGAAAGCCTCAGTGAACTGGCCGCCTGGCTGGTCGAACGCGAGCGCTCGGGCAGCCTCGAAGGGCGCTGGATGTTGCATCGGCTGCGTGCCGACCTGCTGTCGGGAGCGGAGTTCCGCTCGAGCATCCCTGCCGGTTACGGGCTGGGCAGCTCGGGGGCGCTCGTGGCTGCCTTGTTCGAGACTTATTGCACCGAGTGTGCGCGCCTCGAGTCGTTGCCGCTGGGGCGGCTGCGCGCCATGCTGGCCGAGGTTGAGTCGTTTTTTCACGGGACGAGCTCGGGCGTCGATCCGCTGGTGAGCCTGCTGGGCAAACCCCTGCTCATCAATGGCGACGAGCTGAAGGTCGTCAGCGGCCGCGATTGGGCCGCCCGGGGCAGGCTGGCGCTGTTTCTCTTCGACACGCAGCAGCCCCGTCAGACGGCGCCGCTGGTAGCCGGCTTTCGGAAGCGCCTTGCCGCCGAGCCGGATTTTGCGAAAGCAATAGATGCCCTCAAAGCTGCCAACGACGCGGCTATCTACGCCTTCTTGCATGGCAGCGCCGACGAGCTGGCCGAGGCATGGCGCCGCATCAGCGCGCTGCAGGTGCGCCACATGCAGGAAATGATCCCGGAGGGAGTGGCAGGGCTGTGGCGCGAAGGGCTGGCGACCGACCAGTGGTGGCTCAAGCTGTGCGGTGCAGGCGGCGGCGGGTACCTGCTCGGCCTGACAGCCGATTGGGATACGACGCGCGCGACGCTGGGCGCCGAACGCGTGCACTTGCTCGGCTTTCTGGACTGACCGTCCCTTCCTTCAGGTGAAGTCGATTTCCGTATTGTCGCCGATGTTGAGGCTCTGGCGCAGCCCTTTGATGGCGGTGTCGTTGCCGATGACGGAAGCGTGCAGCACCGCTTCGTGGATGGAGGCGTAGTTGCCGATGATGCTGTTGGTGATGATGGCCGACTCGATGCGGGCATGGGCGCCAATGGTGACGTGCGGCCCGATGATGGAGTTGATGATCTCGCACCCTTCGCCGATGCTCACCGGGTGGATGATGATCGAGTTTTCGTAGGGGGGCAGGTCGTCGGAGGCATAGCCTTCGCGGTCGAGCAGGATGGCATTGGTCTCGAGCAGAATCTCCTTTTTGCCGCAGTCGAACCAGTTGTTGACGCGAAACACCTTGAACCGCACACCGCGCTCCACCATGCGCATCAGTGCATCGGTGAGCGGAAACTCGCCACCGGTGCGGATGTTGTTGGTGATGTTGTACTCCAGCGCCTCGATGAGCATCGGCACCTCTTTGATCTTGTACAGGCCTACCATGGCCAGGTTGCTGCGCGGAATGCGCGGGTTCTCTTCCAGCGATTTGACGAACTCCTGCTCGTCGAGCTCGACCACGCCGTATTCGCCGGGCTTTTGCACGCGCTGCACGCCAATGGCGCTGAAAGGCATGTCGAGCACGTCGCGCAGCGATACGTCGAGGATGGTGTCGCCAAAAAAGATGATCACTTCGTCGCTGTCGCGAAAAGCATCGCGCGCCACCCAGATGGCATGGGCGGAGCCCAGGCGCTCTTCTTGCTGGATGAAGGTACTTTTCAGCTCGGGGTAGGCCGTCTCTACGAAGTCTTTGATCTTTTCCCCCAGGTAGCCGATGACGAACACGAACTCGTGCACCCCTACCTCGATCAACTGGTCGATGATGAACGAAATGATGGGCTTGCCCGCTACCGGAATCAGCGGCTTGGGCTGGGTGTAGGTCAGGGGGCGCAGCTTGGTGCCTGCCCCGGCAACGGGAATGATGGCTTTCATGGCGTCCTCGGCAATTGGTACAGCAGGTCAGGTACTCAGGCAAGGCATCGGGATAGCCCCGTTCGGCCGGCATGTAGCGGTCGCCGGGCTACTTCTTGTTCCGTTTGCGGTAGACGACGGCTTCGATGCCCTGTGCGTTGAGGGCGGCAGCATCCTCTCTGGCTGCTTCGGGAGTAGGGTAGCAGCAGATGATCGCGCCGGCGAAGCGGCCGCGATTGAAGGTGCCCACGCGCGCATGGTCGTAGCCGAGCTTGCGCAACCGGTCCACCATGCGATCGGCATTTTCCCGGATGGAAAACGTGCCGGCCAGCACGAAAAACTCGCCTTCGGTATCGGCGGCAGATGCGGTGCTTTCGTCTTCGTAGGTGTATTCGGGCGTGTCGTCGGCCGTCGTGGCAGGCTCGTCATCGGCAGGCTCGTCATACGCGCCATAATCAATCTCGTCATCGGCAGGGAAGGTGTCCTGGGCAAGCGAGTCGTAAGGCTCGTCGTAGTAATCGTACTCGGGCTCGCTGACGGGTTGCTCTACAGGCGCGGGTGTCTCCAGTGCATTCGACTGGAAGAGGTCCGTCATCTTGTAAACCAGGTACAATACGGCCAGAACGATCACGGCAATGATCCCTATGGTCAGATAGTCGAGTCGCGACATGGCTGGCAAAATTTTGATTGGCCAAGTTACGGATATTCCTTTGCCTGCACATCGGCAAGGTTTGGTACGCGCAGGCCATGTGCCCACTATGACGTCAGGATTGGCTGGAAATTTTCCTTGCTCGAGCCGATGCCGGCGATGTACGGCTCAGGGCTGTCTGGCAGTGTTTCGATAGGTGTTTTTTGTTGAAAAACAGATTTTTGCCCGTTGTTTCCAAAGGATACGCATCAAAATTATCTTGCAAGTAACATGCAGACGGAGCGGCCTTTTCGGCAAAAGCCGTATCAGGCGGAAACTGCGCCGGATTGATTGATGTCACATTTGATGTTTGGCAGGACTAATGGGTTTGGGAAAGAGATGTTTTTTGCGCTCGGAACAAGGCTCAAAGTGCAGCGTGAGGAATGAATTCGATGCTTGGCACGCAAATTGCAATTCAAATATTGAAATTTTACTAAAATATTAGGCGCGACTCAAGAGAAGTGTTTGTTCATAGTGTTTGTTTTTTGTTTTGCCCCTGTCACTCGTTGACAGGGTTTTTTTTGCCCGGATCAGAGTGGTTTGGGAAATCCGGTTGTGGAGGTTGAGTTGAGGGTTGAGCGTGTAGCGTTGAGCGTTTGGCACCCCTCAGGCGAATTTCGTGCGCTCGGTCACTCCTTCGCTCAGTCGCTCCTTCACTCCATCTCAAATTCCCAAACCGGATTGCGTTGGGTATATGTGTTGTAGCGCCCTGTGTAACTGAATGACCTTTCGGACTTTTTGCAGCAGGCTCATCTCTTGCTTTCGCAAAAACGAATACACCCTTGCGGCGACCAGAGGCCACGCAAGGGCGCAGTCGGCGATCGGGGCCTGTCGGCTTATTTCTTGAGCAGATCGCGGATTTCGGTCAGCAACTGGATGTCGGCCGGGGGTGCTGCCGGTGCGGCAGGTGCTTCTTCCTGCTTGCGCTTGAGGCGGTTGATGCCCTTGATGACGAAGAACAAGGCCCAGGCGACGAGCAGGAAGTTGACCAGGGCGGTGAGGAAGTTGCCCCAGGTGAGCACGACGCCACCTGCTTCGCGGATGGCTTCTGCCGAGCTCATGTCCACCTCGGTGGCCGGGCTTTTCAGCACGATGAAGAGGTTGGTGAAGTCGGGGGTGCCGATGAGGGCGGCCAGCAGGGGCATGAGCAGGTCGTTGACCACCGAACCGACCACGGCGCCAAAGGCTGCGCCAATGACGATGCCGATGGCCATGTCCACCATGTTGCCTTTCACGGCAAATTCCTTGAATTCTTTCAGCATGGTACCTTCGTTTTGTGAAACAATGATTCGCGCAGTTGCACGATATTGAGACGCAAGTTAGCCCACATGTCACAAAAATCTCTTTCCCGACTGGAGTGTCACACCTTCGAGCTGGCTCTGGCCGAGCCCTTTGCCATTGCGCACGAGACCCGCACCACCCAGCCCACCCTGATCGTGCGCCTGCATCAGGACGAGCACGAGGGGTTGGGCGAAGCCACGGCCACCCGCTACTACGGCTTGCGCGTGGAAGAGATGGTACGCACCGTGGAAGGGGTGCGCGACTTGGTGGAAGCGCCATGGTCCGTGCCCGAGGCGCTGTGGGAACGGTTGGCGCCGGCGCTGGAAGGGCACTCCTTCGAGCTGTGCGCCATTGACGTGGCGGCGCACGACCTGTATGCCCGCCGGCAGGGGCAACCCTTGTGGCGCCTCTGGCAGCTCGACACTGCACAGATGCCTCTGTCGAGCTACACCATTGGCATCGGCACGCCCGACGAGATGGTCGGAAAGATGCGGCGCCATCCCTGGCCCGTGTACAAGGTGAAACTGGGCGGCGAAGACGACCTGGCCCTGGTGCACTATTTGCGCAAGCATTCCGATGCCGTCTTTCGTCTGGATGCCAACGAGGCCTGGACGTTCGAGCAGGCGTGCCGGTGGCTGCCGGCCATGAAGGACCTTGGCGTCGAATTCGTCGAGCAGCCGCTGCCGCGCACGGCTACCGAGGCCTACCGAGCGCTCAGGCAACTCAGCCCCGTGCCGCTCGTTGCCGACGAGAGCTGCCAGACCGAAGACGACGTGGCGCGCTGTGCGGAGGGCTTCCACGGCGTGAATATCAAGCTGATGAAGTGTGGCGGCCTGACTCCTGCCCGCCGCATGGTGGCGCATGCCCGCCGCCTGGGACTGAAAGTGATGGTGGGGTGCATGACCGAATCGTCGGTAGGCATCTCGGCAGCGGCACAGCTCGCTCCCTTGCTCGACTACGCCGACCTCGACGGTGCCCTGCTGCTTGCGCGCGACATTGCCGAGGGCGTGCGCATCGAACAGGGGCGCATCGTCCTGTCAGAGCGGCCAGGAACGGGAGCGCGCCTGGTACTGTGAGGAGAGAGGAGAGAGGAGTGAATGAGTGAATGAGTGAAGGAGTGAAGGAGTGAAGGAGGGCGGGTGTGCTGATTATACTTCAAAGTGGTTTGGGAAATCCTGTCGCAATGGTTGAGGGTGTAGCGTTGAGGGTTTAGAGTTTAAACACACGTTTCGCTTAAATTTAGAGTAAATTCGGGGGTTGATCTAAATGTCTGATTATGAGTAAACAGTTGGCTGTAATCAATGAACGTGTCGATGATATTCCCTTGCTGTTGAAGCT
>WFYJ01000049.1 GCA_015490175.1 Saprospiraceae bacterium | reverse complement strand
GTTCCTCGGTTCCTCATCCATTGAAACCGCAGCCTTCGGCCGCAGAAAACGCAGCGTTGACGCAGTTTGCGCGCTCGGTCACTCCCTCACTCCATCTCTCCTCTCTCCATCTCGGAAAATCGTCCATTGACCATCGTCAAAAATTCCCGAACCGAATTGCGTTGGGTATATTATGATCTCACGCGTCACGCGTTACGATGTCACTGCTTGCCCCGGAACTCGGGGTCGTTACGCGTCACGGCCTTCTTTCAGCAGGCTCGATCCTTGAATCCTCGGTTCCTCTTTTTATACGAAATGCAGGGTTTTTTATACAAACGATTTTTTTTCTTTGTAAATGCCTTGCAAATTTGTTTTTTGCAAGGCGCCGGTGCCGGGAAATCAAATTTTTTTAACCCCAAAACTTTCAGTCATGAAAACGCTACTGATCAGCGCTTTTTCGCTCATGTTCGGTTTCTGGTACTTTCTGCCCGTTGTACCACACACGTCTGTTTATTCGGGAATAGAGGGAAAATCTTGTTCAGCCACTGGCGATCTGGGTGGCAGTTGCTCAATTACCTGTCCCGATGAATGTGCAGCCTGCCAGTGTACCGGTCATACTTTTGGCTGCTCGTGTGAGTGTATCGGGTGCGGTGGCAGTGAGCAGGCATTCATCCAAGTGGACGTTGCACCGCGGGAGGTATTGCAGAAAGCAAAATCGCTGCTGGCGCTCGATGGTTCTGAAGTAGCCCTTCAAATCATCGAGCAACTCAACGAGCTGGAACTGTTGGATCCGGCAATATCGCCGGAAGCAATCAAGGAGAAACTGATCTTGCTGGACGAACTCGTGGCCCAACTGCCTCCGGCTACTGCCAGTGAATTGAAAGAAGGCAAGGGCACTCGTTGAGTGCATGCCTTCATCCCTTCCGAAATACTGTTTGGACGTCAGAGGGGGGTAAACACCCCTGTGCTTTGTTCTTTGCCAGGCGTGTGTGCGCCGCAACCTCCTTCAGGTGATGGGCTTTTGCAAAAAGTCGAGGGAGATATACTTTTTGGCAGCCCGACGGCTTTTTTCTGAAACCAAAGTGGCCATTCCCCATGAAAAGCAATCTCATTGCTGTGGCCTTGCTCTTTGCAATGGTATGGAGTGGCTGTCCTGCCTCTCCGGATGCCACAGACAAAATTTCGGAGACGCCAGCGCCCTGTACAGGGGCGAGTGTCCTGGGTGGCGAATGCACCCGCCAATGTCCGCCTTCCTGCTCGGGATGCGGGTGCAGCGGCTATTTCCTCGGATGTGTGTGTCAATGCCTGGGTTGCGAGGAACCACCGCTGGTTGTGCTCGCCCCCGACGAGCAGCTCGATGCGGTGCGGCGCATTCTGGAAGAGAGCCAGGCAGGGGTGGCGCCGGCCCTGACAGAGAAACTGGAAGCGATTCGCCGCGGGGCGGTTGCGGGCGATCCGGATGTGGCCAAAGTGCTCATTGCTTTCAACCAGGACATGATGCTGCTGGACGCAACCACCCTCGAGCGGCTGATGGCGCTTGTGCCCGGAGAGTAGTGCACACCACCAAAATTGCGGCTTCATGAAACGATGGTTGCTGACTTCTTTGCTTGGCGTACTGGGATGCGTAGCGTGGAGCCAGTCGCCTGCCGGCGAGGTGATCTACTATTTTTACCTCAACCTGCGAGGCATTCCCATCGAGCGGGAAGCTACCCTGCAGTTTCGTTTGCCCGAAGCGGTCTTCTTCCACAGCCGCGGCCCTGAGGGCATGGTTTGCAAGGACTACCTGGGCAATGTAGGCGACCATACCCTGAGCGTCGTCACATCATATGCCTCAGACTATGTAAAATGGGAATACAAGGGCGCGCCTCTCGAGTGCTACGAGCGCGACTCGCTGGGCGAAATGGTCTATACGAACCTGGATTCGGGCTTCTTTATCGTGCGGCGCCTGATAGAAAATGAAAAGGTGTGGCATCGAGAGCCGTTACCTCGTATTGACTGGGTGCTTCACGACAGCATGCGCATCATCGGTCCTTACCGCTGCCAGATGGCCACGGCCCGTTTTCGCGGACGCGATTGGACGGTCTGGTTCACCCGTGCCGTGCCCGTGCCGTTGGGCCCCTGGAAGTTGATGGGCCTGCCCGGCCTGGTCATCGAGGCTCGAGACGCGCTTGGCGAGGTAGCTTTTGCCGCCAAAGACGTGCGCTACGGCCAAGGGCTGGACGTCAGGCCGGCACCGCCGCCCCCCGACAGCGGGCGGCAATTGAGCTTCGAGGAGGCACGCACCTATGAGATCGAAGCTGTGCGACGCGTGCAGCGCTTGCTCAATGCCATGAGCGATCGCAATGCCAAGGTGGAGCCCCCGGAGTGGCAGGTCAACTGGAACGTGATGGAGCGCTACGAGGAACAGTGATTGCGCTGATCTGGTTTTTCCCACTCAGCACACAAAAACTTCTGACTGATGCACGAGCAGTTGCTCTTGTTCCGGCTTTCGCCAAAATGCGCAAGACCTGCCATATGGGGTTTCCTGCTGCTCTGGCTGCACGTGGGCATTTTGGTGGCACAGCAGTCGCCTTCGCTTCGTGGCATGGTGATGGACGGCACAAGCGATCAACCACTGGCTTATGCCTCGGTTTCGCTTCTGCGCCTGCCCGACAGTGCAGTGGTCACCTATACACTGACCGACTTCAAGGGTCGTTTTTCCCTGTCTTACCCCGCCAATGCCGATGCACGCCTGCTGGTCATTCAGTATGTAGGGTACGAAGACCTTTTTGTCGGGGTAGCCGCTTTGCAGCCCGACACGCTGTACCACTTTGCCTTGCATCCGCTACAGATGGCCCTTGAGGAAGTGACCATTGCCGTGCAGCAGCCCGTGCGCAGGCGCGACGATACGCTCTATTTCGAAATCACCCGTTTTATCGACTCTACCGAACAGACCGTAGGTGATGTGCTGGCCAAGCTGCCCGGCTTCGAGGTGTCGAATCAGGGTGACATCAAGGTGATGGGAAGGCCGGTGCAGCGGCTGCTTATCGAGGGCGAAGACATTGCCGGTCACGACTATCAACTCATTACGCGCACCCTGACGGCTGATGTCCTTGAGTCGGTGGAGGTGTGGTTCAACTACGGCGACAATCCGGTGCTCACCCAACTGTTCGAGGGAGGCGAGCTGGCGGTCAACCTCAACCTGAAAGAGTCGCACAAGCAAAGTCTGAGCGGTGAACTGGAGGCTGCCGGGGGTACGGGCGGATACTATGACGGGAGGCTGCATCTGGTAGCCCTGTACGGGCGTGTCAAGCAGCTTGCCACGATCGAGGCGAGCAACATCGGTCAGCCGGCATCTTTTTACCACAGGGTGCGCGGAGAACGACCCGACATCGAAGCACCCACTGTGTTGCGGAAGGCCCCGCCCCGCTTGGCCACTTTTACCGAGTTCTTCAGTGAGACGGAACGCGTCGATCACACGCGCTTCAACCAGATGACAGAGGCCTCCACGATGGGCACCTTTCGCTTGGGCGGCACCTGGCGTTTGCGGGCGGGCGGGGCCCTGCCCCGAGAGCAATTCCGACAGTACACCACCAACGAGTGGTGGTATGCTCCCGACGATCCGCTCAACCGCACCGACAGCATCGAGCGCCGCGTCGCCATGAGAGGTGGGCGGGCCTGGTTGTGGCTCAACGGCATGATGGGCAACGACACCTGGCTCAAGACAGGCGTCGAGCATGCGCAAAACGATGAAAACAATGAGGCAACTTTGCAGCTGGGCGAGTCGCGGCTGGCACGCCCCGCCTGGAAGCATACCATGGCGCTTGCTTCGCTGACGCATCGCTGGAAAGGGCAAAGTGCCTCCGTCGTTTCGGCCGAGTACGTCGAAGTAGCGCAAGCGCGGCTGCTCCGGTTCACTGCCGACACGTCTGTCTTCGAATCCTTGCTCGGCATGAAGTGGGCCCAGTTGCGCCAGGATGATGCCTTGGGCAGCAAAAGCTGGCGGCTGGCCAAGCATTTCGTGTTCAAGACCGACAAGGGCGTCTGGCTCGCAGGACTGGCCTGGACCGAGCGCAATGACAGATGGCGGCTGGCGTACAGCGCCGTGGGCGATACCACCACCCATACCCTCGCCAACTATACCAGCGCCAACCGGGAGTTCGGCCTCTATGTGCGCAAAAGATACCAGACGGATAACTGGCAATGGGAGGGTGACCTGGAAGCAGGCCTGCTCCGCCACCGCCTCTTCCCCGAGACAGAGCCCGTGCCTGCCCTCGATCAGCGCTTGCCCTTCCTCAATGGCGGCATCCGACTGATGCAAAAGAAGGGCGAACGCGAGCGATCGCTCTGGATACGCGTACACCAAAACCTGCCCGCTTCGATCATGCAGCTCGACGCACTGCGCATCGAGGGGCGCTATGCCCTCTATCGGGGCATGGCCGCGCCGCTGGTCCGGCACCGCTTCGAGCTTGGCGCTGACTGGCGGCACACCAGGTTCATCCCGTGGCGGTCGCTGTATTTGCAGGCAAACGTCAGCCTGAGCCGCAATGCGTGGACGCCCACCGTCGTCTCCGGCACCGGTATGGTGCTGCGTTCGTGGGTCGAACGGCCTGCCCCGGTGTATTATGCCAGCCTGCGGACCGGCTACGAGCACCTGTTCGAGAAGGCCTTTCTGGCGCTCAAGGTGCAGCCCTCGATCTCGTATTACCGGTCGGAGGAAATGTTTGACGAGGTGTTGCGTCAGGTGCGCCAATTGCAGTACGGGTTGAAAGCCTCATTGCGCACCGGCTTCGACTTTCCGCTCAATGTGATGCTGGGCAGCCGCCTGGAACGCGTGCGCGTCGTACTTCAACCTGCGGGCAACGGCACAGCCCTGGTCTGGCCTTCGCTCACGCTTGCCAGTTGGGCCGATCTGTATCTGCAGCCGGCCAAAGACGTCAAAGTGGAGTTTTCGAATTCGTGGTTCATCGCCCGCTCGCGCTCGGGCAGCCGCAGCGAGTGGTGGCAGCTGACTGCCTCGCTGGCGTGGCAGCCCCGGGGCGCCTGGTCTTTCCGCCTTTCGGCAAACAACCTTACGGCTACGCCTGCCTTTGTGACTTTCAGCGATTCGAGCTTCGTGCAAACGACCTACAGGCGGCAAATCCTGCCGCGCTACTTCATGCTGCATCTCGAGTGGAAATTCAGCTCAAGGCAAAAGGAAGGGTGAAAAAACAAAACAGATGCGCCGCCTTTTCGCCCGGCAAAAACGGTTGAATCGGTGAAATCGGAATAATTCGGTATAATCGGCCGCCGACGGCGTAGCGCGGTGCACGAGGCATTTTGACAAAAAACACGGATCCGATGAAAAGATACCTGATTGCATGTTTGCTGGGTCTTGGGCTGATGCATGGCCGGGTGCTGGCCCAGTTGCAGGGACCGACGGAAGAGGATGCAGCCTGGCGCTTTGCGCAGACCATCACTGCCGACGAGATCCGGGCCCATCTCGAGGTATTGGCTTCCGATGCGTTCGAGGGGCGCGAGACCGGCACGGAAGGACAGCGCAAGGCCGCCGCCTGGATCGAGCAGTATTTCCGGGGGCTCGGCCTGCCACCCGTAGTGGGCGACACGGCCTGGCAGCAGCCCATACGCTTTACCTCTGAGCGGCTGGTGGAGGCTTCGTTGCGCACCGGCGACAAGGAGTGGCGCCACCTGTACGACTTTTACGCTTGGCCCGCAGCCATGCCGGCAGGGCGGCACGAGATCGCGGCCGACGAGGTGGTCTTCGCCGGCTACGGCATCGACGCGCCTGCCTGGTCGGACTACGCCGGCCGCGACGTGGAAGGCAAGGTGGTGCTCATCTATCAGGGCGAGCCCTTCGACCGGCAGGGACGTTCGCGTGTCACGGGCAGCGAGCAGCCGTCGCGCTGGGCTGGCGACTGGAAATTGAAAATTGCCACGGCGCGCCGCCATGGGGCGCGGGCGGTGTTGCTGGTGGAGCCGCAGGTGCGCAAGCAGGTGCTGGCCGCGGGCAGTCGTCTGTTTCGGCCGGCCACCTTCATGGGCGACGGCAGCGCGGCCGATGATCAATACCTTCCCCATGCCTTCGTATCGGCAGGGGTGGTGCGCGCACTGCTGGGCAAACACATGAAAAAGGTGGTGAAGGCGCGCAAACGCATCGAGCGCAAGGGCAAGCCCGCGCTGGTGGCCGTGCCGGTGCGCCTCCAACTGCTGCTCGACAAAACGCGCAGCACGCTGACCGGATCCAACGTGCTGGGCTACATCGAGGGCACCGATCCGGCGCTCAAAGACGAGCTGATCATCATCTCGGCCCACTACGACCACCTGGGCAAGCACGGCGGTGCCATTTACAACGGCGCCGACGACAACGGCTCGGGCACCTCGACCGTGCTGGAGATCGCACAGGCTTTTGCGGAAGCGCGCAAGGCCGGCGCCGGCCCGCGCCGCAGCGTGTTGTGTCTGCTGGTGTCGGGCGAGGAGAAGGGACTGCTCGGTTCGCAGTACTACGTGCACCATCCCGTCTTTCCGCTCGAACACACGGTGGCCGACATCAACATCGACATGATCGGGCGGGTGGACAAGGCCCATGCCGACGATCCGAACTACGTGTACGTCATCGGTGCCGACCGACTGAGCAGCGAGCTGCACCAGATCAACGAGGCCATGAACGCGCGCTACACCCACCTGCAGCTCGACTACACCTACAATGCCGAAGACGATCCCAACCGCTACTACTACCGCTCGGACCACTACAATTTTGCCGAAAGGGGAATCCCTGCCGTGTTCTTCTTCAGCGGCGTGCACGACGATTACCACCAGCCTACCGATACGGTGGACAAGATCATGTTCGACAAGATGGTGCCCATCGCGCGGCTGGCCTTTCTTACGGCATGGGAGCTGGCCAACCGCGATGCCCGCATCCGCGTGGACAAGGGCAAGGCGTCCATGCGGTGACCGAGTGAGGAGCGAGGAGCGAGGAGTGATGGAGTGAGGAGTGGATGCAAGTTTACGGGTTTGACCGATTCTGCCGATTTGTCCGATTATACTCAACGCAATTCGGTTGGGGAATTATTGACGATGGACGATGGTCTATGGACATTTTTGATTGAGCAATCGAGGAGCCGAGGATTCGATTCAAGAGCCTGCTGAAAAAGTCGAAAAATCATTCAGTTACACAGAGAACCACTGAGTATGCACTGATTTTCACAGAGTTGTAAACTCTACAACTCTAAACCTTAAACACTGCCACCGGATTTCTCAGAGCATTTATTTTGATGCGGATATAAAGAAAGGGATGCAGCCGGGCGGGCTGCATCCCTTTTTTGCCGAAAGGCAGAAAAGATTATTTGAATCGCACGGTGACGGTTTCGCCGATCCAGCAGGGTACCTTGACCTTGGTGCCCTCGTGGATGCCGCGCATGAAGCCTTCCTGTTTCTCGGGCATGAAGCTGCGATACTTGGCGATCTTGCTGTTGGCCTCTTCGGCTACCGAAGGATCAATGGCCTTGGCGTAAGCGTACTTGTCAATGGCGGCCAGTACGGCGATCTGGTGATCCCAGGGCTCGTTGCCACACGAGCTGCTGGTGGCGGCGTACATGTCGCCGATGAGCATATAGGGCTGGCCCCAGTTGTCTTTCAGTGCCGCAGCCTTGCGGGCGTGCTCGCGAGCGGCGCCGTACCGCTTGAGCTTGCGAAACTCGATCGAGGCCATCGAGAAGTAGTACTGGGCCTTCTTTTCGGGATCGGTTTCCTGCTCGATGGCCTCGCGATATTTGGCCAGGGCCTCTTCGTATTTGCCTTCCTGGTAGAGCAGATTGGCCGCAAAGGCCGGGTTTTTCTCCATGTATTCCTGCATGACGCGGATTGAGTCTTTGATGTAGATTTCGCGCACGATGGGGTCGTTCTTGTCGCAGCCGCCCTGTACGAGGTATTTGTACACTTCCTTGTACACCTCAGGATTGTCGGGGTCGGCCTCATACATGGGCAGGTACTTGTTCTTGAAGTACGCGCAGTCGAACACCAGTTGGGAGATGGGCTCGTAGGCGGCATCCATGGCGGCCATGGCCTGCTCGTAGTACTGTGCCCAGTCCTTGTTGTTGGCGATGTTGTACTCGCCGATGGCGTGCAGGCGCTCGTAGATAGCGCGGGCTTCTTCTTTCGAGAGTTTCTCTTTCGAGAAAAGGTACACGGCCACGGTGGCATAGGGCACGAAGACGGTGTACTGCGTCTGATTGCCCGCTTCCTCGACGGCGCGCTTGGCGATCTGGTACACTTCTTCGTAGGGGCGGCGCAGGTTGTAGAACAGGTCGTACACCTCGAGGCCCAGCGCATAGGCCTTTTCGTTGGGGTAGCACTGCACCCACTGCTCGTAGAGCATGACGATGGTGTCGGCATAGCTTTCCTTGAGCTTGGGGTCGTCGGTGTTCTGGTACTTCCAGCGGTAGATGTCGATACCATCGGAGAAGTGGCTGGAGCGGCGGCCGTCGGCCGAGGGCGCCAGGGTATAGGCCTGCTTCCAGTAGGGATAGGCCGATTGGTAGTCCTTTTGCTTGATAAAGCCGCGATAGAGCACGTGGGCGTTTTCGGCCTGTTCCTTCTGGGGCGAGTTGACCCAGGTTTCGCATTGCGCACCGGCCTGCAGCGGCAAGAGGAGCACGGTGGCAATGAGCGTCACACCAGCGAGCCAGGTTTGAATCTTCATGATCAATTGAATTTTCGTTTAAAGAACCACGAATTGTCGTTGAGCGTGAATCCAAGTGTCAGGCGCATCCAGGTTTCCCTGAGTCCTTCGGGCGGGGCGGTGCGGCCCAACTCAAGCGCCACGTTGATCCACGACACTTCTTGCCGTGGCTTGATGACGGGGAAGCCGGCACCCAGCGTAATACCCGTCTCTTTCATGTTTTCCAGGCGCGGGTCGAGGCGGTGGAAGAAGCCCAGGCGGTAACGCGCCCGTGCAAAGTAGTTATTGTACGACTGATGGTCGGGCGTCACTTCCATGCCGGCCGACAGCCACCAGGTGTCGTACAGCCGTTCGTCGGGGCGGGCGTCGTTGCGGTACTGGCTCCAGCGCTCGATGCCGTACTCGGCGCCCACGCGCAACTTGTTGGCCACCTGGTACATCATTCCGACGCCGAAGGATGCGGGAAGTGTCCCGCTTCCGGATTGATTAACAACATTTAACACCGTATCCACATCTGGTAAGGAATTGTTCACACCCAGGCGGCGCACTTCACTGTCGGTACGGAAGGGCTGGGCCGACTGCCCGTAGAGGCCAAAGACGATGCTGGCATCGGAGGGCTTCAGCGTGCCGTCGGCCTGCTTTTCCTTGAAGTCGTAGCGATACTGCAGTCCGGCCTTCCAGATGAGGCCGCGATAGGCGGTGTCGTCCACGAACACGTCGTGGTAGGGGCTTTCGGTGGTGAGGAATTCGACCTGGCGGTTCGAGGCGATTTTGCCGAAGAGCCAATTGAGGTGCACGCCGGCCGCGAGGTTTTTGTAGCGCCAGGCGTTGCCCCACGTCAGGGCATACACCCCACCCGACCCCAGGAAGTGGTTGTTGACGGTGTCCATGGGCGGTATTTCCGACTGGGCCGTCACGATGTAGCCCACGGTGGACCAGGGCGCCAGCGACACGTTCATGGCCCAGTTGAAGGGCGTTTGCCGGTTTTCGAGCACGCGGTTGAGGGGGTTGACGAGGGGGAAGGCCAACGACAGGTAGGCCAGGTTGCCGTTCCACACGCCGTCGGTGCCTTCGGGGCCTTCGAGCGAGGCGTATTTGGCGAACAGCGCGCCCTCGAAGGAGGCCGTGCGCAGGAACGCCATGGCCGCCGGGTTGGTCAGGTTGGCCTGCAAGGGGTCCTGCCAGGCGGCGGCCATGCGGCCCATGCCCAGCGTGGCTGCGTTCTGGCGGGTAGCCAGGTCGCCCAGTCCGAGGCGCGAGTAGGGCGAGTTGAAAGAGGGAAAGTCAAAGCCCGGCGTGGAGAACTGGGCGCGCAGCGGTGCTGCCAGCGCACACATACCCAACCAGACCACGAAAAGACTACGCTGCATGTTCGACATTGTGTTTCAAAATTTGATTCAGCCCGATGAGGACCAAATCGGGATTCGCAAATATCTCTGTTTTCCAATAGCGTGCAAAAAGGCCGGTATCGCCGCCGGTGGCGACCACCTGCACGGATCCCAGCAGCGCTTCGGCCCGGCGCACGAAGCCTTCCACTTCCCACACCATGCCGAAGGCGGCGCCGGCCTGCATGGCCTCGGCGGTGGTGCGTCCGTACCACGATGCCGGCGCGGTGGCTTCGAGGCGGGGCAGGCGCGCCGTAAAGGCGTGCATGGCTTCGAGGCGCATGTGCCAGCCGGGCGAGATGTTGCCGCCAAGGAAGACCCCTTCGGCCGTCAGCAGGTCGCACGTCATGCACGTGCCCGCATCGACCACCACGCAATGGCGATCCGGAAAAAAGTGCCGGGCGCCGGCCGCTGCCGCCAGCCGATCCTTGCCCAGCGTCTCGGGCGTGCCATAGGCATTGCGGAAGGGCAGCGGCGTGGTGTGCGTGAGCTCGACGAAGCGGGCGCGTTGTTGCAAGGCTTCGACCACGGACGGCGGTACGACAGCCACAGACGAAAGGATGATGGCTGTGGCGTTTTGGTTGTATGCCCAGCGCACGACCTCTTCCCAAGGGTGGCCCTGCCATTGGGCGCGCCCTTGCAGGTGGTCGCCTGCAAAAGTGGCCGCCTTGACGCGGCTGTTGCCTATGTCGAGCACCAGATGCATCGGTCGGGGTCAGTGTTTGAAGTGACGCGTGCCCGTGAGCACCATGGCCATGCCATGCGCATTGCAGTAGGCGATGCTTTCCTGGTCGCGGATCGAGCCGCCCGGCTGGAGGACGGCCGTAACGCCCGCCTCATCGGCAATTTCGACGCAGTCGGGGAAGGGGAAGAAGGCATCGGAAGCCATGACCGCCCCGCGCAGGTCGAAGCCGAAGCTGCGCGCCTTGGCGATGGCTTGCTTGAGCGCATCGACGCGCGAGGGCTGACCGCAGCCCATGCCGACGAGCTGGCGGTCCTTGACCAGGGCGATGGCATTGCTCTTCAGGTGCTTCACGCAAATGTTGGCGAAGAGCATGTCCTCGATCTCGCGCTCGGTGGGCGCCTTGTCGGTCACCTGCTTCAGGTCGCTGCGTGTCTCGGTCTTCAGGTCGGTGTCCTGCTCCACCACGCCGTTGAGCAGGCTGCGGAAGCTGCGCGGCCGCACGTACCAGTCTTTGGCGCGCAGCAGGATGCGCTTTTTCTTTTTCGAGAGCAGCTCCAGTGCCTCGGACTCGAAGTCGGGCGCGATGAGTACCTCGTAGAAGAGCTGGTCAATGGCTTCGGCGGTAGCCACATCGACCGGGCGGTTGCACGCGAAGATGCCGCCGAAGGCCGAGACGGGATCGCAGGCCAGGGCCGCCGTCCAGGCTTCGTACAGGGTGGTGCGCGTGGCCAGGCCGCAGGTGTTGGTGTGCTTGAGGATGGCAAAGGTGGGTTCCGCTTCCGCAAACTCGCGCATCACCTGCACGGCCGCGTCGATGTCCACCAGGTTGTTGTACGAGATCTCCTTGCCGTTGAGCTTGTCGAAGATGGCGTCGAAGTCGCCGTAGAACACGCCCTGCTGGTGCGGGTTTTCGCCATAGCGCAGGATGTCGGAGCGGTGAATGCTGTACTTGAACGACAGGTCGGCCGTGCCTTCGTTGAAGTAGTTGAAGATGGCGATGTCGTAGTTGCTCGACACCTTGAAGGCGCGCCGGGCCAGCTCGCGTCGGTCTTCGAGGGACGTCTTGCCGCCCTTCGTCTGCAGCAGCTCGAGCAGTATGCCATACTCGTCGCGGCTGGGCACCACCACCACGTCGCGGTAGTTTTTTGCGGCAGCGCGAATCAGCGAGATGCCTCCAATGTCTATTTTCTCGATGATCTCGGCCTCGTCGTCGGTGTGGGCCACCGTCTCTTCGAAGGGATAGAGGTCCACGATGACGAGGTCGATTTCGGGAATGTCGTAGCGGGCCAGTTGCTCGAGATGCCCGGGTTCGCGGCGCGCCAGGATGCCGCCGAACACCTTGGGGTGCAGGGTCTTGACGCGCCCGTCGAGGATGGAGGGATAGCCTGTGAGGTCTTCCACCGCAATGACGGGCACGCCCAGCGACTCGATGAAGCGTTGGGTGCCCCCCGTCGAGTAGATGGTGACGCCCAGGGCGTGCAGCGCCCGGACGATGTCGGCGAGCCCGTCCTTGTGATAGACCGACACGAGTGCCGTGCGGATCTGTTTTTCAGCCATGACCTGGAATTCGTTGGTTTGTGGATGATACGCGCGCCCTTCCTTCCGGAAAAGCGGCGCAAAGGTAGGCATATCCGTTGGGCTGGCCAATTGGCTTGCAGGCCTGATTTACAATGCCTTTCGGCAAATACCGCCCGGTGCGCGCACAGGTGAAATTTTTTTTCTGGACCCGAGGCAACGAAACGATGCCTCGCCTCATCTCCTCTCATACCGAGCTTTCCTTTTTTTCATCACTTTCTTTCCATACCAGGAACAAGCCATCCCCCCGGTCCGGCCGGACTGCGGGGGATGCCTGGTGTGCTTTCCCGCCATTTCCACCATTTTTGGCGCAAGCCGGGAAGTGAGGAGAGAGGAGTGAGGAGTGATGGAGGTAGTGACGCACGGCAGTGCGTCTGGCACGGCAGTGCGTCTGACACGGCAGTGCGTCTGTCTGTTCGGGAATTTTTGACAATGGTCATTTTGAGATGGAGAGATGGAGCGATGGAGTGAGGGTGTGCCTCCCTGCGCAAACTGCGAGACAACTGCAATGGCTGAGCAATCGAGGAACCGAGGATTTGAGCAAAGAGGCCTGCTGAAAAAAGTAGAAAAGTTGTTCAATTACACAGAGCGCCACTGAGCACGCACTGATTTTCACAGAGTTGGAAGCCCTCAACCCTGCACGCTCAACCCTCAACAACAGGTCAAAAACTGCGCTCAAACTGCGTTTTCTGCGGCCGAAGGCTGCGGTTTCCATCGATTCCACCGATTCTGCCATTTCTGCCAATAGTGCCCGTCACAAGTGCGGCGGCTTCGTTTGGCGAAAGCCACGGGAGGGGTGTACTTTGTGGCCCGCTTGTGCAAAAACAACCCCGACTTCCTATGTCCAGAAAAGTACTGGTTACGGGCGGCTGCGGCTATATCGGCAGCCATACCATCGTGGATCTGCTGGAACACGGCTTCGAAGTGGTGAGCGTGGACAACCTGTCCAACTCCGATGAAAGCGCGCTCGACGGCATCGAAAAGATTACGGGCAAGCGCGTGCCCAACTACCGCGTCGATCTGTGCGATCTGGCCGCCACCGAGCGCATCTTCAGGGAACATTCCGACATTGAGGGCATCATCCATTTCGCAGCGCTGAAGCTGGTGGGCGAGTCGGTGGAGCAGCCGCTGCGCTACTTCCGCAACAACCTCAACAGCCTGCTCAACGTGGTGGACTGTGCGCTGCGCTACGACGTGCCGCACTTCATCTTTTCGTCTTCGTGTTCGGTCTATGGCAATGCCACGGAGCTGCCCGTGACGGAAGAGACGCCCTGGCAGGAGGCCGAAAGCCCGTACGCGCGCACCAAGCAGATGGGCGAGCAGATCTTGCGCGACATCACCAGGGCCCATGGCCGGCTCAACGCCATCCTGCTGCGCTACTTCAACCCGGCGGGGGCCCACGAGAGCGCGCTGATCGGTGAGGCGCCCACCAATCCGGCTTCCAACCTCGTGCCGGTCATTACCGAAACGGCCATCGGCAAGCGGCCCGAGATGGTCGTCTTTGGCGACGACTACCCCACGCGCGACGGTTCCTGCATCCGCGACTACATCCACGTCATGGACCTGGCCAATGCCCACACCAGGGCCCTGCAGTATCTCATGGCGGGGCGCAACGCGTCGAACTGCGAGGTGTTCAACGTGGGTATCGGGCAGGGCGTGACGGTGCTCGAAGCCATACGCGCCTTCGAGAAGGTGACCGGCCGCAAGCTCAACTACCGCATCGGGCCGCGCCGCCCGGGCGACGTGGTGGCCATCTACGCCAACTACGACAAGGCCGAGCGCCTGCTGGGCTGGCAACCCCGCCGCAACATCGACGACATCATGCGCACGGCCTGGCAGTGGGAAGTGGCGCGCACCGAGGGTGTCGAGGTGGCGCGTGGCTGAGCAGGGGCGGCGAAATGCTTACTCGAGCACGCCGCTGCGCTTGTACTTGTAAAAATCGACGCCGGCGCCGAAGACCCATCCTTCCTTTCCCTTGCGCGTGCGCACCTTGACCCAGGGCTCGATGGCGGTCTCGTAGCCCAGGTTGATGGTGTCGCGTTTCTGCGTCACCTCATCGAGGAACCAGACTTCTTCGTACAGCGGCAGCGTGGTGATGACCTCGTGCCTGAGCGAGGGGCCGCTGCGCAGCTTCAGATTGTTGATGGTGACGTAGAGGCGCGTGCGCTCGACCACCCGGGGTTGTGGTGGTGGTGCGTGTGTCGGCGCCGGGGCCCTGGCGCTGTCGGCCTGCAGGAGCGTGTCGGCCACGGCGGCTGCCGCTTCTTTTTCCTTTAGCTGGCGCCGCTGGCGACTGCAGCGGGCGATGGACCACATGATGACGCTGAGCAAAAAGACGAGAACGAGCAGCACTTCTACACGTGGCACGCGGCCGCGGCTTCTTTTCTTGTCGGCGGGTTCTCTCATGGCATGTCTTTTTGGTGCCACATGACAGGGCAAGAAAATCAAGTGTTTCGCTTTCAAAGGTTGGGCAACAGAACGAAATTTGCAAACTTTCGGTGCGCGGGCGGCATTTGCCGAAAGGCGCAGGATCTGAAGGTGTGCACCTATACCCTGACCCTATGGATGACTTGCTCTATCGCATTGCCCTGACCCACATCCCGCTCATCGGCGCCGTAACGGCCAAAAACCTGGTGAGTTATTGCGGCAGCGCCGAGGCTGTTTTTCGGGCCGGCAAGGGCCGGTTGCTGCGGGTGCCCGGCGTGGGCGAGCAGATCGCCGCCCAGATCCGGCAGGCGCGCCCGCTGGAGGCTGCCGAGCGCGAGCTGGCCTGGATCGAGCGGCACGGCGTGCGCGTGCTGACCCATACCGATGCCGACTATCCGCGGCGGCTGCGGCAGCTCCACGATGGCCCCTTCCTGCTGTACTACAAAGGCAATGCCGACCTCAATGCCGAGCGCGTGGTGGCGATCGTGGGCACGCGCAAGCCCACGCCCTATGGCCTGCGTTTTTGCGAGCAGCTCGTCGAAGACCTCGCGGCCTACGACGTGCTGGTGGTGAGCGGGCTGGCCTATGGCATTGATGTGACAGCTCACCGCAAATGCCTCGATGTGGGCATCCCCACGGTAGGGGTGCTGGCCCATGGCCTGGATCGCATCTATCCGCCCGCACACAAGAGTGTGGCGCGGCAGATGACCGAGGCCGGAGGACTGCTCAGCGAGTTTCCCTCGGGCACGCCCCCCGACCGCGAGCGCTTTCCCGTGCGCAACCGCATCGTGGCAGGCATGGCCGACGCGGTGGTCGTGGTCGAGACGGCCAAACGGGGAGGCTCGCTCATTACCGCGCAATTGGCCGTGGGCTACAATCGCGATGTCTTTGCCGTGCCGGGCCGCACCGACGACAAGTACTCGCAGGGGTGCAACCACCTCATCAAAACCAATCAGGCGGCCCTGATCGAGTCGGCCGCCGACCTCGCATGGGTGATGAACTGGCAGCCGCGCGATCGCAGGGCGGCTGCCGTGCAGCGCCAGTTGTTCGTCGAGCTGAGCGAGGCCGAGCGGAGCGTGCTCGAAGCGCTCGACACGCGCCAGGCCCGCCACGTGGACGAGCTCGCCTACGCGCTCGGCCTGACCGGCAGCCGGTTGGCCGCCCTCCTGCTCGAGCTCGAATTCAAGGGCCTCATCCGCACCCTGCCGGGGAAGCGGTACGTGCGGGTGGGGTGAATTTTTGCAAGGCCATCGCAATGCAGACCGGGATTTGCTGACGATGGTCAATGGACGATTTTTTGAGATGGAGAGAAGAGAGATGGAGTGAGGGAGTGACCAACTGCGCAAACTGCGTCAGCGCTGCGTCTTCTGCGACTGAAAGCTGCGGTTTCAATGGATGAAGAACTGAGAGCGGTTGAGACCGCTGCGCGGATGTTGATGAGCCAGCTACGCCGGCTTGTTGAGACGCCGCTTTCGCGGCCGGTTGAGATAGCTTATCGAAGAAGTGATCATTTCACAAAAAACTGATAGTCAATGAGAAAAACTTTAAACTTTAAACTCTAAACCCTCAACGCTACACCCTCAACCATCGCCACAGGATTTCCCGAACCACTTTGATTTGAGTGCAATCGGTCAAATCGGCACTCCTCACTCCTTTCTCCTCAATACCCATCGTCAAAAATTCCCGGACAGGCAGACGCACTGCCGTGTCGGACGCACTGCCGCATCAGACGCACTGCCGCATCAGACGCACTGCCGCATCAGACGCACTGCCGCATCAGACGCACTGCCGTGCGTCACTACACTGCCGTGCGTCACTCTGTCTCAAAAAACGCCCAGGGGCGGCAAACGCGCCCACTACATGCGGTAATCCACTTTTTGCTCGGGGCTGGGTGCGATGGCCTCTTCGGGCAAGGGCGCCGGGCCCATTTCGCGCGGCCGCGTGATGGCGGGCGTTTCGGGTTCGGGTCTGGCCTGTTGGGGGTTGAAGCGGGCGATGAGCTCTTCGATGGTGCGTTCCCACAGGAATCCTTCCGGCGGAAATTTGGACAGGTCGATGCCCAGCACGTCGGCGGCGAGGTACTGTCCGAGCTGGAAGTAGGCCTCCCATTGCACGGGATCGAAGAACTGATCGGAAGTGGGTTCGTGCGGGAAGTTGGGGTGGTAAATCTTGTACTTGTAGGTGTCGTATTTGATGCGTCCTTCCTTCGTGTCGGGGATGAGGAGGGGCTTGCCTTCGGGTGCCGTGACCGACGATTTGACATAGACGAGGGTGCCTGCCTTGAGCTTGTCGCGGCCCTTGAGCGATGCTTTGGCGGCCAGGCGCGCTTCGACCATTTCGACGGCGCGGGCTTTCCAGCGTTGGAGCGTGGCTTTGTCGGCGTCGGCGCCGGCTTTTGCCTTGAGCGCCACGCTGAAGGTGAGCTTCTCGTCGGCATCGTCGTAGTGGTAGTTGACGAGCACCTCGCAGGGTTTGCCGGAAGGCAGGTGGATGGGCCGGCCATCGCGGTCGGTAAGGGTGAATTCTTCCCACAGCACGTACAGGTCGGCCACGGCAAAGCGCCGGCGCGAGTAGCCATGCGAGGGGCGCGGCCGGATGACCTCTTCGGGCACCTGGTCGGGCCGAAAAGCGATATCAATGCCCAGCTCGTTGCGTGCGCGAATGGTGAGGTTTTCCAGGTCGTCGAAGCGAAACTCGGGATCGGCGCCCGCGTCGACGGCGATGATGAGGCGGCAGCGGCGGCGCAGCAGCTCGTACACGGCCAGGTTTTCGATGTGGCCGCCGTCGCTGATGTTGACCTTTTTGGAGCCCGAATCGAGCTTGAGCATCATTTCCTTGAAGAAATAGGCAGGCCACCACACGCGGTAGGTCTTGCTGTCGTTGAGCGGGTTGTTGACCCAGAAGCCGAGGCGGGCATTGAAGAGGGTGAGCAACATGCTCAGGATGGGGTTGGAGTAGTTGCCCATGCCCGGATTGACGGCGGCTGCCGAGATGGTGGTGGCGGCCGCCAGTGTCAGCTCGCGAAAGCCGGGGAAGTCGGCCGTGCGCACATAGCCGGTGAGCTTGGAGCCGCAGTGCAGGGGCGACAGCAGGAAGTAGTCGGTGCCTTTGGAGCCCTTGATCTGCTTGTCGCCGCCCAGTGACAGGATGTTGAGGCAGGTGTTGATCAGCGGGTAGGGGGCCAGCAGGTCTGCCTCGCGTTCGTTGCGCGCCAGTTGCCAGAGTTTGGCGGAAGCCCATTCGCCGGTGTCGAACAGGAAGGCCTTGGCCAACTGGTTGCGGTAGTAGCGGTGAAAGCCGATGGCATTGGGATTGGTCACGAAGCCGAGCAAAAACAATCCGGCCATCAGTCCGCCCGCCACCAGCAAGGTGTGGGTGTCGGGCCAGTAGAGGCGTTCCACGCTGGCCAGCAGGATGACCACCCAGGCCACCAGCGCCAGCAACAACAGGCCCGTCTCGATCTGGTTGAAGGCGCGCGAGATGCCCTGCCCGTACACCTGCACGATGTTGACCACGAAATGAACGACGAGCACGGCCAGCAGGGCCCATTTCCCGATCTCGCCCACGGGTTGGCTGTTGGCCTGAAAATTTTGCCAGAAGGCCGGGTCGCCCATGCCGAGGATATGCCACAGCAGCCAGCCCGCCACGCCGCCCATGCCGAGCACGATGGCCAGGTTGCTCAGGTTCATGATCCAGCTCACCACGTAGGCCACCACCAGCACCAGCGTGTTCCACAGCTTGGCCATCGGCTTCTGTCCGGGGATGAGGTAGTCGCCATGGCTGCGCATATGTGCGATGCGCTCGGGTTCGAAGGTGGCCTCATAGCTGCCTTTGGCACGGGTGGCGGCCTGAATGAACGCACCCGTGTAGCCGCCACCCGACACGGTGGAGAGGTAGTCGGCCTTGCGCAACAGGTCGAAGCGTTGCAGCGTCTTGAGGAAGCCCAGATTGATGGTGGCCGAGCGGATGCCGCCGCCGGAAAGGGCAATGCCGAAGCGCGTCTGGTCGAGTTTGTCGGCGGCTTCCCTGCCAAAAAGCCGCTCGCGGCGCCGGCGCAGCCAGGCCTGTTCCGTTTCGATGACTTCCTTGCGCTTGAAGGTCTGTCGGCTCATGACGCTGGAATTTTCAGCAAGATAGGTGCACTTCCGGATGGTTGGGGAATTTTTTTGGTAGCACCTCACGCAATGCCGCCGCGCCGCAATGACACGCAACATTGCCAGGGCCAGAACAGCGTGGAGGGCTGACTCGGCACTATACCCGGATCATGGTTTGGGAAAATCCGATTGCCGAGATGGTGCAATCGGTGTAATCGGTGGAATTCAACCCACGCGAATTTCAAGCAGTTGGTCTCTCCTTCGCTCCATCACTCCTCTCTCCTCACTCTTCAATATCCATTGTCAAAAATTCCCGAACAGGCAGACGCACTGCCGTCAGATGCACTGCCGTGTCAGACGCACTGCCGTGCGTCACTACTGTGCGTCGCTCCGTCACTCCATCCCTCATTCACTCCATCACTCATTCTCACTCTTCCCCCGCCCGTGCTGTACTTTTGCGCGAAAGCGCAACCCATGTCTGACGATGCCAGCCAGTTGACCTTTGTGTGCAAGCCTTTTGACCGGCTTTCGCCAAAAGAGCTGTACGAGGCCATACAGTTGCGCGAAGCAGTATTCGTGGTAGAGCAGCACTGCGCCTATCTCGATGCCGATGGCAAGGACCCGCGCGCCTGGCACCTGTGTGGCTACGACGCCTCGGGCCATCTGGCTGCCTACGCGCGCCTGCTGCCGGCGGGCGTGTCGTATGCCGAGTATCCGGCCATCGGGCGGATCGTCACTTCATCGCGGTGGCGGGGCAAGGGCGCGGGGCGCCGCCTGATGCAGGAGGCCATCGCGTGGATGGAACGCCTCTTTGGCCGGCGGGCCATCAAGATTTCGGCGCAGACCTACCTGATCGGGTTCTATCGGAGCTTCGGGTTCGAGCCGGTGGGCTTGCCCTACCTCGAGGATGGCATCCCGCATACGGCCATGATCCGGCAGCCGCAAGCGCTCAGAGGCGCAGGTCTTCGTAGTGACAGGTAGGGCAGAGGCTCTTGCTGAAGGTGAACAGGGAAGCATCGAGAGGCCTGTCGGGGGTGAGCGACAACAGCTCGAGCGTCATGCGCGTGCCGTCTTTCTGGAAGGTGGTGACGCGCAGGATGTCGTGCGTGTTTTTGTCCACCAGCAAGCGCACCTTGCTGTACTCGCTGTCGCGATCCAGCGGCTTGAACTCGATGGCTTGCAGCGTGCGCTTGCCTTCACGGGCCGTGCCGGCCAATACGTACACGAAGTCTTCACTTTCGTAAATGGTGAGCAGGTCTCGGGGCGTCCACACTTCCCCTTCGTCTTCGGGGTCGGCGTCGTTGATCTGGACTTCTTCGTTGGCCTTGAGCCACACCCACACGCTCTGTCCGTCGGAGACGATGAGCTGGTCGGACAGCTCGAGGCGGTAGCGGTCGCCTTCCTGAGCCAGGTAGCCTTCGTCCTCATAAGGTGCCTCTTCCGGGATTTCGATGGTGAGTTTGAAGCGCGCCTCGAGTGAGCGGTACGATTCGTATTTGTGGCGCACGGCATCGAGCAGCGCTGTGGCTTCGGGATCGGCATCGGCGTGGGAGGTGTACTGGCGCTCCTGAGCGACCAAGGCGGTAGTCCATAGCAGACCCACGAGGATGCCGAGCGAAATCAGGGCCGTATTTTGCGAAAGCATAAAAATCCGTTTTGGCTTTGTGGGTACAACGCTTCCGACGGGCGGAATCGCATTTTGCGACAAAGGTAGGGGGTTAAACTTTGTTAAGGCTTGCCACGGCTCGGGCGCGCCGCACGCCTTCGCGGCGCCACACCCACACGAATGCGGCGGCACTGACGAGCGCGTAGAGCCATGCCAGTGCTTGCCCCCATGCCGGCGTCGCATAGCCGCCCAGAGTATGCATGGCCCACAGGCCTGCAGGCACCGCCATCACGCGCGCCAGCTCGAGGGCGGCCAGCCATTGGCGGCGTTTTTCGAACAGGAAGGCGAACATGAGCGTGGTCCAGACGATCCACACGGCAAAGCCCACCTTGGTGGCGAGGGCAAACTCCTGGTTTTTGAAAAAGTAGAAGGTGTTGAGTGCCAGGGCGGCCACGAACTGGAACAGCACGTAGAGGTTGACCTCGCGCGTCACCTGCACGTCGTACTTGCGGTAATCGGGGCCCACCTCGGGCGGTCGTTGGGGCCCACCCAGGTAGTCGGGCAGCCAGCCCGGGTGCTTGAACAGGATGCGCAGGGCGTCGCCCACGGAGCGAGCACGCGCCGTCAGGCGGGCCAGGTCGAGGTAGTGGGCGAAGTTGGCATAGACGGGGTTGAACGAACGCAGGGGCTTGGTGATGCCGTAGTGCGGCCGCTCTTCCTCTTCCTTGAAGGTGCCGAAGAGCCGATCCCAGATGATGAGGATGCCGCCATAGTTCTTGTCGAGGTATTTGGGGTCGCGGCCATGGTGTACGCGGTGGTGCGAGGGCGTGTTGAAGATGAACTCGAACCAGCGCGGCAGGCGGTCGATGTGTTCGGTGTGAATCCAGAACTGGTACAGCAGGTTGAGGCCGCCAACCAACACGTACTGCACGGGGTGGATGCCCACGAGCGCCATGGGCAGATGGAAGGGCAGAGCCCAGATAAAGCCCGTCGAGGTCTGGCGCAGCGCTACCGACAGGTTGAAGTCCTCGCTCTGGTGGTGCACCACATGGCCGCCCCAGAAGAGGCTGATCTCGTGGGCCATGCGGTGTTCCCAGTAGAAGAAGAAGTCCCACAGGATCATGGCCAGCACGAACGTCCACGTGTTTTGCGGAAGCTCGAAAAAGGCAAACTGCTCGTACACCCAGGTGTAGATGCCGATGGTGAACAGCGTGATGAAGGTATTGGTGAGCTGCTGCAGCACGCCGGTGTTGATGTTGGTCACGGCATCGGGCAGGCGGTAGGTGCGCCGCTGCGTGATGGACTCGTACACCAGCTCGATGCCCATCAGGGTGAAGTACATGGGGATGGCCAGGATGACGGGATTGAGGTTCATGGTTGGTCGGATTTTTGTGGAGGACGCGGGCGGGATACTTCCCTGCTCCGAGCAGTCTGTTGCGGTGCACCGCCAGACGAAAAAACGCGTGTGTGGAAGGTTGGGTTGATGGCGTCCGGTCGGGATTTTTTGGGGTGTGGGTGTCCTGCGCCGAAATTTATTTCACTCTGGCGTCATGCCTCAGGTTTTTTGTGAATATTTTTGCAGCCCGGAAGAGGGTGGGCAATCAGTCTGCCTTCGATCCTCAAGCTAACTTGCTGATACATGCCTTTCGGCAAACAAATTTTTGCGCTTGCCCGAATTGCGGCCCTGCTGCTGGTCGGCAGTGTACTGTGGGCGCAGGGCAGTACCAACCCTTTCGATATCGTGCGCGAGCCGGAAGCAGAGGCGCTCGTGGTGGTGCCCGTGACGGGCAACCCCTTCGACATCATTCCACGGGCGGGCAGTACGCGCCCGGCAGCCCTGCCCGAACCACCACCCGCCCCCGCCGAAACGGTGACGGAAAAGCTTACGACCGCTGCCTCGCGCAATGACTTCCGGCAGTTCATCTTCTTCCTTTTGATCGATGGCTTCGTGTTGTTCACCATCCTGTTCCTGATGCTCGGCTCGTGGCTGGGCAAAGCCTGGCAGGGGGTGCGCAATCCGCAACTGATGCATCTGCTCTATCGCGAGTGGAACGGGCGGGTGCGGTGGCCGGCCTGGGTGTGGTACTCCTTTTTTGTGTACAGCCTTTCGGCGGTCCTTTTTATGGCGCTCTTGTCGTGGGGCTGGCTGCCGGCCCACCGACCGGCCTGGCAGTTGTGGGGCTTGCTGTTTGGGGGCACGGCCCTGTGGTTTATGGGGCGTCACCTGTTGTTGTGGCTGGTGCGCGCCATCTTTCAGTCGGAGGCTTTGCAATACTACAATTTCACCATTGCCGCTTTCCATTCGCTGCTGGGCGTGGTGCTGTTGCCCCTGGCTGCGGTGTGGGCCTATGGCCCCGCTGAATGGCACCGCGGCCTGCTGTGGGCTACGGCAGCCTTGATGCTCGGGGTTTATATGTATCGCACAATGAGCGTGTTATTGCAGCGTGGCCAGAGCGTGATGCGAAGCCCCTTTCTGTTTTTGTTGTATATTTGCGCCGTCGAATCGGCACCTGTCTTTGTGGCCGTCAAGGTGCTTCAACATGTCGAATTTTTTTAGATTGGTCTATGTAAATCAGGCAAATACATGACAGTAAAAAGCAACGCCCAGAGCGAAACGTACCGCCAAGTGAAGACCATTCTGATCTCGCAGCCGAAACCCGAACGTCAGACGCCTTACACCGAACTGGAAGAGAAATACGGGGTCCGCATCGACTGGCGCCCGTTCATTCACGTAGAGCCGGTAAGTGCCAGGGAATTTCGCAGGCAGCGCATTCGTCCCGATGAATTCGGTGCTGTGATCTTCACCAGCAAGACGGCCATTGATCATTTTTTCCGTCTGTGCAAGGAGCTGCGCATCGAGATGCCGCAGGAGACGCGCTACTTCTGCCTCACTGAGGCCATCGCCAACTACCTGCAGAAGTTCATCGTGTACCGCAAGCGGAAGGTGGCTGCCGGCAAGCGCAAGATCGAAGACCTCAAGTCGGCGCTGATGAAGCACCGCAGCAAACTGCGCTTCCTGTTGCCCTGCGGCAACCTTGGCGCCAAGGAGGTATCGCGTTTCCTGACGGAAAATGGCTTCGACTGGCAGGAAGCCCTGGTCTATCGCACTGTGAGCAGTGATCTGTCCGACCTGAAAGACATCACCTACGACATGTTGGTGTTCTTCAGCCCGCAGGGCATTCAGTCGCTGTACGACAACTTCCCCGATTTCAAGCAAAACAACACGCGCATTGCCGTGTGGGGTGAGAGCACCAGCAAAGCGGTCGAAGAGCGGGGCCTGAAGATCAACGTCAAGGCGCCTACCGCCGAGGTGAAGTCCATGACCGAGGCGCTCAAACGTTATCTCGAAATTTCGAACAAAAAGTAAAAATCGTCGTATAAAGAACTGGATATCGCCTCATGCGACGCGAAATCTCAGCCTTTTCGGATTATTTTGTTTTCTCATAGTATGTTTTGGATAGGCCCTGGCGACACTGATTGCCAGGGTTTTTTGTTTCGATGATCCGACGCCGGGAACCACCCGGACGCTCCCTTTGTTGTGGGAAGCAGCACAACCAACCTGATGCATGAAGCAATCAGCAGAACGCGAAAAAGAACGGCTACGGGCACATCCGTTCGTGCAGCAGCTCACGGCACGCTTGCGCCGGCCGCTGCCGGGGCCGCGCGCCCATGCCCGCATGACGCATCCTGCCCGGTATCGCCGGCGGGTGGCGCCGCCCGATGCGCGGCAGGCCGGAGTGCTGGCGCTCCTCTTTCCGCAAGAGGGCGAATGGCAGCTCACCTTCATCGAGCGCCAGGCCCACAACCCCGCCGACCGGCACGGCGGCCAGATCAGCTTTCCCGGGGGCAGTCGCGAGCCGGGCGACGCCACCCTGGCCCATACTGCTCTGCGCGAAACGGAAGAGGAAGTGGGTGTGCCTGCTGCCGACATCCTGCTGCTGGGCGCCCTCACCCCACTCTACATCCCCGTGAGCAACTTCGACGTACATCCCTTTGTAGGCGTGGTGGCGGCCCCGCCCGCCTTTCGGCCGCAGGAGTCGGAGGTGCGCGCCGTGCTGACGGCCCCGCTGGCCTGGTTCGGTCGCCCCGAAGCCGTCAAGCGCGGCACCATTCGACTGCGTCAGGGGCTCGAATTGCACGACGTGCCCTGGTTCGACCTGCACGGCAAGGTGCTCTGGGGGGCCACGGCCATGATGCTCAGCGAGCTGCTCGAGGTGGCATTGCCCGCATGAGGCCACACGGCAGTGCGGCCAGCGGGCTATTTTTGCCCTTCATTTGCCGAAAGGCGAAAATCGGGCAACTGCGGGTGCGGAGTGGTTGTTGTACTGGCTTGGACACGGACACCTTTCACCAATAGCAAAAAGAGATGTTTCCAAAATACGACGTCATCGTGGTGGGCGCCGGCCATAGCGGCTGTGAAGCTGCGGTGGCTGCCGCCAATATGGGCAGCAAGGTGCTGCTCGTCACCATGAACATGCAGACCATCGCCCAGATGTCGTGCAACCCGGCCATGGGAGGCGTGGCCAAGGGCCAGATCGTGCGCGAGGTGGATGCCCTCAACGGCTATTCGGGCATCGTGACCGACCACACGATGGTGCAGTTTCGCATGCTCAACCGCTCGAAGGGGCCGGCCATGTGGAGCCCGCGCGCCCAGAGCGACCGCATGCTCTTTGCCGCCAAATGGCGCGAGATGCTCGAAGCCAACTCCAACATCGACTTCTGGCAGGAGATGGTCACGGGCATCATCGTCAAGGGCGGGCGCGTGCGCGGCGTGCGCACGGGTCTGGGCCTCGAGATCGAGAGCGAGGCGGTGATCCTGACCAATGGCACCTTCCTCAACGGCATCATCCACATCGGCGAGAAGCAGTTCGGCGGCGGGCGCGCCGGCGAGCGGGCCGCCACCGGCATCACCGAGCAGCTCATCGAGCTGGGCTTCGAGGCCGGACGCATGAAGACGGGCACGCCGCCTCGCGTCGATGGGCGCACACTCAATTTCGAGGCCATGGAGCCCCAGCCCGGCGACGAGCGGCCCGGCAAGTTTTCGTACCTGGACACGCCCCCGCTGGAAAAGCAGCTTCCCTGCTACATCACCTACACCAATCCCGAGGTACACGAGGTACTGCGCTCGGGCTTCGACAAGTCGCCCATGTTCACGGGCCGCATCCAGGGGCTGGGGCCGCGCTATTGTCCCAGCATCGAGGACAAGGTGGAGCGCTTCGCCGAACGCGAACGCCACCAGATCTTCGTCGAGCCCGAGGGCTGGCGCACCGTCGAGATGTACGTCAACGGCTTTTCTTCTTCGCTGCCCGAGGACGTGCAGTACAAGGCGCTGCGCAAGGTGCCCGGCTTCGAAAACGTCAAGATGTTCCGGCCGGGCTACGCCATCGAGTACGACTTCTTCCCGCCCACACAGCTCAAGCCCACGCTCGAGACGCGCCTGGTGAAAAACCTGTTTTTCGC
This sequence comes from Saprospiraceae bacterium, assembly GCA_015490175.1. Lineage (GTDB taxonomy): Bacteria > Bacteroidota > Bacteroidia > Chitinophagales > Saprospiraceae > WFYJ01. Next base: position 11,414 of record WFYJ01000049.1, on the reverse strand, counting down.
CGGCCAGATCAACGGCACTACCGGCTACGAGGAGGCCGCCTGCCAGGGCCTCATCGCCGGCATCAACGCCCACCAGGCCATCCACGAGCGCGAGCCGCTGGTGCTGCGCCGCTCCGAGGCCTACATCGGCGTGCTCATCGACGACCTGGTGAACAAGGGCACCAAAGAGCCCTACCGCATGTTCACCTCGCGGGCCGAGTACCGCATCCTGCTGCGCCAGGACAATGCCGACCTGCGCCTCACCCCCATCGTGCACAGGCTGGGGATGAAAGGCCTCGACGAGCGCATGGCGCGCGTGGAAGAGAAGCGCACGGCGGCCGAGCGCATCGAGCGTTTCTTCCGCGAGACGAGCGTCAGCCCCGACCAGATCAACGGCTACCTCGAGCGCCTCGGTTCGGCTCCGCTTTCGCAAAAAGTGAAACTGCACAGCGTGCTTTTGCGGCCCCACATCACCATGGAGGGCCTGCGCGAGGTGCTGCCCCACGTGGACGAGTTCCTCTCGCAGTTTCGCGAGGAGTACCGCCAGCTCGCCGAGATCAACATGAAGTACGAGGGCTACATCAAGCGCGAGCAGGAGATGGTGGAAAAGATGAACCGGCTGGAAGAGGTGCCCCTGCCCGAAAACTTCGACTACCGCCAGTTGGGTGCCCTGTCGGCCGAGGCGCGCGAAAAGCTGTCGCAGGTGCGGCCGCGCACCGTGGGGCAGGCCAGCCGCATCAGCGGCGTGTCGCCGGCCGACATCTCCGTGCTGCTCGTCCATTTGGGCCGATGAGTCTCTGCGCGGCATTTGGCGAAAGCCTGCATCATCCCTCCGCACCATCTGGTCCGGGAATTTCGATGCAGGGGATGGAGCGAGGGAGGGAGGGACAGAGAGATGGAGGTAGTGACGCACGGCCGTGCGTCTGATACGGCCGTGCGTCTGACAACTTTGGATGTGCGCATATGTGAAATACCCCGGAACCAAAAACCATCCCATGAGCAATCGTCCCGATCGTCCGTTGCATTCGGCAGAAGAACTGGCCAATGCCCTCACGCACGGCATCGGCTTTGTGTGTGCGCTGGTGGGCGGCATCTGGTTGTGGCGGCACTTGCCCGCTTCGGCGCCCGACAAGTGGCTGGCCGGTGCCGGCCTCTTTGCTGCGGGCATGTGTCTGGTGTATGCGGCCAGCACGGTGTATCACGCCGTGCAGCATCCGGTCTGGAAATTCCGCTTGCGCAAACTCGACCACATCAGCATCTATTTTCTCATTGCCGGCACGCATACGCCCTTGGTGCTGCGCTATCTGTCCGAGGAGCTGGCCGTGTGGTATCTGAGCGTGCTGTGGGGCCTGGTGGCGGTGGGCATCGCCTACAAAGTGCTGTTTTTCGGTCGGTGGCCGTGGTTCTCGCTGGGGCTCTATCTGGCTCTGGGCTGGATGGCCGTGTTCGTCTTGCCGATCATGCGCCCCCTTATGCCCGAAGTGGTGTGGTGGAGTATCGTGGTGGGCGGACTGAGTTACACCCTTGGCGTGGTGTTTTTCGTGTGGAAAAAGCTGCCCTTTGCGCACGCTATCTGGCATCTCTTCGTCATGGCCGGTACGGCCGCGCATTTTGTGGCGGTAGCGATGGCGCTGCAGTGAGCCGAATGGTTGTGGCTGTGCGCCTTGATCGGGTTCTGGGAGGGGACACTCCTCTTTCCTTACTCTTCTTGCTCAAAAAATCCCGAATCCGGGGATTGCGCTGCACGTATCCTTTGCCCATTTCGTCTGAAATGCTTTGTTTGGGTCCGCCTCGTTTTTCAGAGACTCAAACCGCAAAGCCATGCACTTGTCGGTATCGCTGGTACGCTTGCCTTGCCTGCTGATGTTGATTGCGGGATGTGCGGCCTGGCCTCTCCGGGCGCAGGAGCCTTCGGACAGCCTTGGCGCCATCACCTTGTTGCGCGTGGACGTGACCGATTCGTCGCGCCTGCAGCGTGCCGATGCTCCTGTCCGCCTTTCGCGTGCCACGCTCGAGTTGGGCGCCACCTGGACGCTGGCTTCGGCGCTCAATGCTGCGCCCGGCGTGTACATGCAGCAGGGCGCCCTCAACACGAATCGCCTGAGCATTCGGGGGGTGGGCAGCCGCATTCCCTATGCTACCGGCAAGGTGCGCGCCTGGCTCGACGAGATTCCGCTTACCGACGGCGCGGGCGTGACCACCTTCGAGGATATTGATCCGCAGTGGATTGATCACATCGAAATATCCAGGGGGCCGCAGTCGGCAGCGCTGGGACCCACGCTTGGCGGGGCGTTGCGCTTGCGTACGGCGGCGCCCCTTGCGAGGGGCAGCCGCCAGACGGCTTCTTTGCGCCTTGGCAGCTTCGGGACGGCGGCCCTGGGTTTTCTGAGCACGAGAGGCCGGGGCGGGCGCAGTACGCTCTGGGGCGGCAGCCTCTTGCACTCGGACGGCTATCGCGACAACAGCACTTACGACCGCGCCCAACTCTTGTGGCTGGGCCGTAGGCTCGACGCCCGCATCGAGCACTCGACGCTGGTGCTGGGCACCCTCATGAAGGCGCACATCCCCTCGTCGCTCAATGCCGAAGACTTTGCCGAACGGCCTTGGGCCGCAGCGCCCAATTGGGCGGCCGTCGAGGGCTACGAGGCCCACCGCAAGCTGCTGTGGGGCCACACCTTTCGGCGGGTGAAGAACGATCGCATGGCCATGCTGGCCCTCTTCGGGCAAATCCGCAACACGTGGGAGGTGCGGCCTTTCAACATCCTTTCGGAAAACGTGTGGAACGGCGGGCTGCGGTTCCGGGTCGAGGATAGCCGCGCGAGGCCCTTGACCTGGCGCATAGGGGGTGAGACCATGGTCGAGGACTATGGCTGGCAGACTTTCGCCCAGCTCGATGGGCAGCCCGGCGCCCTGCGGTCGCACAACCGGGAGCTCCGGGCGTATGCCCAGCTTTTTGCGGAAGCGGAATGGATCAGCACAAGCGGGCGCTGGCGGCTCGGTGCCGGTCTGGGCGGGGCCGCAGCACGCTTTGCCTACCGCGATCTGTTTTTTGGCGACAGCCTCGACCACTCTGCCACGAAGGCTTTCGCGCCCGTGTGGTCGCCTCGGCTGCACGCAAGCCGCCGGCTGGGGCCGCACTGGTGGGTCTATGGGCTGGCCAGCCACGGCATCAACTGGCCGGGAGTGGAAGACAGCCGGCGTGCCGACGGCACCATCAACCCGGCCATCCGCCCCGAGCAGGGATGGAACTTCGAGCTGGGCGCGCGCGGTGCGATCGGCAGGGGCGTCTCTTTCGAGTTGGTACTGTACCAGATGGATATCCGCGACCTGCTGGTGGCGCGCCGCGTCGGCCCCGACATCTACGAGGGTATCAATGCGGGCCGCACGCGCCACCGCGGCCTCGAGCTCGACCTGCGCACCGCTGCCTGGAAGGGCCTGTCGCTCGAAGGCAGCCTCCAACTGTCGGACTATCGCTTCATGGATTTCGCGGATGGCGCGGCCGACTACAGCGGCAACCGCCTCACGGGCTGGCCCGAGCACACGGCCCGCCTGTGGCTGCTGTGGAGCCGAGGCCCCTGGATGGCGGCCCTGCGCTACGAACGCACAGGCCGCATGCCGATGCGCGACGACAACAGCGTGTGGAGTGCGCCCTATGCGCTGTGGCACCTGCGCCTGCAACGCCATCTGCCTTTCGGCAAACGCCGCCTGCTCGTCTTTGCGGAAGGACGAAACCTCACCAATGCGCGCTATGCTTCGATGATTCTCGTCAATGCCACCTCGTTTGGCGGCAGCCTGCCCAGGTATTATTATCCCGGCTTGCCGCGCCACTTCAATCTGGGCGTGCGCCTGCAGGGAGGCATTTCCCGAAAGGGAGAAGCACACGAAATGCCGGCTGAGGGGTTGTAAGAATGAGAGAAATTTGTTATATTCCATCGCTTTGCCGTGCACCGCTGGAAAGCAGGCGCTGAGGCAAAGCGCGTCTTCATTTGCTAACCAAAAAACAGAGAGCCAATGAGTCAGAACCAATCGCCAAAACCGGTTTACCGGGCGTATGCCCTGCACAACTTCCGCAAGCTGCCCCAGGTGGCAGACAGACTCGACGAACGAACGCTGCACGAGATCGAAGTGGTGGGCCATGTGTTGCCGTTCAAGGTGAACAACTACGTGGCCGACGAGCTGATCGACTGGGACCACATTCCCGACGACCCCATCTACCGCCTCACCTTCCCCCATCGCGACATGCTCTCCGAAGCGCACTTCGCCCTGATGGAGCGCACCCTCAAAGAAACTGCTGACAAAGTTGAGCGGCGCAAGGTGGCCAACCAGATCCGCCTCGAACTCAACCCGCATCCTGCCGGTCAGATGAGCCACAACGTGCCCGAGCTGAATGGCATCAAGCTGACGGGCATGCAACACAAGTACCGCGAGACGGTGCTGTTCTTTCCCCAACAGGGCCAGACCTGCCACGCCTACTGCTCGTTCTGTTTTCGCTGGCCCCAGTTCGTGGGCATGGACGAGCTGAAGTTTGCCATGCGCGAGGCCGAGCTGCTGGTGGCTTACCTGAAGGCACATCCCGAAGTGACCGACCTGCTCATCACCGGCGGCGACCCCATGGTGATGAAAGCCCATCGCCTGCGCGCCTGCCTCGAGCCGCTGCTCGAAGCCGACCTGCCGCATCTCCGGAACATCCGCATCGGCTCGAAGGCGCTGGCCTACTGGCCCTACCGCTTCCTCACCGACGACGATGCCGACGAGGTGCTGCGCCTCTTCGAGCGCGTGGTGCAGTCGGGCAAGCATCTGGCCTTCATGGCCCACTTCAACCATCCGCGCGAGCTGCAGCCCGAGGCCGTGCGCCGCGCCATTGCCCGCATCCGCAACACGGGTGCCGAGATCCGCACCCAGTCGCCACTGCTGCGCCATATCAACGACGATGCCGGGGCCTGGGCCGCGATGTGGCGCGAGCAGGTGAAGCTGGGCTGCGTGCCTTACTACATGTTCGTGGTACGCGACACGGGCGCGCACGACTACTTTGCCGTGCCGCTGGCCGAAGCCCATCAGATCTACCGCGATGCCTACAGGCAGGTGAGCGGCCTGGCGCGCACGGTGCGCGGCCCCAGCATGTCGGCCCACCCGGGCAAGGTATGCGTGCTGGGCACCACGCGGGTGGCTGGGGAAAAGCTGTTCGTCCTGACCTTCATCCAGGCGCGCAACCCGGAGTGGGTGGGCCGGCCCTTCTTCGCGCGCTACGACGAGCAGGCCACCTGGCTCGACGAGCTGGAGCCGGCCTTCGGGCATCCTGCCTTCTTCTTCGAAGCCGAGCTCATGGCCGGCCAGTCGCTCAACTGATCTTTTGCGCTTGCGCAAAAAACGAGGAAGCCGGCCCCTCAGGAGGCCGGCTTTCGGTTTTTGGGACTATTCCAAGAGGGTTGGGTCGGTTGTCGTTACCAGTCGTTGTATTTCACTTCCCAGTAATCGTCGCCCCCGCCGATGTTGGAGATGATGTTGAGGGAGGTGGCGTGTTGCTCCATCAGCATGTTTTGCATGGAGTTGAAGATGAAATTGTTGGTCTGCATCTCCTGCTGTTTTTGGGCCAGCCAGGCATCTATCTGGGCTTTGCTGGCCGGATAATTGCCGGCGGGCTGCTGGCCGGTAGCGGGATAGCCATAGGCGGGTTGTTGGCCGGCATTGCCATAGCCATAGGGCTGGGCTGCGCCCTGCTGCTGCATCATGCTGCCGAGTTGGGCGAGTACCTGCTGGCGCATCTGTTCCTGCTGCTGGGGCGTGAGCCGGGCCCAGGCGTTGCGCAGGTACTCGTCGTACAGGCTCATCGAACAGAGTGCGGCTTTTTGCTCGGGCGTGGCTGCCTGAAACTGCTGGGCCAGCGTGGTGGCCAGGGCCTGCAGGTCTTGCTGGCTCACCTGCATGGGCTGCCCCGCAATTTCGAGATAGAAAGTGAAGACGCCGGCATAGCCTTCCACGTCGCGCCAGGTGAGCGCCATCTGGGTCGAAGGATCATAGGCAAGCACGGGCGTGTACTGATCTATGAGGCGACCGAGGTAGGGCTTCTGCTCGGGCGGCACCTGCTGATAAGCCAGGTTGAGCTGGCCCACGAGCATGGAGCGCAGCAGGCCCAGTTGTGCCACGTCCTCGATCTGGTAGAACTGGCTCATCTGCGCGTCGATCTGATCAATCGTCTGCAGGAAGGCCTGGGGCATCTGCTGGAACTCGGCAATGCATTCCTGCAGGGCTTGCTGGCGCTCGGCCTCGCTCAGCCGGTTGGCGATGAGGAACTCGGCAAAGCGGACGATCTTTTCGAAGTAGTCGGAGGTGAACTGGTAGCCCTGTGCCTGGGCCAGTACTTGTCCGCCTCCTGCGGCAGGCGTCGGCGGGATGGTGGACGTCGCGGGTGCGGGGTTGGCGTTGGCCGGCGGGGCCTGGGCAAATCCTCCGGCTGCAGGGACGGCGCCGGCCCGCTGGAAGGCGAACTGCATGCCGGGCTGCCCGTCGAGGGCTTGCAACAGAAGGGTCTGTTGGTCGAGCTGTACGATCTGGAAGTGCTGGTCCTGTCCGTAGTAGAAGCGGCTCATGGTGAGCTGAGGGCCTTGCAGGCTGTAGCGCTCCTGTATGGACTGACCATTGGCATAGGTCACGGTGTAGTTGCCCGCGGCATCAAATTGGAGGGTGATGCCGGCCTGTGGCATCTGCCAGGTACCGGCGAGCAGGGCAGCGTTCTGGGCGGGCGTCATTTGCGGAAGCGCTCCCAGAAGGAGAAGGAACAACATGCGGCAAATCATGACAGACGAAATTTTAAGGGTTCGTCTGCAAGATGCGTTGTTCTGCCGGGCTGTTTCGGCTCTTTCAGGACGTTTGCTTGCGCAAAAGGGTCATTGTCAGGATGCCGGCTGCGTCTCGTAGAGCGGGAAGTGCGTCATGAACGCGTTCACCTGGCGCCGCGTCTCGGCGATGAGCGCTTCGTTTTCGGGATCGCTGATGATGGCATCAATCCAGGCGACCACGCGCACGCAATCCGACTCGGTCAGGCCGCGCGTGGTTATGGCCGCCGTGCCGATGCGGATGCCCGAGGTGACGAAGGGCGACTCGGTGTCGAAGGGCACCATGTTCTTGTTGACAGTGATGTCGGCCTTGACGAGCGCCTGCTCGGCCACCTTGCCCGTGACGCCCTTGCTGCGCAGGTCGATGAGCATGAGGTGGTTGTCGGTACCGCCGGAGATGACCTTGTAGCCCTTGTCGAGGAAGGCCTGTGCCATGGCGCGTGCGTTGCGCACCACCTGCTCGGCATAGGTGCGGAACGAGGGCTGCAGCGCCTCGCCGAAGGCGACGGCCTTGGCGGCGATGACGTGTTCGAGTGGTCCTCCTTGCGTGCCGGGAAACACGGCGCTGTCGAGGATGCGCGACATTTTGATGATGGCGCCTTTCTTTGTGGTGCGTCCCCACGGATTGTCAAAGTTGCGTCCCATCATGATGACGCCGCCGCGGGGGCCGCGCAGCGTCTTGTGGGTGGTGCTCGTCACGAAGTGGCAATACTCCATGGGACTGTTGAGCAGGCCGGCGGCGATGAGGCCGGCAGGGTGTGCGATGTCGGCCAGCAGGAAGGCGCCCACCTCGTCGGCTATTTCGCGGAAGCGGCGGTAGTCCCAGTCGCGGCTGTAGGCCGAAGCACCGCAGATGATGAGGCGCGGTTTTTCCTTGCGCGCAATCTCGGCCACGCGGTCCATATTGATGAGGCCCGTGTCGGGATCGAGGCCGTAGAAGACGGGGCGGTAGAGCTTGCCGGAGAAGTTGACGGGCGAGCCATGCGACAGGTGGCCGCCATGCGACAGGTCGAAGCCCAGCACCGTGTCGCCGGGCTGCAGGCAGGCCAGGTAAATGGCCATGTTGGCCTGGGTGCCCGAGTGGGGTTGCACGTTGGCGTATTCGGCACCGAAGAGCGCTTTGAGCCGTTCGATGGCGAGGTTTTCGATCTCGTCCACCACCTCGCAGCCGCCGTAGTAGCGGCGGCCCGGATAGCCCTCGGCATATTTGTTGGTCAGGCACGAGCCCATGGCGTCGAGCACGGCCTGGCTGGTGAAGTTTTCCGAAGCGATCAGTTCGAGGCCCTTGCGCTGGCGCTCCAGCTCGCGGCCGATGAGGTTGAATACCGTGGTGTCGGAATGCATATTGCGGGTCTTTGTCTTTTTTGCGGAAGCAGGTGAACAGCAAGCACTGCATGAGGGTTTGCACGAAGGGCGTCCCTTGCTTGTTGCGCGCGCAAAGGTACAATAAATGCCTCTTGGGCAGAGTTTGGTCGGCGATTTGTATCTTCTTTGCCACGGCCGCGTTACGGTATCCAACAGAGGAGAAAATGGTCGGGGAAATTTTTCAGTGTGTGCATGGAGCCTGGCGGGCATCGCGTCGTCGTCAAAGGCACCGGCTTGCCCCCTCAACCTGATATGCATATGAACCACAGTCGCTCCATAAGTTCACATTTTTTGCGCCGGATGCTGCCCGTGTGGGCGGCGCTTTTTCTGTGGGTGGTTTCGGCTTTCGCCAAAACGGACAAGTATCGCCTGATGTGGCGCGAAGATCCGGCCACGACCATGGTCATCGGCTGGAACCAGGTGAGTGGCAGCCGCCCCGTGGTGCGCTACGATGTGGTGGATCACGGGCAGCAAGCCGAGGCCTACGCTTTCGCGAAAATGCCCGACCGGGTCGTATGGGCCAAGGGCATGCACAATCACTTTGCGCGGCTTACGGGCCTGGAGCCCAACACGGTGTACTATTTCGTGATCGAGGACAGCGAGGGCGTGAGTCCGCGCATGTATTTCCGCACTGCGCCCGACCGGCCCGACGTGCGCCTGTCGATCGTGGCGGGCGGCGACTCGCGCAACAACCGCGAGGCGCGGCGGGCAGCCAACCTGCTGGCCGGCAAGCTGCGCCCCGACTGCATCCTCTTTGGCGGCGACATGACAGCCGGCGACACCGAGGGCGAGTGGCAGGAGTGGCTCGACGACTGGCAACTGGTGCGCGCCAGCGATGGCTACATGCCGCCCGTGCTCGTGGCACGCGGCAATCACGAGATGACCAACGAAGTGCTGGTCAACCTCTTCGACCTGAAAAACCCCGATGCTTACTATGCCCTGTCGCTGGGCGGCGACCTGCTGCGCATCTACACGCTCAACTCGCTCATCCCCGCCGGCGGCGCACAGAAAGCCTGGCTGCTGCGCGACCTCAATGCCCATGCGCACGTGCGCTGGAAGATGGCCCAGTATCATTTCCCGATACGGCCCCACCAGCGCCGCAAACCCGAAAACAACGATCAGTACGTGCACTGGGCTGGGCTCTTTTACCGTCATGGGGTGCGGCTGGTTTTCGAGTCGGATGCCCACGTGGTCAAGCTGACCTGGCCCGTGCGCCCCTCTCAGGGGCCGCGCGCCTACGAGGGGTTCGTGCGCGACGACACCTGGGGCACGGTGTACGTCGGTGAAGGCTGCTGGGGCGCTCCCCTGCGCGCCAACGACGACGACAAGCCCTGGACGCGCGCCAGCGGCAGCTTCAACCAGTTCAAGTGGATCTTCGTGGATGCCGACCGCATCGAGCTGCGCACCGTGCGCGTCGATGGTGCCGAGGCCGTGGCCGAGGTGGCGCCGGACGAGCGGTTTCGGGTGCCTTTCGGCCTGAGCCTGTGGGCGCCCGATGGGGCGGAGGTGGTGGAAATCCGGCCGGCGCCGGGCCCGCCCGGCCAGCCGGTGTTGCGTCCTGCGGCGCCCGGCGCCGAGGCGGTAGCCGCACGCAGGCCCCGGGGGCGCTTCGAGGTGTCGGAGTTTTCCGCCATTCGCGCCGGGCGCGAGGTGGTGGTGTCGTGGGTGGCCCGCAATGAGCCGGTCGGCCTGCGCTACTTTCTCGAGCGTTCGCTCGATGGGGGCGTGTCCTGGACGATCCTCGAAGCCATGGCGCCGCCGTCTGATGGGCGCAACAGGCATGCCTACGAGTGGCGCGACACCGACGTGATCGGGCGCCTCGCCGAGGGGCAGCAGGTGCTGTATCGCTTGCGGCGCCGCTTGCCGGGCGGAAAGGAAGAAGCGCTGCCCCTCCAACCCCACTCGGCGGCGGCCTGGGAGCAGCATCCCAAACTGATGGCCGATGCCGCCGGGCGCGTACAGGTAGCCTTCACACTCGACGAGCCTGCCTCCATGGTGCAGGTGTGGGTGCTCGAGGCGCCCGGCAAAGCCGTGATGCGCCTGCCCCTCGGTGCTTATCCCGACGGGAAGCATCTGGCGACGCTCGACTTGAGCGAGCTGGCCCCCGGCCGGTATTTCCTGCTCATCCGCGCCGATGGCTGGCCCGTGCGGCGCTTCCGCCTGGTTCGATAAAGTTCTACCTTGTCCGTCCACAATGCATCCTGGCATGAAAAAGCACACAAAGAGCTGGACGGTACGTCGCATGCAGGCCGAGGGGTGGCGCGAGGCGCAGGATCGGGTGGTGGTGGAAGAACCCCTCGAGATCCGCCTGACTTTTGGTCGCGCGCCGCGCCGACTGACGCGGCGCGTGGCGGTCACCATGCGCACTCCGGGCCACGACGCGCTGCTGGCACTGGGCTTCCTGTTTTCGGAAGGCATCATTTCTGAAAAGGAAGAGGTGGAAAGCACAGGGCCGGGCCTTTCGCGTCTGCATCGCGACAATGTGATCGAGGTGGCGCTGAAGCCGGAGGTGTCCTTCGATCCCGCCCGGCTCAACCGCAATTTTTACACCACCTCGAGCTGTGGCATCTGCGGCAAAGCATCTATCGAGGCCGTGACACTGGCGCGCCCTTGCCGGGTGCCGCCTGCGGCATTCCACATCGAGCGTGCCGTGTTGTGCCGCCTGCCCGAGCGCCTGGCCGAACAACAGGAAGTCTTTCGCGCTACGGGCGGACTGCATGCTGCGGCATTGTTCGATGCCGAGGGCAATATTCAGGAGGTGTACGAAGACGTGGGGCGGCACAACGCCCTCGACAAGCTCATCGGTGCGGCCTTCCAGCGTGGTGCCCTGCCCTTGCACACTTATGGGCTCGTGTTGAGCGGGCGTCTGGGGTTCGAGCTGATGCAAAAAGCGGCCATGGCCGGCCTGCCGCTCGTGGCCGCCATCGGAGCGCCCACCTCGCTGGCCCTCGAGCTGGCCTCCGACACGGGCATCACGACGGCCGCCTTTGTGCGCGCCCAGTCCTGCAACCTCTACACCCATCCGCATCGCGTGAAGGGGGAACGAGTGTAGCGGGAGCACGCGCTTTTGCATTTCGTTTGCAAAGGGGCCATGCGCAGATACTACATTTGCCGCTTCAGGCGAGATGCTCCAATGCGCGCATTGGAGTGCACATGGCCAGAAGCCGAATGGCAAATAACCAAAACACAGAAGAGATGACTTTTGCTGCATGCTTTCGCAAAATATGGACGGCCGCT
>WFYJ01000048.1 GCA_015490175.1 Saprospiraceae bacterium | reverse complement strand
CAAACTCACCGAAGGACGTGTGCACGCCACCGATGCTACCAATGCCTCGCGCACGCTGCTCTACAACATCCACACGGGTACCTGGGACGCAGACCTGTGCCGCCTGCTGCGCGTGCCCATGGCCATGTTGCCCGAAGTGCGCGACTCGAACGCCTCCTTCGGCAGCACGCGCCTGCTGGGCGGCGACATCGCCATCCACGGCGTGGCAGGCGATCAGCAAGCGGCCCTGTTCGGGCAGGCCTGCCTCGAGGCGGGCATGGCCAAAAACACTTACGGCACCGGCTGTTTCATGCTCATGAACGTCGGCGACGAGCCCCTGCTTTCGCAAAACGGGCTGCTGACCACGGTCGCCTGGTCGCTCGATGGGCGCCGCACCTACGCCCTCGAGGGCAGCGTCTTCATCGCCGGGGCGGCCATCCAGTGGCTCCGCGACGGCCTCCGCCTGCTCGACGAGGCGCGCGACTCGGAATACTTCGCTTCCAAGGTGGCCGATGCCGAGGGCGTGTACGTGGTGCCGGCCTTCACCGGCCTGGGCGCGCCGTACTGGGATCAGTATGCCCGCGGCGCCATCTTTGGCCTGACCAGAGGCACGGGCAAGGCACACCTCATCCGTGCCACCCTCGAAAGCATCGCCTACCAGACCACCGACGTGCTCGAAGCCATGCAACAGGATGCCGGCATCGGGCTGGAGGCCCTGCGCGTCGATGGGGGCGCCTCGACCAACGACCTGCTCATGCAGTTCCAGGCCGACATGTTGCAGACGCGCGTGGAGCGGCCTGCCGTGACCGAAACCACGGCCCTCGGTGCCGCCCTGCTGGCCGGCCTGGGCGCCGGATGGCTTACCCTCGACGAGGTGCGTCGCAACTGGCAGCTCGACAGGGCGTTTACACCGCAGATGGACGCGCAAATGCGCAACGCCAGGTACGCCGGCTGGAAAAAAGCGGTGCAACGCACCCTCAACTGGGAAGAAAAACAGTGACATGACCAGGGTACTGACCATAGCCGAATGGCTCGACGATTATCGCGACTGGCCCCTGCTCGACGTGCGCACGCCGGCCGAGTATGCCCAGGGGCATATCCCCGGTGCCATCAACTTTCCGCTGTTCAGCAATGATGAGCGGGCCGCCGTGGGCACCATCTACAAGCAGGTGGGGCCCGAAGAAGCCCTGCTCAAAGGCCTCGAGTTCGTGGGGCCGCGCATGGCCGACATGGTGCGGCGGGCGCAGGCCCTGGCGCCCCAGCGGCGCGTGGTGGTGCACTGCTGGCGCGGTGGCCAGCGCAGTGCCTCGGTGGCCTGGCTGCTGGAAAAGGCAGGCTTCGAGACCTGCACGCTGCAGGGCGGTTACAAGGCCTGGCGCAACTTCATCCTCGACGGCTTCCACCACATGAAGCGCCGCATCGTCTTGCTGGGCGGCCGCACGGGCAGCGGCAAAACGGCCATCCTGCACGAGCTGGCGCGACTGGGCGAGCAGGTCATCGACCTCGAAGGGCTGGCCCACCACAAGGGCTCGGCCTTCGGCGCACTGGGCGAGCAGCCCCAGCCCACCACCGAGCATTTCGAGAACGAGCTGTTCATGTGCTGGCATGCCCTCGATCCCGATCGCCGCGTCTGGCTCGAAAGCGAGAGCCGATCCATCGGCCGCGTCTTCATCCCTGAAGGGGTGTGGCAACAGATGCGGCAGGCGCCCTACGTGCGCATCCACGTGCCCTTCGAGCGGCGCGTCGAGCGCCTCGTAGCCGATTACGGGCGCTTCGATCCGGAAGCGCTGATCGCCAGCTTCCGCAAAATCCGGAAACGCCTCGGCGGACAGTGGGTACAGTCCGCCGAAGAAGCCATACGCAAGGGGCGCCTCGACGAGGCCGCGGCCATCGCCCTGCGCTACTACGACAAGACCTACGACCACTTCGTAGAGAAGCACCAGCCCCCCTCGCTCGTCAATATCGAGCTGCCTTCCGGCAAACCCGAAGATGCCGCCCGCATGCTGCACGCGCTCGAGGTGGGAAAAGAGGTGGGGATTTGAGACGGAGCGAATGAGTGAGGGAGTGAATGGGTGAGGGAGTGAGGGAGCGATGGAGTGATGGAGTGAGGGAGGGAATGGCTCAAAAAATGTCCATTGTCCTCGACTACCATTCCGCAATGGTGGGGTGCGAACAAACAGAACCAGTTGCCTGAATGCAAAATTGAACCGATGGAAACAAAGACCTGGAAGCTGACCGAATTCAGCCATGGCGCCGGCTGTGGCTGCAAGATTGCGCCGGCCGTGCTCGACAGTATTCTCGTGCATCGCGAGGCGAAACGCCACTTCGACCATCTGCTCGTGGGCAATGACGAGCGCGACGACGCCGCGGCCTTCGACCTGGGCGACGGCACGGCCGTCATCAGCACGACCGATTTCTTCATGCCCATCGTTGACGATCCGTTCGACTTCGGGCGCATCGCCTCGGTCAACGCCATCAGCGACGTGTATGCCATGGGCGGCACGCCGCTCATGGCCATTGCCGTGCTGGGCTGGCCCGTAGACAAGCTGCCACCTGAGGTGGCCAATGATGTGGTGGAAGGCGGTCGGGCGGCCTGTGCCGAGGCCGGCATCCCGCTGGCCGGCGGTCACAGCATTGACAGTCCCGAGCCCATCTTCGGGCTGGCGGTGACGGGGCGCGTGCGCATTGACCACCTCAAGCGCAACGGTGGCTCCCGCTCGGGCGACCTGCTCTTCCTCACCAAGCCCATCGGCGTGGGCATCCTGGCCACGGCCCAGAAGAAGAAAAAGCTGCGGCCCGAACACCGTACCCTGGCGCGCGACTGGATGGTGCGCCTCAACAGGGCAGGTGCCGCCTTCGGTCGCCTCGAGGAAGTGCACGCCATGACCGACGTGACGGGCTTCGGCCTGTTGGGCCACCTTTCGGAAATGTGCGAGGCCAGCGATGCCGGTGCCGAAGTGTGGTTCGACAAGGTGCCGCTCATCGACCGCGAGGTGTTGCACCACTATCTCGACGAAGGCTGCATCCCCGGCGGCACGCGCCGCAACTGGAAGAGCTACGGCCACAAGATGGGACCGATGGAAGAGCGCCAGCGCTATCTGCTGTGCGACCCCCAGACCAGCGGCGGCCTGCTCGTCGCCGTTGATCCGGCGGGCGTCGATCGCTTCCTCGAGGTGGCGCGCAGCGAAGGTCTTGCCCTCGAACCCATCGGCCGGATCACAGAGCGCGGCACCCACCTCATCGAAGTGAAGTAAGGCCGTCCGGGCTTTTCACCACGACCAGGTGCAGCGGGCGAAACGTCGGCTCGAGCGAGAGCCCGTACTGCTGGCGCAGCACCTCGATGGTTTGGTCGAGCTCGTGCGTGGGCAGTGCAAACCAGTATTTGCCGGAAGGCGGCCGCCACAGGCTGACGTAAATGCCGAAACGCGCTTCGAGCACCTCGCCCAGCGCTTCCAGCGTCAGGGGGCCGAGCGGCTCGTACCAGGGCGACTCGAGAGCCAGCACGCGTGCCATTTCGCGCTGCAGCGCGTCGTCGGCCGCAAAGCGCGACAGCAGTGCTTCGTCGTCGGCAATGAGGGCATAGTGGTTGTCCGGACGGCGCCAGGCCCGCCCGATGTGGAGGGCCAGGTGTTTGCGCAGCGTTTCGAGCAGGATGCGGCGCCACGCAGGCAGGGCCGCCCGGTCGAGCTGGATGCGGCAGGCGAGCCGCAGGTCGGCGAGGCGCTCGGGCAGCTCGATGCGATTGGGGCGCTGTGCGCAGGCCTCGACCAGCAGGGCGCCCAGCCTGCCTTCGAACGTCAGCGTGGTGTCGAAGCGAAGGGGCGGCACGGGCAATGCTTCAATCGAGGGCGCCACCTGTGCAGCCCACATGCCTTGGGCGGCGGTGTGGAAGGCAAATGCCCGGGGCAGGTGGCGCAGCATGCCCTGCGCATCGCGCACCACGAGATTCTGGAAATAGAAGCTTGCCGGTGCCGGTTCGGCCTGGCGCATGCGTGCAAAGGCATCCTCGAGCCCGCCGGCAAGCCAGTAGGCAACGGGCGTCGCACCCGGGCGCACCACGATGAGCTGCGCTTGCGCTACTTCGAGCGTTTGCTTGCCTGCCTGAATGCGCCATGCCTCACCCTGCCATTCTTGCGGCCGGATCAGTCCCAGCTCGGGCGCGGCACACAGGTTGCCGATCCACAGGCCGAGGAAGGCCGAGTCGGGCACGTCGTATTCTCTCAACTGCAGGTAATCTATAGGCGGAAGCAGGTGGAGGCCTGCCGTCTTTCGCCTTCCGGCAAAAAGGTCCTCCTGCTCGCCCACGAAGCGCTGCCGCGTCCGGAAGCCGGGGATGTGGAGCAGGGTGTAGCGCGTGGTGTCGGCGTACACCTCGAGCAGGCGGCGCGCACTGGCCACCGTGGTGTCGAGGCGGACGATGGTCTTGCCTGCCGGCAAAGAGACGATCTGGAAGGGCCAGCGCGCCTCGTCGGTCGGCATCTCGGGCAGCGGCACGGGCGGGTAGTAGAGGGCATCGGGATTGGCTACGTGTACCACGAGGGGGTGCACCACGGCTCCCTCGGCGCGCAGGAAGAGCTGCCAGCCTACCAGCCCGGCCTGCGCGTCGGAGGGTGGCTGGCGGCCCTGCCGCGGCAGCCAGGATGTCGCCTGCACGGCGCCCAGGTCTTCGTGCCAGAGCGTCACCTGAAAGTCGTGCACGGCGAGTTCCGTCTCGCCGTGGAACAGGCGCGGCGCTTCGTGGCCGATGCGCGCCCAGTCGGAGGCCAGCACCGTGTGGTCGCCCAGCAGGCGGCCGTCGGGGCCGCGCTCCAGCGCCAGGTCGAGCGGGCCCCAGCGCAGGTGCCAGGGCAGGGTGTCGGGTGGAGTGGGCGTGCCCAGCTCAAGGATCGGGGTGGCCAGCCATTCGGCTGTGGGGGCGTCGAGGTGGCGGCTTCCCGCTTCGCGCAGGGCCGGCTGCGTGACGCACAGCCAGCCGCCCACCAGCCAACTGCCGGCAGCCAGCCAGAACGTGTGCGGTGCCTGCTTCCGGACCGCCGGCCGCCGCGACAATCGCAGCCAGTATCGGCGGCAGGGCTGTGCCAGCGGGTGGAACCACAGCAACATGCAGCCCGTGTCCATCAGCAGTTGGGGCAGGGGAGGCGCCAGGACGAATGCAAAACCTCGGGGTCCGTTTTGCCGAAAGGCAAATTGAAAGTCGGTGCGACGCATCCACAACGCCAAGCGCCAGCCGAAGCCGACAAGGTAAACTGCACCCGCCAACATGCCTGCACGCAGCGTGACGGCGGGCAGATGCCATTCGGCCCACCATGCCGGTGCCGGCCACGCCGCTGCCGTTCCTGCCGGCGGCCATCCCCGCACCGTGGGCAAAAACACGCTCAGCCACAACAATGCGGGCCATGCCCACCGGTGCACCGACGGCGGCACTGCGCGCTGCATGCGCAGCAATATCATACCGCTGCCCAGCAACAGCGTCTGCATCAACAGCCAAGTGAGGCCTGCTTGCATGGCGTTCGGGTTTGTTGCGATAAAGAGACGTGCTTTGCCAAAAATACGTTGTGTGGCCGGCCGATGGCCGATTTTTTTGAGATGGAGTGACGGAGTGACGGAGTGAGGGAGTGACGGAGTGAGGGAGTGATTGAGGTAGAGACGCACGGATGTAGGGACGCACGGCAGTGCGTCCGAGGGTAGGGACGCATGGCAGTGTAGGGACGCACGGCGGTGCGTCCGACACGGCTACGCGCCCAACGTGTTGCAACCGGCCGGGCCGGCACCGATCAGGCCCACCGGTGCAAAATGCGCCGTACGGCGCCCACATAGCTGCCGCCGAACAGGTTGACGTGTACGAGCAAGTAGTAGAGCTGAAACAGGTCGAGGCGTTCGGGCAGGCCGGGCTCGTGGGGCCAGGCGGCGGCGTAGGCTTCGAAGAAGACCGGATCGAAGCCGCCGAAGAGCTGAGCCATGGCGATGTCCATCTCGCGGTAGCACCAGCAGGCGGCCGGGTCGATCAGCACGGCCTGACCGGCGGCGTCCCAGAGGAAGTTGCCGCTCCACAGGTCGCCGTGGATGAGCGCGGGCGGCTCGTCGGGCAGCAGCTCGGGCAGGCGGGCAAATAGGCGCTCGAAGGCACGGCGGTCGTTGTGGTCGAGCAGGCGCCGGCAGCCGTCCATGTCGAGCTGGGCCTCGAGGCGGTACTTTCGGTAAAACTCGATGCCGTCGCTCGTGGGCGGATTGTATTGCGGCAACGAGCCGATGAAGTTGTCGTGCACAAACCCGAAGGCCTCGGCGCGCGTGCGGTGCAACTGTGCCAGGCTTTCGCCAAATGCTTCCCACGATCGGCGGGTGGGCCGGCCCGGCTGGATGTACTCGAGCACGAGGGCCGGCGGCTCGTCGTGCAGTAGCAGCACCTCGGGTACGCGCAGGGCGCCGGCGGCACCGAGCGCTTCGAGGCCCTCGGCTTCTGCGGCAAACATGGTCCGGGCCCGGGGGCCGCGTCCCAGTTTGACGACGGCACTTCCCTTCGTGCCGCGCACCAGCCGTACGTCGTTGATGCTGCCGCCGCTCAGGGCTTGCACCTGGTCGGGCGCGCCGAGGAGTGGTCGCAGTGCTTCGCGCAGGGATTGAGGCAGCGTCATGCGGGCAGTTTTTGCCGAAAGGCAGTTCACAGAGTCCACAGATTACTCAGATTGCTCAGGTTGCACAAATTGCACCGGCTTCACCCTTCAAATCCGTTTGCTGTTGATGATAGCCAGCAGGGCTTCGCGGTAGTTTTTGCCGACAGGCAAATGCTTGACCTGGCCTTTCTCGATCACTTCGACCATGTTGCCGATGATGGCCTGGATCTTGTCGAGGTTGACGATGTAGCTGCGGTGGATGCGCTGGAAGCGGTTCCGGGGCAGCTTGTCTTCGAGGCTCTTCATGGTCTGCAGGGTGATGACGCGTCCTTTTTCCATTCGGATGATGACGTAGTCCTTGAGTCCTTCGATGTAGAGCACGTCGTCGTAATTGACGCGCACCAGCTTCTTGTCGGCCTTGACGAAGATGAAGTCGTCTTCGGCCTGCAAGGTGTCGTCGGCAGGCTCGGTGGCGGGTTGGTCGTCGGCATGGCGCAGCTTGAGCATGTCTGCGGCGCGGTTGACGGCCTTGAGGAAGCGCTCCATGCTGATGGGCTTGAGCAGATAGTCGAGGGCGTCGAGCTCGAAGCCTTCGATGGCGTAGTTGGGGTAGGCCGTGGTGAACACGACGAGGGGCGGGCGCACGAGCGACTTGAGGAAGTCGATGCCGGTGAGTTGCGGCATCTGGATGTCGAGGAACATGAGGTCCACTTCCTCTTCGGCCAGTACCTTGTTGGCTTCGAGGGCGTTGGAGCAGCGAGCCACGAGTTCGAGTTCGGGCACTTGCTCGATGTAGGTCTCCAGCACGTCGAGGGCCAGGGGTTCGTCGTCAACGATGATGGTGCGGATCATAAGGCGGTCCGGTTTTGGTTTTTCAAAAAAGGTTCAGTCCAGGTCGAGCTCGAGGGTGACGGCCCAGGTGTTGGGGCGGTCGGCGATGTCGAGCTTGTATTTTCCGGGGTAGAGCAGTTCGAGGCGGCGCCGCACGTTGGCCAGCCCAATGCCGCCGCTGCGTTTGAGTGTGGGGCCGGGCAGGGCGTCGGCCTTGCTGTTTTCGATGAAGAAGGTGATGTGATGGCCGTCGATGCGCAGCTCGGCATGCACGAAGCCGGTGGCCAGTTGATTGTTCAGGCCGTGCTTGAAGGCGTTTTCCAGAAAGGGGATGAACATCAGCGGGGCGATTTGCTGGTCTTTCAGCTCGCCTTTCACCTCGAAGCGGATGGTGCCGCCGCTGCCCTGACGCAGGCGTTCCAGATCGAGGTAGTTGCGGATGTAGTGCACTTCTTTTTGCAGAGGCACGCGCTTTTCGTTGCACTCGTAGAGCATGTAACGCATCATTTCCGAGAGCTTGATGATGATCTCGGGTGCGCGGGGGTCTTTTTTGAGTGTCAGGGCGTAGAGGTTGTTCAGGGTGTTGAACAGGAAGTGCGGGTTGATCTGCGATTTGAGGAAATTCAGCTCCGTCTGCATTGTCTTGGTCTGCAGCTCGTGCTCGCGGCGCAGGTGGCCGGCCCAGTCCGACACGATGCTGATGAAGGTAGAGGTGACGGCAATGAGGAAGGTGGGCACGAAGTACAGGTTCATGTCGCGCAACAGCTCGGCCTGCAACTGCGGCAGGTGGGCCCACTTGAAGTACAGCACGATGGTCTTGAGTGGCGTGACGGTGACGACGGCCAGCACCAGCAGCCCCAGATAGGTGAAAAACTTTTTCTCCTTCAGGTAGTGCGGAATCAGGTAGTACACGTTGAAGTACACGACCACGACGTAGATGGCGATGCTGACCAGCGTGTTGGTGAACGAAAACCAGAAACTGAAGCCGTTGGCTCGCATTTCGAGGAAGGTCAGCAGCAGCGCCAGCAGCGCCCAGGCGAGCACGTGGCTCCACAGCTTGTAGCGTCGCGGCAGCGACTTTCCCGCAGCGGGCAATATGGCGGCTATGCGTTCCTTCATCCTTTCGTCCCTCAACACATCGCCAAAGAAAACGTTTGCGCTTCAGACGGCCGACCTTTTTCGACCGGTGCACGTGCGGGCCGATGGAGGGCGTGCGGACTACGACCAGCGCCGGCATCTGTTGCAGCAGGCCCGATTTCCCGAAAGGGGACAATGTGCGGGCACTGGCTGTGGATTCGTACCTTTGCCGCCGCCCGGTGATTGGCTGTTGCACTTGGGAAATGGGCCATGTGTGGCAGGTGTTTTGCCTTTCGGCAAATGCCGCCCGCAGGTGGCGCCCACGAACCACGAGGCCGGAAAACAAATTGGACGACATGGTATATCTGACGCGCAGGGAACGGTTCAATGCCGCGCACAAGTTGTGGGTGGCCGAGTGGAGCGAAGAGGAAAACTTCCGGGTGTTCGGCCGCTGTGCCAACAAGAACTGGCACGGTCACAACTTCGAATTGTTCGTCACGGTGAAGGGCGAGCCCGACCCTGTCACGGGCTTCATCATCAATGTCAAGGAGCTGGGCGCCATCGTGCGCGAGGTGATCACCGAGCGCGTCGATCACACCAACCTCAATCTCGACGTGGACTTCATTCCCAAGGACGTGCAGCCCACCATCGAGAACCTGGTCATGATTTTCTGGCGCGAGCTGGAACCCCATTTGCGCAAGCGCGGCGTGCAGTTGCACTGCATCAAGCTCGTTGAGACCGAAAATATTTACGCAGAGTATTTTGGCCCTGGGGGATAAACCGGCAGGCGCTGTGGCCACAGGGTGTGCCAGACCCCGTTCGGCCCATTTTGGCGCAAGCCACAATCAGAAGTGATGAAGGATCTACCACAAGACGGTATGGATGTGCAATGTGCCCGCCTGGCAGAGCTCTACCACGAGGTGCTCGCGCGCCTGGGCGAGGATCCCGAGCGCGAAGGCCTGAAAAAGACGCCGGAGCGCGTGGCCAGGGCCATGCAGTTTCTCACGCAGGGCTATCACATGGACGGCCCCGAAATCCTGCGCAGCGCCATGTTTGCCGAGGACTACTCGGAGATGGTCATCGTCAAGGACATCGAGCTGTACAGCCTGTGCGAGCACCACATGCTGCCCTTTTTTGGCAAGGCACACATTGCCTACATTCCCAATGGCTACATCGTGGGGCTGAGCAAGCTGCCGCGTGTGGTGGACGTCTATGCGCGCCGCCTGCAGGTGCAGGAGCGCCTCACCCATCAAATCCTCAACTGCATCCAGGACACACTCAACCCGCTGGGCGTGGCCGTCGTCATCGAGGCCCAGCACCTGTGCATGATGATGCGAGGCGTGGAAAAGCAAAACTCCGTCACGACCACTTCGGCCTTCACCGGCGCGTTCCAGAACGTCGAAACGCGCAGCGAATTCCTCAACCTGATCAGTGCCCGACTGCATTGAGTGCGGGTCCCTTCCGGATCACGCTTCCATGGCCGTTCGGGCTGCGCTGTTTTTCGCGCGCTTGCGCTCGTGTTCCTTGAGATGGATTTTGCGCAAGCGGATGGACCGGGGCGTCACTTCGACGTACTCGTCTTCCTGGATGTATTCGAGGGCTTCTTCGAGGGTAAACTTGATGGGCGGCACGAGCTTGACCTTGGCGTCGGATCCGGCCGCGCGCATGTTGGTCAGTTTCTTGGTTTTGGTCAGGTTGACCACCATGTCGCCCGGGCGGCTGTGCTCGCCCACGACCTGGCCTTCGTACACTTCCTCGTTGGGCGCAACGAAGAACTTGCCGCGTTCCTGCAGGTTGGCGATCGAGTAGGGGATGGCTTTGCCCGTTTCCATGCTGATGAGCGAGCCGTTCTGTCGGCCCGGAATCTCACCCTTGTGGGGTTGGAACTCCTTGAAGCGGTGCGCCATGATGGCTTCGCCCTGGGTGGCCGTGAGCATCTGGCTGCGCAGACCGATGATGCCGTCGGCGAGAAATGGTCGGCGTTCCGAGGTGCAAATGGTAACGAAATACCACCCTGCGGATGCGTAATCCCATCCGGGCGAACGGGTGGTTTGGATGGGGGAAATGGAAAATGTGCGTGTAGAGACGTGGTATGCAACGTCTCTACACGCCCGCGTCATTGGGTTTCCACCGTTGGGGATTTTCGCGAATGTATTGTCGGATTGAATGCAAGGCATCGTCGTCTCGAATGATCCGGTCGTAAAACCTTGCCTGCCATGCGAAATCATGATGGCCGTGATGCCGGGCCCACCGTGTGACGGCGGCCTTATAGGAACGGATGATGGCTCCAAGGGAACCGGCCTTTGGGGAAATGGCGGACATGGGGTTGTCTTCGGGAAGAGGATTGCGCAACGATGGATGGATGTTGTGGACGATGTTGGTAGAGACGTTGCATGTAGAGACGTTGCATGCAACGTCTCTACCACCACCACCATCATCACCATCACCATCACCATCAACACCGTGGCCATGGGGCGTCGGATGATGAATCGCGATGATACCGTGGATGTGATCGGGCATCACCACGAAGGCGTCGAGGGACACGTGTGCGGCGGTATGTTGTGGAATTTCTTCCCCAAAACGGGATGCAATTTGCCCGAGGGTCGAGAGGTGCATGATGCCGTCGGCGATGTGGCCGAAGAACGATTGGCGATCACGGGTGCAAATGGTGACGAAATACCACCCTGCGGATGCGTAATCCCATCCGGGCAAACGGGTGGTTTGGATGCGGTATTTGTTTTTGAATCGGGGCATAACGCTATCCAGCGATTGGAGCATGAAAGCAAAGACGCGCGAATGGGTACCTCGCCCGAATCGCATCTTTGCACGTGCGAGTCGCAATCCTTCTTGTAGTGGACGATGGGTTCTGAGGTTCAAGGGGTGAATGGCAAATATTAGAAGATGTAAGTCGCAATCCTTCTTGTAGTGGACGATGGGTTCTGAGTACATGGCTGCCGTAGAGGCAGCCAAAAACCCTGAAGTCGCAATCCTTCTTGTAGTGGACGATGGGTTCTGAGAAAATGTTTTTATTATGAAAATAGAAATGTATACTCAGTCGCAATCC
>WFYJ01000047.1 GCA_015490175.1 Saprospiraceae bacterium | reverse complement strand
ACATCGCGCGAGGTGATGCGCACGCGCACGGGTTTGCCGACAGGCAATACCAGGTCGGTGGGCTGGAAGTCGTCGAGGTTGGCCTCATCGGTCCAGTCCTGGCCCAGCGGGTTGGTAGCCGTGATCTTGCGGTAGTCGCGCGCACCCAGCTTGTTGTCGGGGCCGGGGTAGCGCAGGTACCACAGGAACTGCGAGCCGGTGGCTTCCACCTCGATGTAGTCCTTGCCGGGCACGGCGTCGGCGGGAATGTCCACCATGATGTCGTTCCAGGCGATCAGACCGCGGATCACGAGGAAGGTCATCACCACGGCCGGCACGCCCGTCCACAGCATTTCGAGGCGATCGTCGTGCGGATAAAAATCGGCTTTGTGGCCCTTGCGCCCGCGGTACTTCCAGGCGAAGTAGAACAAAGCGATCTGGGTGGCGAGAAACACGATGCCGGTGAAGAACAGCGTCACGTTGAACATGCTGTCGATCTCGCCGCCATGGGCCGAAGCCGACTCGAGCGGGCCGTAGCCCAGCATCAGGTTTTTATAGTGCATCGCCGACCAGATGCAGAAGGCAATGAAAAACACCATGAACCACAGCATCATGGTGCCGTTCACGCGGTTGGTGGCGTACTGCACTTCCTCTTCGCCCCGAATCTTGCGGGCAAGGTCCGAGATCTTGCCGATCTGGATGAGTACTACGACAATCAGGACAAGAGAAGCTATTGCCAGAAGAGCCGTCATGGTTGTACTTTGGTTTGGAGGGTTTTACCCTCTGTTATCAGGACAATGTGAACGTTTTGTTCTGGTATTGGTTCAGGCTTTCGCCAAAACCTGCTCAGCCGAAAGGCCACACGTGGTGGTGCAGGCTTTCCTCCTTGTAAGGATCGTTCTTGGGCAGCAGCGGAGCCTTCTCGAGCTGGCTCATCACCACGTAGAGGAACAGCCCCAGAAAGCCGATCAACGTGCCCAGCTCGAGCAGGCCGGGGATGGTGAAGCCCATCATGAAGCTGGAGCCATGCTCGGCGGCGTGGCCGGCCTCTTCGGCGGCGTGTGCCAGGTGCTGCGCATTGATCAGGGCACCCGGCTTGATGGCCTGGAAGTAGTCCCACCAGTGACCGAAGAACACGAGCACCGAGACGAGCATCAGCGTACCCATCTTGCGCTTGGCCGTGTTGGGCATGAGCACGAGGAAGGGCAACACGAAGTTCAGCACCAGGTTGCCGTAGAACAACACGGGATAATTGTCGAGGCGTTCCTTGAAGTAGATGGTTTCCTCACCGATGTTGCCGTACCAGATCAGCATGTACTGGTCGTACCACAGGTAGGTCCAGAAAATGCTGAAGGCAAAGAGGAACTTGCCCATGTCGTGCAGGTGGTCGTCGTTGAGCCACGGCATGTAGCCCTTGCTGCGCAGCCAGATGAGCACGAGGATCATGAGCGCGGTGGCGCCCACAAACCAGCTTGCCGTCATGTACCACGCGTACATGGTGCTGTACCAGTGCGCGTCAATCGACATGAGCCACAGCCAGATCAGGGCGGCACTCGAAAACGCGGCAAACAACAGGAAGCCGGCCGAATACTTGCGCATCTCCTTGTGGAAGGTGAAGTTGAGCGGGCCGCCCTTCTCGTCTTCTTCGAGCGACAGCATGCGCAGCTTGCGCGCCACCCAGTACCAGATGCCTACGAAGATGAGGGTACCAAAGGTGAACCAGCCCTTGTTGAGGAATGCCGACTTGTGCTGCAGCACCTCATCGGTGGCCACGGCTTCGGGGTCGGCCCAGTGGTACAGATGGTGGAAGTGGCCCCAAATGCCGGCAGCCACGATCAGCATCAGCACGAGGCCCACCGGAAGGAACAGGGTAAACGCTTCCACCACCCGCTTGAAGGCGACGTACCATCCACCCCAGGCGGTGATGGCCGCCGTCAGGAAGAACAGCGAGATGAAGGAAATACCCGTGAAGTAGGCGCTGTTGTGGAGGAAGTTGCTCCAGAAGCGCATATGGCCCGGCGTGTGGTCGGTGAGGAAGGTCAGGATCAGACACACGACACCCACCGCCATCATGCCGTACAGGAATTTCTTCCGGTTGCCGTCAAAGGTGAAATCGCTCATCGTATCTTTTCACATTTATGGATGAATCAAACCTGTTTCAAAGCTGGTTTTGCCGAAAGGCAAAGGGTATGGATCAATGGCCGTCGCCTTGAGTCGTCTCCTCGCCTCCCTCGGCCGGTGCGGGCGTTTCCTGTTGCTCGGCCACTACGGGTTTGAGCCAGGCGGCCGGCGTGCCGAACTCGGGGTTCAGCGTGTTTTCGTTCTCGTCGTACTTCAGCTTGCGGTCCTTGGCCTGCAGCGCGCGAATCCAGTGGATCACCTGCCAGCGCTCCTCGTACGACAGTTTGTCGGCATAGCTGCCCATGACGTTGATGCCGTACATGATGGCATGGTAGAAGCGCCCGTTGGAAGCCGTCACGAACTCGTCGAGCAGGAAGTTTTTCGGCGCAGCCGGATAGACGCCGCCATCCTCGCGCACCAGGTAGCCGTTGCCGTCGCCCTTTTCGCCGTGGCAGATGCCGCAGTAGATGTCGTACAGCTCCTTGCCGCGCTCCAGGCCTTCGGCCGTGATGGGGAACGGGTTCTGGATGATCTCTGCCGCAGCGCGGGCCCGGCCTTCATCGGTATCGGGATAGTAGTAGGGCACGTGGCCGTTGAGCGGCACCCCGATGGCGTTGCTCTCGAGCCCCTCGAGCACGGCCAGCTCCTTTTGGGCCTGCTCCTCGTCGGCAGCCAGTGCCACGCCCGTATAGCCACGCGGAATGGTACCTGCTACCGGCTTGCGCGGCTTCGACAGCTCGTAGCGGCTCTTCACACTTTCTTCCTCGAAGGTGTTGAGCGGGTAGGCGATATACACGTTGGCCTCGTAGGCGATGCTGTGCGCCATGCCCGGGATGAACTCGCTGCCCGTCTGGTTGGGGCCGGGCTGCTGGCAGGCCGTACCCATGAGGATGAGGCCCAGCATCAGGCCCGGGAGAAGGTTATGGTTGGTCTTTTTCATCGTTCCGATTCGTGCTTTTTTGCCAAATCAATTCCTTCGCGCAGCCGGAGCTGCCTGAATTATTTCTTCTCGATCGTCTTCTCGTGCACTTCCGAAGCGCCCGTGCGCTTGAGGAAATCGCGCAGCCGGTTGAGCTCCTCTTCGCTCTTGCCGGCCTTGTCGAAGGCCAGGCAGAACTTGTCGTCGGTGATGCGGTCGTCGAGCGTGGGGTTGTCCACGCCGAAGCCCTGCCCGTTGACGATGTAGAAGCTTACCGTCATGCCGATCGATGCAAACAGCACCGTCAGCTCGAAGGTGATGGGAATGAAGGAGGGCACGGCCCAGAACGGCTTGCCGCCAAAGATGATGGGATAGTCCTTCGTGAAAATCCAGGTCATGCCCAGGAATGCCGTCAGCGTGCCCAGCAGGCCGTACACGAAGCCGGCAATATGCAGTCGCGACTCGGCCAGACCCAGCGCCTGCTCCATGCCGTGCACGGGGAAGGGCGTGAACACGTCCATGATGTCGAGGTGCTGTGCACGCGCCTCTTTCACGGCTTTGAGCAGGATTTCTTCGTCGTCGTACAGGCCGAAGAGAACGTCCTTCTTTTTCATTTACAAAGCGGTTTACGGTTGTTCGCTATTCTGTTTTTTCGCCTTTCGGCAAATGCCACCCGGATATCAGTGGGCGGTGGCTTCGGCTTTTTTGGCGGCCTCGACACCTACATACTGGTCGCCGGCCGTCTTCAGGATCGCCTTGACTTCAGCCACGGCCACCACCGGCGCCACCTTCACGAAGATGAGGTAGAGCGTGAAGAACAACCCGAACGTGCCGAGGTAGATGCCGATCTCCACCCAACTGGGCCAGTAGTAACTCCAGCTCGAGGGCAGGTAGTCACGCGCCAGCGTCGTGACGATGATCACGAAGCGCTCGAACCACATGCCGATGTTGACGAAGATCGACATGAAGAACGTGATGGTCACGTTGCGACGGAACTTCTTCACCCAGAAGATGTTGGGCGAAAGCACGTTGCAGCCCATCATGCCGATGTAGGCCCAGTAGTAGGGACCGAACACGCGGTTGTAGAAGGCGAACATCTCGTAGATGTAGCCCGAGTACCAGGCGATAAACAGCTCGGTCAGGTAAGCCGTACCCACGATCCAGCCCGTGAGCAGGATCACCTTGTTCATGCTCTCGATGTGGGCGATGGTGATGTAGTCTTCCAGCTTGAGCAGCTTGCGCGTGATGGTCATCAGGGTCTGCACCATGGCAAAGCCCGAGAAGATGGCACCCGCCACGAAGTAGGGCGGGAAGATGGTGGTATGCCAGCCGGGCAAGACCGAGGTGGCGAAGTCGTAGCTCACAATGGTGTGTACCGAAAGTACCAGCGGCGTGGCCAGACCGGCCAGGATCAGCGACAGCGACTCGAAGCGCTGCCAGTGCTTGGCCGAGCCCGTCCAGCCCATGGCGAAGAAGGCGTAGATCTTGCGGCGCAGGCCCTTGGCGCGGTCACGCACCGTAGCGAGGTCGGGCACCAGACCCGTGTACCAGAACAGCAGCGAGACCGTGAAGTAGGTCGAGATGGCGAACAGGTCCCACAGCAGCGGCGAGTTGAAGTTCACCCACAGCGGGCCGCGCGTGTTCGGGTACGGGAACATGAAGAAGTCGAACCAGGGACGCCCCGTGTGCGTGGCCGGGAACAGGCCGGCACACATCACGGCGAAGATCGTCATGGCCTCGGCCGCGCGGTTCACGCCCGTACGCCACTTCTGGCGGAACAGCAGCAGGATGGCCGAGATCAGCGTACCGGCGTGACCGATACCGATCCACCAGACGAAGTTGGTGATGTCATAACCCCAGCCGATGGTGCGGTTGACGTTCCAGGAGCCGATGCCCACCCAGAAGGTCCAGATCAGGCAGAAGACGCCGTAGCCCAGCATCAGGGCTGCCGCCATGGTGGCCAATGCCCAGCTCACCGTCGTCTTTTCGGTGGGCGACACCAGGTCTTCCGTGATGTCGTGGTAGGTCTTGTGACCCGTAATGAGCGGCTCGCGTATTGGAGAAACTGGCTGACTCATTTGTATTCAGTGATTTTGCATTTTCACAAATAATCTCCCTGAGCAAGGGGCTTGTTAGCCCAACTCCTCGACCTTGTTGGTCACTCTGGCCTTGTATTGTACCGAAGGACGCACGCCGATCTCTTCCAGTACGATGTAGTTGAGTTCCGACTCGTACTGCTTGCGCACGGCGCTCTTTTCGTTGTTGGTATCGCCGAAGGTGATGGCGCCCGTGGGGCAAGCCGTCTGGCAAGCGGTCTTGACGTCGTGGTCTTCGAGCTTGCGGCCTTCGCGCTTGGCAGTGAGCTTGCCTTCCTGGATGCGCTGCACGCAGAAGCTGCACTTCTCCATCACACCGCGCTCGCGCACCGTGACGTCGGGGTTGAGCACCATGCGCACGAGGTTGTCGGCGTAGATGGCCTCGCCATTGACTTCGTTCTCGTTGATGGGGAACAGGTCGGCCGTCGTGTAGTCCAGCCAGTTGAAGCGGCGCACCTTGTAGGGGCAGTTGTTGGCGCAGTAGCGCGTACCGATGCAGCGGTTGTAGGCCATCTGGTTGAGCCCTTCGCTGCTGTGGTTGGTTGCCGACACGGGGCACACGTTCTCGCAAGGTGCGTTGTCGCAGTGCTGGCACATCATCGGCTGGTACACCACGTTGGGGTTCTCGTAGTCGCCGTAGAAGTAGCGATCGATGCGCAGCCACGTCATTTCGTGGTGGCGGAAGACCTCGTACTTGCCCACGACGGGCACGTTGTTCTCGGCCATACAGGCCACCTCACACGCACCGCAGCCGATGCAGGCGTTGAGGTCGATGTGCATGCCCCAGTGGTGGCCCTGCGAGTAGTATTTCTCCTTGTACTCTTCGTAGGGATAGAGCGTCTGCTGGTTGAGGTGTTCTGCTTCGCGACGCTCTTCCTTGAGTTCTTCTACGAACTTGTCGAGCTCGGGCAGGTTGGCGCGGCGGATGATCGTGCGATCGACGAGGGCGCCCTGATAGCCTTCCTTGATGGTCGTCACGGCCTGTTCATCCACGTTGATTACCTCGTCGCTGCCTTCCAGCTTGCCCGTCACACCCATGGTGTGGTGGTATTGCACGCTGGCCATCTCGTACTTGCCGGCCTTGCCCAGCACCTTGACGTCGGTGTTGAAGTACTGGGTGTTGCCGTCGGCGTCAATGGTCAGCCAGGGGTTGGCATTGACACCGACGTTCACGCCGGCCTTGCCGGCCACCGTGCGGCCATAGCCCAGTGCCAAGCCTACCGTGCCGCGCATCTGACCGAACTGGCGCACCACCGGCACCACGGCCTTGCGGCCGGCAATCTCGATCTCGGCCTGGTCGGCATAGCCGTAAAACTCTTCCTGGTTGAAGCCGGCAAACGGCCCGTCGCAGTCGAAATGGCGATGCCCGTCGAACACCACCGGCACCATCAGGTAGTTGTCCCAGACGCAGCGGTTGATCGGGTCGGGCATTTCCATCAACCAGGGGTTGTCGGTGTACTGGCCGTTGCCGATGTGTACCGTCTCGACGAACTGGATCTCCAGCTCGCTGTTGGCCGGCTTGGTGATTTTTGCGGCAGCAGCCTGCACATCACCGGCAAAAGCCACCGAAGGCTCCTGCTCTTCCAGCTCGAACACGCCGTCGTGCAGGCTCATGTCCCAGAAGTTCTGGAAGGTGGCGTATTTCGTTTGGCGCGGGAACATGTCGCGCTCCCAGGCGGCCTTCAGGTATTCGTAGTAAGGCTGTTCGGCCTCGATGTTCAGGTTGGGGCTCTCGGCCCAGCGCAACAGCGTCTCTTCGGCCTGGCGCGTGTCGAACAACGGCGCGATGGTGGGTTGGATGAGGCTGTACATGCCGCGCTTGGGCTCGGCATCGCCCCAGCTTTCGAGCAGGTGATGCGTGGGCGCCACGTAGTCGCACAGGGCCGTGGTCTCATTGGGCATGCCCGAGAACGACACCTTCAGTTTCACCTTTTTGAATGCTTCCGCAAAAGCTTCGGCATTGGGCAGCTCGTAGGCCGGGTTGGCACCCCAGACGAAGACGGCATCCACGCTGCCGCTGTTCATGTCCTTGATGAGCTGCTGCACGTCGGGGTCATTGCCCTGGCGCTGCAGCGAGGGGTTGGCGAAGCTGATGGTCTGGCCGTAGTTGCCCAGCATGTCGTTGATGGCATTGACCAGCACCTGCTCGCCCTTGTTGTTGGTGCCGCAAACCACGAGCGACTTGCCGCGGTTGGCCCACAGGTCTTCGGCTGCCTGCTTCAGGAGCGCTGCGGCCTTGTCGTTCACCCTGGGTGCCGACACGGTGGGTTTGCCGGCCTTGCGTGCGATCTCGTTGTAGAGCGCGGCGATGGCTGCCCCCTGCTCCGAAGGCTTCACCAGCACGCGATGGTCGGCGTTGGAGCCCGTGAGCGTCATGGCAGCCTCGACCTGGTAGTGGCGCGACATCTTGGCCTTGTGCACGTCTTCGATCTTGCGGTTGGCCGCGTACTGGCGCGCATATTCCACCGGCGAGATCCAGGTGCCGAGGAAGTCGGCCGCAAAGCTGACGATGACGTCGGCGCGGTCAAAGCGGTAGTTGGGCACTACGCGCTGGCCAAAGCACTCCTCATTGGCCTGCAGCAGGGCCGAAGCCGATACGGGATCGTAGGTTACGACTTTCGTATCGGGATAAGCAGCTTTGAACTCTTCGAGTACCTTTTTGGCCGTCGGACTCAGAACAGTCGAGGTGAGGATGGCCACGCGGCTGTTTGCCGAAAGGCTGCCCTTGACGGCCTTGTCCACCTCTGCCCAGCTCGTCTGCGTGAACCGGCCGTTTTCCATCTTGCCCGGACCCGGGAAGCGGTTGGTGTCGTAGAGGCTGAGCACCACGGCCTGGGCACGTGCGCTCGTGCCACCGCCCGTCACGCTCGACAGGCTGTTGCCCTCGATCTTGATGGGACGGCCCTCGCGCGTCTTCACCAGCACGGCGCAGTAGTCGCCGCCATTGACGAAGCTGGAGGCGTAGTAGGTCGCCACACCCGGCACGATCTCGTCGGGCTTGACCACGTAGGGAATGGCCCGCTTGACGGGAATGTCGCAGCTGGCAGCCACGGTGGCCGCACCGAGGCTGAAGCCCAGATACTTCAGGAAGTCGCGACGATTCGTGGCCAATTTTTCCACGTTGTCGGCGAGGGGCACGTCCTGGAATTCGCGCTCCACGGCTTCCTGAAACTCAGCACCTTTGTTGAGTTGGTCCACGCCGATCCAGGTGTGGTTTTTCTTTGTCTTGTTTTCCATTTTTATGCTGGAATATTTGAGTCAACAAATAGGATGCACGCTACAAGGGCAAAGGATCAATAGTGGCATTTCTGGCACTCCGTGCCGCCGATGTCTTCGACGGTCACCTTGTCGCGCTTGCCCGCAGCGATCTCTTCGTGCATCCGGGCGTATGACTTGTAGTATTCGTTGTCGGCAAACTTGACCTCCGTCTTGCGGTGGCAGTTGACGCACCAGCCCATCGAAAGGGGCGCGTACTGAGCCACCACCTCCATCTCCTCGATCGGGCCGTGGCACTTCTGGCACTCGATCTTGCCCACGCTGACGTGCTGGGCGTGGCTGAAGAAGACGTGGTCGGGCAGGTTGTGGATGCGCACCCAGGGAATTTCACCCTGGATCCTGGTCTTGGTCTCGGTCGTCAGCGACTTGACGATGTTTTCCCACTGCTCCTCGATCTCGAGCTCGCCTTCGGCGTCAAGCGTACCATTGTCCTTGACGTACTCATCGGTGATCCACTTCTTGTAGATCTTTTCGATTTCCTCCTGGCTGAGCTGGTCGTAGTCTTCGATGTACTTGTCGGTCGAAGGATCGTAGCCGATCGAGGCGAAAATCTTGGTCAGCTCGGCCGTGCCGTACTTCGAACCTTTTTTGATGGCGCGGTGACAGTTCATGCAGGTATTGGCCGCCGGGATGATCGAATGCTTCGAGCGGCGAGCGCCGTCGTGGCAGTACTGGCAGTCGATCTTGTGCAGGCCGGCATGCGTGGCATGCGAAAACTTGATGGGCTGGTCGGGCTGATAGCCCTGCTGGCGCCCCAGCATGATGGCCCGGTTGACGGTCGTATAACCACCCAGCACCACGAGGGCGAAGATGACGAAGCTCACTACGCCCTTGCTGGTCAGGATGTCCATGAGCGTCTTGCGCTCTGCGGGCTGGCCTTCGCGGGCGGCCATCATGTAGTTGAGGTTGGCCACGATGCGGGCCAGCACCAGGGCGAGTACAGCCAGAATGACGAAAATCGTGGCGATCAGGAAGGTGTTGTCCGAAGCCTGCGGCTGAGTGGACGTCGTTTCACCCGTCGGCCCCTGGGCGACCTCCGGCTTTTTGGTGTACTCATAATGAATATAGGCGAGGATGTTCTCGATGTCCTGGTCGGTGAGATTGGGGAAGTTGTTCATCACCGTGGGCTTCCACTGGTTCCACAGCTCCACGGCGCGCGGGTGGCCCTGCGCGATGAGCGCCTGCGAGTTGCGGATCCATTCGTAGAGGTCTTCACGCGGATAATCCGCCCAACGCTCCTCCACGCCACCGAGGGCAGGCCCCGTCAGGTCGTCCTTCATGTTGCGGTTGTGGCAGGCTGCACAATGGTTCTTGAACAGCGTCTTGCCCGCCTCGATGTCCGCTTCCTGTGCATGTGTCGTAGTGGCGCCTAAGGCAACCATCAACGACAAAATCCAGATTGTCAAAGACTTATACGACATCTTCACAGTAGTTGATTTTTCAAAAATGCCACGATATATGAAGGTTTCTTCATGATGGCCGCAAAGATATACGGCCACCCCATTTTTACCAATCGGTGACAAAAAGGTGCAATTATTTAGATTTTTTCAAAACAGCACGCAGCGTTCTTTGCCCTCCAGCCACAAAGAAGGGGCGTCTGCGCACCGGGCGTACTCTTCAGGCACAGCCGTTTGAATGTACATTCGTCTGCTGCCGCGGGAACCGCGAAAAGTCTGGAAACAGAACCGGGATGGTGACAATGTTCAGTCAGGCCCGATAATTTTTCTCATCTGCGTGTGGAGGTGACGCGCAAATATACACTACCCGACAAAAGTTACAAGAATGTTAAGAGTCGAATTTACACGGCCACCTCTGCCTTGATGTGCGGGTGAGGATCGTAACCCAGCAGTTCAAAGTCCTCGTATTTGAAAGCGAAGATGTCTTTCACCTCGGGGTTGAGCTTCATTTGCGGCAGCGGACGTGGCGTGCGCGTGAGTTGCAAGCGAGCCTGTTCGAGGTGGTTGTTGTACAGATGCGCGTCGCCCAGCGTATGGATGAACTCGCCGGGTTGGTAGCCCGTCACCTGCGCCATCATCATGGTGAGCAGGGCATAGGAAGCGATATTGAAGGGCACGCCGAGAAAACAGTCGGCCGAGCGCTGGTACAACTGGCAGGACAACCGGCCGTTGGCCACGTAAAACTGGAACAGGACGTGGCAGGGCGCCAGAGCCATGCGGGGCAGGTCGGCCACGTTCCAGGCACTGACGAGGATGCGCCGGCTGTCGGGATTGGTGCGGAGCTGCTCGACGGCCTGCGCGATCTGGTTGATGGTCTGTCCGCGCCCGTCTTCCCAGGCCACCCATTGCTTGCCGTAGATGGGTCCGAGCTCGCCGTTTTCGTCGGCCCATGCGTTCCAGATGCGCACGCCATGCTGTTGCAGGTAGCGCACGTTGGTATCGCCTTTGAGGAACCACAACAGTTCGTGGATGATGCTCTTGACGTGGAGCTTCTTGGTGGTCACGAGGGGAAAGCCTTCCTGCAGGTCGAAGCGCATCTGATGGCCGAAAATGCTGATGGTGCCTACGCCCGTACGATCGTTCTTCGGCACGCCCTCGTCGAGAATGCGTTGCAGAAGGTCGAGATATTGCCTCATGGAAGAACGGTTCAAATTTTTTCAAATGACAGAATGGCGCCCCAAAGCTAAATGCAGGATCCATTTTGCGAAAGCAAAAGCAGGGGGAGCTGCGTTTTTTTCAAAAAGCACAAGGGCAGAGCAACAAACGCGTACGTCATGAAGAACAATTTGATTCTGTGTGCGTGTCTCGTGTGCGGGCTGATGCTGCATGCTCTGGCGAAGGCCCAAAGTGAGTGGACGCTCAAAAAAACAGCGGGCGATATTCGCGTCTTTGTACGCGAGCAACCCGGCACACCGATCAAGGAACTGATGATCGAGGCGACCCTTCGGGGCAGGCTGTCCAGCGTGGCGGCCCTGCTCAACGACCCTTCCACCTATCCGCTCTGGGTATATCGCACATCAGCATCGAGGCTGGTGGAGCGGCGCTCGCCGTTCCTGATGATCTACTACGCGCGCACGGACTTTCCCTGGCCCCTGAGCGACCGCGACCTTTACGCCATCAGCGAGATGCGTCAGGATCCAGGTACGGGCATTCTGGTTTCGGAGTCGCGCCTGTGGTCGGAAGGGCCGCCCGATCCGTGCTGTGTGCGCCTGCCTTTTTACTACTCGCGCTGGCAATTCACGCCTCTGGGCAACGGCCTTATCGAGCTGCGATACCAGCTTCGCTCCGATCCGGGCGGATGGTTGCCTGCCTGGCTGATCAACATGGCCATAGAGGTCGGACCGGTGGCCACCATCGAGCGCTTGCGCGAAATGGTGCAGCGCGACCCCTGGCGCAAGGCCCGGATGCCCCATATAGTAAAGGTGGAGTGAAGGCCGGTTGTGCCTGCCGTACTCTTTCTTGTGGCCATACACGCATGGGAGTAAGCCAATTTTTGTTTATTGGCTTCCGCCAAAAAAGAAACCGCCACAGCATTTGCCATGAGCTACCCATCGCTGCAAGCCGCCGCCCGCGATCTGGAACGCACCGGCCAACTGGTGCGCATCTCCGAAGAAGTGGATCCTTACCTCGAAATGGCCACCCTCCACCTGCGCATCCATGCCGCGGGCGGGCCGGCCCTGTTGTTCGAGCGCGTAAAAGGAAGCCCCTTCCCTGCCCTGTCCAACCTCTACGGCACCTTCCAGCGCACCGAATACCTCTTCCGGCACACGCTGCCCCGCGTCAGGGAAGTCATCGAGCTGAAAAAAGACCCCACGCTGGCACTGCGCCGCGCCTGGCACTACCGGCGGGCCCCTTTCACTGCACTCAAGGCATTGCCGCGACGCGTGCGCGGCCGCGTGCCCGTGCAGTACGGGCGCACGCGCATTGGTGCGCTTCCGCAAATCGTGTGCTGGCCCATGGACGGCGGCGCCTTCATCACCTTGCCCCAGGTGCTGACGCTGCCCCCCGGCAGTATGAACATCATGGAATCCAACCTGGGCATGTACCGCATCCAGCTTTCGGGCAATGAATACGTACCCGATCGGGAGGTGGGCATGCACTATCAGTTGCACCGCGGCATCGGCGTGCACCATGCGGCCTACAACCAGAGCGACGCGCCTTTCCGGGCCAGCATTTTCGTCGGCGGGCCGCCCGCCCATGCCTTTGCCGCCATCATGCCGCTGCCGGAAGGACTGAGCGAGCTCACCTTCGCCGGCATGCTGGGCGGCCGCCGCTTCCGGTACAAATGGCACCATGGCTACGTGCTCAGCGCTGATGCCGATTTCGCGATCACGGGCATCATTCGCAAAAACGGGAAAAAGCCGGAAGGGCCCTTTGGCGACCACCTCGGCTACTACAGCCTCAGGCACGACTTTCCCGTCATGGAGGTCGAGGAAGTGTGGCACCGCAAGGACGCCATCTGGCACTTCACCGTGGTGGGTCGGCCGCCCCAGGAAGACTCGAGCTTCGGCTGGCTGATTCACGAACTGGTCGAGCCGCTCACGCCGGCCGAGTTTCCGGGCATTTGCGAGCTGCATGCCGTGGATGAGGCGGGCGTCCATCCGCTGCTGCTGGCCATCGGTTCGGAACGCTACATGCCCTTTCGGGAAAAAAAGCCCGAGGAGTTGCTCACCCAGGCCAACCACCTGCTGGGCAAAGGTCAGACGTCGCTGGCCAAGTACCTGTTCATCGCCGAGCGCAGCGACGACCCGAACCTGCACACCCACGACACGCGCGCCTTCTTCCGGCACGTCCTGGAGCGCGTGGACCTTTCGCGCGACCTGCATTTCCACACGAAGACGACCATTGACACGCTCGATTACTCGGGCACCGGCTGGAACGAAGGCTCCAAGCTCGTGGTGGCCGTCTGCGGCCCCGTTCGGCGCCGACTGAGCGGCGAGCTGCCCACGGGGTTCCATTTGCCGAAAGGCTTCAAAAATCCGAAGGTGGTGGCGCCCGGCATCCTCGCCGTGGAAGGACCCGCATTCCAGCCCGACAGCGGCTATGCCGAAGCCGACGCCCTGGCCGACCACCTCGCCGCCCACTTCGACATGGCAGGGCTGCCGCTGGTGGTGCTGTGCGACGATGCCGACTTCCTCGCGGCCGACTGGTCCAACTTCCTCTGGGCTACTTTCACGCGCTCCAACCCCTCGCACGACGTGCACGGTGCCCGCGCACAATGCATCCACAAACACTGGAGTTGCGCCGAGCCCCTCGTCATCGATGCCCGCATCAAGCCACACCACGCGCCTCCGCTCGAACCGGACCCGGAAGTGGTGCGCCGCGTGGAAGATCGCTTTTTCCGAAAGGGAAAGGCCCTCGAACAATGGGGGTGAATCATCTGCCCGACATGACGCGTGACGACGTGACGCGTGACGCGTGACGACGTGACGCGTGACCGCGTGACCGCGTGACTGCGCATCACAACACACAAATGATTGATTTACAAAATCAAATACACTTAAAACATTGCATTCACAACTTGTGTCGGAAACAAATTTGGCGCGAGACTATGGTTTTTTTCACGGGCCTCGGATATGAAAAGCTCAACGCTACACGCTCAACCCTCAACCTGCTACAAAAACTGCGCGCAAACTGCGTCCATCTGCGGCCGAAGGCTGCGGTTTCAATGGATGAGGAACCGAGGAACCGAGAAACTGAGGAACCGAAGAACCGAAGAACCGAGGATTTGACAAAATACTGATAATCAATGCAAAAAACTTTAAACATTAAACTCTAAACCCTGAACCCTGAACCTTTTCGGTCATTTGAGATCGAACAGCGAATCCACGCCCGGCGTGCGCAGACAGATGAACCCTTCGGCGTATTCGGCGCCGATGGGGCGGCCATACACGCGTGCGCGGGCCCGAAGATATTCCAGGAAATCCTTGCCGGAAATGGGCGTCTGCGGCTGGTCGGCATACCGGCCGGCATTCGGGTTGTGAAATTGCGACTCGAAGGCCTGAATCAACTCCAGCTTGCGGTCCATCCAGGGCGTGATATCCACCACGAAGTCGGCCTCGAGATGAACGTCCTGGATGTAGTGGTAGGCGGCCTCGGGGCGGTGGGGCTGCTGCACCCGGCCTTCCTCGTCGCGCGTCTCGATCTTCACCAGTCCGCTGTAGAACAGCGCATCCGCGCAGAGTCTGGCGGCACGCCCGTGGTCGGGATGGCGGTCGGAAGGGGCGTTCATCAGCACGATGCGCGGACGGCACCACCGCAGCACCCGCACGATGGCCCGAATGTACTCAGGCGCGTACTGAAAAAAGCCGTCGGGCATGCCGAGGTTTTTGCGGAAGCGGGCACCCAGCAGCTCGGCAGCGCGGGCGGCTTCCCGCGCCCTGATCTCTGCCGTGCCGCGCGAGCCCAGCTCGCCCCGCGTCAGGTCGAGCAGGCCCACCGTATGGCCCATGGCGATGTGTTTGAGCAGCGTGCCGCTACAGCACAGCTCCACGTCGTCGGGGTGTACGCCAATGGCGAGGATGTCTACTTGCATGATCGGCATTTTGGGGCAAAGGTATGGGGCGAGAAGAATTGCCCATCAACCGACAAAATCGCCTTTTGAAAGCAGATCAACCCTATGAAATTGAATTTATTCATCAAGTGTTTTTTTTTGTTGATCAAATAGCTATCGAGTACAAGGAATCCTGTGGAATGTCATTATCGCATACAGGTTCGGGGCTCACATTATCATTCATCACTCAAAAACCGGTAGCCATGAAAAAGTACCTTTTAGTTCTGCCTTTTTTGATGTTGTTTGCCTCAGGGCAACTTCAAGCCGCACCCTGTATTTTGGGTTCGGATCCCACACCCGCGAAAGTTCGCTATGGCAACAAAATAGGGGTCTGGGAAATCGGGATCAACATCGGCATTTTGAAAGTCAAATGGACCACGGTTCGATGCGATGGACAGGCCGACGTCATCTGTGTAGAAAAAGCTGGTGTTCGAGGCCAGATGGTCTCGCCTTGACCTTGGCGACGAGATCATCACCGGAAAGCTTCTCGATGAAGCTGAAAGGGATTTTGGAGACTTCTACGAGGTTTATTACTTTTTCGAATCTGATTCTTACTCAAGAACAGTGAAGTGATTGGCATTTGATCCATTGCTGAGCCCCGAACGCTTTTTTCAATATCTGAAAACTGATCACAATGAATGCAAAGACTCTGCTGTTTTTGCTTGCAGTTTCTGTAACGGGATGGCACAGCAATGCCCAAGGGGCCTACATTTCCCTTTCTGCAGGTGAGTGTGAATTGTGCCGCACCTGCGCGCAGGACGTCTATGAGCGCGTAGCCAAAAGATGGCTGGGGCCTGTGTGGGTAGTGTTGCCGACCGGCATAGAAGATATTGACGCGCCGGTACTGCGCAACAGCCTGGGTTGGGATCTGGACGACCGCAGCAAACCTGTCGTAGCCGATCCTGAGCTTTTCGAGCAGTGCAATCCCGGCGCCCGCGGCTATCTGACGATCACAGGGCCCGACGAGGAGCTCTGGTTCCAGGCCCCTCTGACCAACGTAGTACATCAAGTGGACCTTGATTCGCTACTGCCCCTGCTCAATCAGCGATGGATCGATGCGTGGAAGAGCAAAAGCAGGACGATAAGTGTCGATGACCGCTATTACACCCTTCTGTTCAATGAACCCTTGCGCGCTTACCCGGACAGTACGTTACTTTTCTTCAACGAAAGTTATCTGCCTTGGAAACTTTGGTGGTTACAGCCGAACGGCGGTGTGCGTCGCTGGCCCCTGGAAATGGACAGGGATCAATGGAACGCAATGGCTTCGCTGTTCGACTATCCGCCATGTAGCGAATCTCAATGGGCAACCCTGCAGAAAAAGCTCAAAAGAGAACGGCTGA
The DNA here is from genome assembly GCA_015490175.1 of Saprospiraceae bacterium. Lineage (GTDB taxonomy): Bacteria > Bacteroidota > Bacteroidia > Chitinophagales > Saprospiraceae > WFYJ01. The sequence continues at coordinate 22,405 of WFYJ01000047.1, read as the reverse complement.
CGCCGCTGTCCCTCACCAACATCGTGTGGCCGGCAGACTCTTCCCGTCTTTTCCTGTGCGCAGGGAATTTTTACGGTCTTTCACCTGACGGCAAGGAATTGATTTACAGCTCTGCAATCTTTGAACTGGACGATGAAGGCAATGTGCATAACCTGCGGCCATTTCCCGATACTATTGCCGGTACCGACTTTCGATGCCTCCGCGTACGCATACCTGTGAGCCAATCGCTGTGCTTTGCCGACAACAAGCTGCATGTACGCGTCTATCACCCTGCATTGATCGATCGCCAGGATCTTTCTCTGCCCGAAGATACTCTTCTTCCAGCCAGTGCCCGCTTCAGTGTCGTCCCATCGATCGTTTTTGAAGGCTTTGACTCACTTTTTATTCCCCAAGTCCAGATTCGGAACCGCGCATTCTATTTCAACAGTTGGAGCCGATTCGTCCACCTGGCTGACGGAACGGGTATTATCTTCCTGTTGGCACCCAACGAGCTGCAACTTTCGGGCAAGGAGTTTCGGCGCATTTCCCTTCACCCCATCAGTCCCGACGGCCAACTTTTTTACACCTTTGTCTTGGACAGCGACATACTTGTCCGTATTGCCAAGGAAGGCGACAACTTCAACCTGTATTTCGACCAGATTGGCACGGAACAGGACACAGCCGTTTTTTCGGAGCAATACGCATTGGGTCCCCTCCTGAATCCCATGTTTCTCTACCAGCAAGGCAATCTGTACATCGTTTCTTCCCTACCCAAAAAGACCATGGAGATGCGACGCATACCTTTTAGACACGCATGGCCTGACTGATTCACCTACCCTGCCAACCCGTACGGGCTGAACAGCACCCAGACGAAGATGACACCGGCGATGAGGGCCACGGTCCACCAGAAGTCGGGATTGGAGGGATGGAAGCGCATGGCGGGGTCGTCGTTGCGCTCGTAGGTGACGTTTTTCAGCTTTTCGGGCGGCTCGGGCGGCGCCGTCAGGCTCAGACCGATCATGACGAGCGCGCTCACCAGGAAGAGGAAGATGGCAAAGTGCAGGAAGTTGGACGTGACGAAGTACTCGGCCAGGCTGCCCGGCTCGGGCGTCCACCAGCCGTTTTGCACAGACACCTCGGCCACGAGGCGCCCGATGCCGAGCACGAAGCCCGTCCACAGCGCAACGATGGCGCCGCGCCCGTTGATGCGTCGGATGAACAGGCCCAGCAGGAAGGCCGCGGCAATGGGCGGTGAGATGTAGGCCTGGATGCTCTGCAGGATCTGGTAGAAGCTCGACCCTTCGAGCCAACCTTGCAGCACCGGGATCCACGCCAGGCTGATCAGTACGAGCACCACCGTGGCGATCTGCCCTACCCATACCAGCTCGCGCTCCGACGATTGCGGGCGCCATTTCTTGTAAAAGTCGATAGTAAAGAGCGTACTGCACGAGTTGAACACCGACGAGAGCGAGCTCATGAGCGCTGCCAGCAGACCCGCCAGAATCAGGCCGCGCACGCCCGAGGGCAAAAAGTCGGTAATCATGGCGGGCAGTGCCTGCTCGGGATTGTCGAGGTGGATCATGCCTTTTTGCGAAAGCGCATAGGCGATGACGCCGGGGATGATGAAAATGAAGATGGGCAGCAGCTTGAGGAAGCCGCCAAAGATGGTGCCTTTGCGCGCCTCGCTCACGTTGGGCGCCGACAGCACGCGCTGCACGATGAACTGGTCGGTGCACCAGTACCACACGCCGAGAATGGGCGCCCCGAAGAAGATGCCCGTCCACGGATAGTCGGGGTCATTGCCCGGGCGCCAGAGGTTGAAAAATCTGGCGCGCGACAGGTCGGGGTTGTGGGCCGTGGCCTGGTCGAGGGTGGTCATCAGGCCGTCCCAGCCGCCGAGGGCCTCGAGCCCGTAGATCGTCAGCGCTACCGAGCCGGCTACCAGCACGAACATCTGCATCATGTCGGTATAGACCACGGCGCGCAGCCCGCCGAAGATGGTGTAAATCCCCGTGGCCACCACCACCACGATGGCGCCCGTCCAGAACTCCAGCCCCAGCACCTCGAACACCAGCGCCCCGGCCAGGATCGTCATGGAGATCTTGGTCAGGATGTAGGCCAGGATCGACATGATGGACAGGTAGTTGCGCGAGGCCTTGTTGTAGCGGCGCTCGAGGAATTCGGGCATGGTGAACACGCCGCTCTTGATGTAGAAAGGCACGAACACCCAGCCCAGCAGGATCAGAATGAGGGCGGCCAGCACTTCGAACTGGCCGGCAGGCATGTCGCCGCGCGCCCCCGAACCGGCCAGACCCACGAGGTGCTCCGAGCCGATATTCGAGGCAAAAAGCGAAGCACCGATCACGAACCAGCCGATATTCTTTCCGCCGAGGAAATAGTCGCTGGATCCATAGTGGTCTTTCTTCGCGCGCCGCTCCTGAATGGTAACCCACCAGGCCAGCGCGAACACCGCCACAAAGTACAGGATCACAATGAGCACGTCGAGCGTGGAGACGGCACCAAACATGGTTTTTCGTTTTTTGACCCGCCTTTCGGCAAATAAAGTTTTGCATCTGGCAGGGCCAAAGTATTACTAATTGGCTGATTGTAAAAATCACACCAAGAGAAAAACGGGATGGTGCCGGCTGTATTGGATGGTGGAAGCGGTGGAATCGGTGCAATCGGGCCAATCGGTGCAATCGGTACAATCGGGCAAATCGGGCAAATCGGTACAATCGGGCAAATCGGTGCAAGCGGTACAATCGGGCCAATCGGTGCAAGCGGTACAATCGGCACTCCTCTCTCTATCACTCCTCACTCCATCACTCCATCACTCCTCTCTCCTCAAAATTCCCGGACAGGAAGACGCACTGCCGTGCATCGCTACCGCCATCACGGCAACTCAAAACCTGGGGCAGTTCACTTTTTCGCGTCGTTTGGCGGGCTGGATGTAGATGAAGGATAGCTCGAGCGCACCGCGGTTGTTGGTAGGTGCCGCCAGCCGGGCCATATTGACGTCGTAACTGATGCCGATTTGCCACTGCGTCATTTCGAGGATGGTCGAAACGGTGAGGTTGGAAAAGGCCTTTGGGGCGATGTAGTCGTTGACCACGTTGCCCCACATGCCGAAGCGCAGGGCCACCTCGTTCCAGTCGCGGTTGGTGTAGCGGATGGCCGAGCCGAACATGGCAATCATGCTGGGCCCTTGGCCCATGACCAGCACGCCGGGCAAGAGCGACATTTCGCGGCTCAGGGGCAGCTCGCCGCCGATTTGGCCCAGCCAGCGCACCGGTATTTCGTAGGGTTCGGCATTGTCCACGAAGCTGATGGACGGAGCGTTGAGATGGTGCATGGCGCCGCCGAGGTAGAGGCTGAAGTTGTCGTCGAAGATGGCCCACCACAGCAGACCGGCGTTGAAGTTGAGGTAGGGCCTGGTGGCATTGAGCAGCATTTCGCCTGAAGGTGCATTGAAATCCACGCGCTCCTCACTGAGGTCGAACTGCGAGGAAAACCAGAGATTGTCGAAGTTGATGCTGTGCTGGCCTGCGCCCACTTGCACGCCGGCCACCAGATACTGGCTGGTACGCGTGTAGCGGCCACCGGCGAGCTGCTTGAGGAAGGAAGCCATGAGGGCGCCGCTCTGACGCGTGTAATTGGAGCGGCCGGCAAAATCGGCGCTTGCCTGCATGCCCCAGGCGAAGTAATCGCTGCGCCCCACGCGCTGCCGCAGGTCGAAAGAGGCGGCAAAGGTGCGGAAGGGCGTGGTGGCCATGACGCTGTTCCACTGTTCGCGGTAGTTGACCACGAAGCGACTCTTGCCAACGTGCACGCCGGCCATGGCCGGATTGTAGAACGTGGGCGCCGCATAGAACTGTGCCAGATGGGGGTCCTGTGCCAAAGCAAAGTCGGCAAGGACGACGAGCAGGAAGAGCGGGAGAAGCGATGTGTAGCGCTTTTTCATGATCAGGCAGATTTGGGTCGAATTTGGCGAAAGCCAAATGATGCTCCGAACAATAACTGGCAATTTGCGCAAGCAGGACAAAAAATCTATCGAATCAGCGTCGTTTGTCCCCTGAATTGACCGACGTACCCGTCAATGAAGCGGGCCTCGATATACCAGATGTACACGCCCGGCATGGCGGGCATACCGCGGAAGGTGCCGTCCCAGCCCACGTGCGTGTTGACGGGAAAGTCGGTGGCTTCGAAGACGCGCTCGCCCCAGCGGTCGAACACCTCGAAGCGCACAATCTCGGTACCCGTCTGGCCAAACACTTCGAGCAGGTCGTTGCGGCCATCGCCGTTGGGCGTGAAACCGGTGGGGACGGCAATGAGACGCTCTTTCAGCACGCGCACTTCCACCTCGGTTTCGGCGTAGCAGCCCTGGGCATCCACGGCCGAGAGCCGATAGCGGATGGTGTAGAAAGGTCGCGCCCAGGTGGCCGCGCAAGAATCGCACGACAGCGTGCCGGGCCAGGGCTCGTGCCAGGTGTACTGCACTTCGCCCTGGGCGTTTTGCGGTACGGCCAGCAGCAGGATGCTGTCGGCCAGTTCGATCTCGAAGTAAGATCCGATGGCGGTGTCGCCCTGTACCTGCAGCGTGAAGGGCGGCGGGTTGTGGATGGTGGCCGTCCCCTGCCAGCGGCAGTCGTTGGCATCCCACACCGTGATGGCATAGGCGCCTTCATTGAGGTTGTAGTACAGGTTGTGGCCCATGATGCCATTGCCCGTGGCTTCGAAGTCGTAGGGCGGGGTGCCTCCTGAGGGAATGATCCGGATTTGTCCGTCGCCGGCATCGTAGCAGGTGATGTCGGCCGTCTCCAGCTCGACCTCGAGCGGCGGCGGATCCGTCACTTCGATCGCCTGCGTCCAGGTGCAGCCATGGGCATCGGTAACGGTGACGAGATAAGTGCCTTGCGGCAGATTGCCCACTTTCGAGGCGGTGTGGCCCGTATTCCAGAGGTAGGACCAAGGCGCGGTGCCTCCTTCCACCATTACCGAAATGACCGCCGCGGAATCGCCATAACACAGGTTTTCGACCACGTCCCAGGTGGCCACTATCGGCTCCGGTTCCGTCACCGCGAAGAACAGCGTGTCGGCACAATCGTACAGGTCGCTCACGTACAGGGCATAGTTGCCGGCGCACAGGCCGGTGATGGGCTCTTCGGTGTAGGTCGTTTGCGTGCCGTCGTCGAGATTGCGCAGTACGTACGTCAGCGGCGCGTAGGACTGATAGACATTCAGGTCGAGCACGGCATCGCAGGCACCCGCACAGCTCACTTCGAGCTTGCTGGCGGCATCCTGGTCAGCAAAGAGCTGACACTGGGTAAGGCAGGAGGCCTCGCCCGTTTCGACCCCACAGAAACTGCTCTGCGCCTCGGCTCGGACGTACAAAGTGGCCGAAGCACCGCTGGGAATCCCGCTGAGCACATGCGACAGGGGGCCGTTGTTGGGCGGCTCCCAGTTGACGCCATCGGTGCTCACCTGGTAGGAATAGCCGGGCACCACATCGGTCCAATCGAACTGCAGGGTGCCGGGCACCAGCTCGAAACAGCTCACCTCGGGTGCCGGCAACGTACCAAATGTGAAGAGCTGGACGGTATCGGCCGCAGCACATCCGTAGTTGTCCACGGCGCTGACCACATAGGTGGCATCGCTCATGGGCGTGGCCACCGGATCGGGGCAGGTGAAGCAGCTCAGGTCGGTGATGGGCGACCACAGGTAGCTGATATCGTTGGTAGCGATGAAGGAGATGCTCCACCAGCGTAGGAGGCTGTTGGTGGTCAGGCCAAAATCATCGGACACGAGCAAGGCCCACTTGCCGTTGGTGGGCGCGCCGGCCAGGTCGGTCCAGTTGCCCTGCGGGGCAAAGTTTCCGGTAAAAGGCGGCGATCCACTACTGATGGGTGGCGCAAAAGGCGTGGTCACGAAACACGTCTGCTTGAAGTCGTCGCCGCTGCCCCCGACATTTTCCGCAAGGGGAATGACGGTGCCATCGGGCGCCCGCAGGCGCATGCGTATGTCGCTGGCAAAATCGGTTTCTATGTCCACGCACACCCTGACGAGCTGCTGCTGTGGATTGGACAGGCTGAGCGGGAAGATGGAGTTGACGTCCACCTCGCTTACCAGTGGATTATTGGCCGGATGGTCGCCGGCATTGAATTCGGCATTGGGATAGGCTTCGAAGGTGATGGTATCGCTCATCTGCACGTAGCCCGTCGCGTCGAGCGCCACCGACTCGCCTACGCAAATGGAAGTGTCGGGCTGGGGCGTGAGCAACTGGGTGCAGGAGCGGCAATCGGGATGCGTTTGCGGAAGCACCTGTATCTGGAACATGGTATCCCAGGCACAACCGAAATCATCGGTCAGACGGAAGGTATAGCTCGCCGTGCCGGCGCTCTGGGGCGAGGCAGCGATGGAGTCCTGATCCATGAAAAAAATGGAAGGGTGGTCGAGCCACTCGTAACTGACGATTTGCGGCGTAAACGTCTCGATACTGGGATACAGATCGGGATTGAAGTTGATGCCCCATGAGAAAATGTATCCGTTATCTATGGCCCAGAGGTCCTGCACGGTGATCGTCCATTCGCCGTTCAAGGGGCAGCCGATGAGGTTTTCCAGGGGCTCGTAACTGCTGTAGTCGCCCGGCGGCAGCGTTTGCGGATTGTACATGTTGGCATACTGTATCCAGGTGGGGTTGGGGGCATTGGGCGTCCAGCAGTAATCGTAGCCCACGCCCGGAATGGGCGGGATGAGCCCTTCGTCCGCCTCGAAGGGCTCGCCGAGGAACACCTCGCCGCCTACCTGGCCGGGATGGTCGTGCAGGATGACGGAAGTGCCGTTGGGGCACTCGATCGAGATCTGCAGGTCGCGCATCCAACTGTGTTCCATGTTGACGCAGATGCCGAGCAGGTCGTTGATGTCGGTGAGCACCTGCCCCGGCGCAAAATCGGTAAAGGTGATGCTGGTCATGTAGGAGGTGCCGTCGCCGTCGGGTAGCGGCAGCGAGTCGGAGCGCACGCCCTGCACGAGGAAGCTGCCTTCGGTGGGCGCCACCGACACGTTGTGGGCGCTGTCGAGCAGATTGACCATGGCGTTCAGCTCAATGGAATCGCCGACGCAAATCTGCTGGGGCACCTCGCGCCCCGAAACGAATTGCGGCCGCGTGCTGACGCGTACCCGCTGCGAGATGAAATTGGTGTTGCGGCAACCGAATTGATCGGTGATGGTGAGCTGCACGATGTAGCCGCCCGGCTCGTCGTACACGTGCGTCACATTGGGCCCCACGCCGAAGGTGCCATCGCCGAAGTCCCATTCGAAAGTACTGGTGAAGTCGGAATGGTTGTAGGCCACGCCGTTTTGCGGATACTGGCCCGACCCCCAGAAAAAGACGCGGTCGCCCGGGCAGATGTCGATCCAGCCCGTATCGGCGGGCATGGCGGCAGGCAGGGTGCTGTCGAGCTGCGCCAGGATCGTCTGGCAGGAGGGAATGCACTCGATGGCTGCACTCCAGCCGGCACCCGTACCCGCATCATCCGAAACGAAAGTGATGGTCAGGCAACCGCCCGGGTTGGCGGCCGTGGCCTGGATGATAAAAGCCGAGCTGCTCCCGAATTCGGAAGCACAGGCCAGCAGGGGCGCCGAAGTATCGGTGCCGTCGTAGAAACACAGTTCGTCGCCGGGGGCGATGACCACATTGTTAAAGGTGAGCTGTACATGGGTGCCCGAGGTGCCATCGCTGCAGAGCGTGAGGGTATAGTTTTCGTCATTGCCGTAATCGCCGTTGCCTCCGCCACTATCCTGAAAAAAGCCGGAACAGGTGTTGACCGTTCCGTTCTGCATGAGAATCGCCTGGGCACCCAACATTCCGAAACTCCCGAACACCAACAGCCAAAGAGTAAACCATCGCTTCATAAGCGTCTGATGTTTTTCCGAATCAACAGGGGGTTTTCAGTCACACAGGGCAACTGCTCGTTCATGGGAGGGGGGATGATTCGTTCGCGGTGAGATCGAATGTCAGTAGCCAGTGTGCCGGATTGGGTGCACAGATTCGTGCAACCGGTTTTCATGCCCTGGTGGCCTGTTCGGTCCGCGCAAGAGGATCGGCCTCTGACCGAACCGAAAACCATCCAGGCAAGCACGATCCGTGCTTTGTCCTGGGCCATGCCGGGGTGAAGCGTTTGTGCGTGGGCAGGATTTCAAGGACAAAGGCAAATATAATTTTTGGGCGACACCGTCCCAACACATATTCATTTTTTATTGTCCTGGTTTCCCGAAAAACTGCACAAATGTCCAGTGCGTTGCATACGCGGAAAATGCGCAAAGGAAAGCGGCTGAAGGGAAGCCCCCTCCAGCCGCTTTTGACATCGACGTGCAGTGGTCAGATCAATGTTTGACGAGTCGTTGTGTTTTCAACGCACCGTCGGCTTCCACGAGCAGGAAGTACACCCCTTGCGGTACGCCATCCAGAGCGATGCGTTCGGAATGCTCGCCGGCAGGCAATACGCCTTTCGGCAAACGCCACACTTCACGGCCGAGGGCGTCCATGAGGCGGTAGGTCACCTCTTTCCGATCTTCGAGATTGAGGTAGAGGTTGACGAAATCCGTAGTGGGATTGGGCGCCACGAGGACGCGCCCCGGGAATACCGGCTCTTCGGTGCCGGTGGTGATGTCGCCCACGAGCTGGAAGAAAAACTCGCCCGGCAGGTCTGTCGTCAGGCGGGTCGTCACGCGGATGTAGAACTCGGTGGGTTCGGGCGGCAGGTTGGAGAAGGTGTCCACCACATAGGGTTCATCCACCGACACGAACAGGCAGTTGTCGGTGATGACCGAGGTATCCACCATCTCGGTACAGCTCTGCCACAGATCGACGTAGAACTCGGCGCCGGGCGTCACGGCGCTCACGCGGATTTCGATCTCGGTATTGCCCAGGCTGTTGAACTTGTACCACACCGTGGCAAACTCTCCCCCCGTCTGGTTGCCCAGACAGACGGGGAAAAGGAACTGGTCGGGATTGAAATCGGCGTGCTCGGTGGTTCCGGAGTGGGTTACGTCGAGGTCGTCGGCCTGCTGGGCCGTGATGATCCAGGCTGTGTCGGCATTTTCACACAGGTCGTTGGCAGGCGGCTCGGGCGGCACGAACTCGACCAGATCGAAGGTGCCTACCCCCTGGTCGCCCCCAAAGCCGCCCAGACGGAGCAGATAGGTCTTGCCCGCTTCCACATCGAAGTAGAGCTCCGAGGTGAAGCCCGAACAGCCCGGGCCGTCGTCGTTGCACTCGTACAGGTCGGCATCGGTGGGCGGGCAACTGGCATCGGGGCCATAGACGGCCAGACGCGTGTCGAAAGAAGCGGTGTTGCACCCCGTCCAGAGCACCGTACCGGTGAAATCAGGTGTGAAGCTGTACCAGATATCGGCCTGTACGGTGTTGTCGCCAAAGCCGAAGCAGGGATTGCCCGGGTGTTCGGGGCCGTCGGTGGTGGCATCGAGGTTGTCGAACTCGTAGCCTTCCACCAGCCCGATCACAGTGGCATTCTCGCAGTCGTTGCTCGGCGGGCCGGCCGGCGGCACATAGGGGGCAATCACGAAGGTGCCCGTGCCCGATTCGCCTCCATAGCCACCCAATCGGAGGTAGTAGGTCTGGCCAGCCACGACGTCCCAAACCACTTCCGATGTAAAGCCGGCACAGCCGGGCCCGTCTTCGTTGCAGGTGAGCAGGTCATCGGGTCCAAAGGGACAGGTCAACCCCGGCTTGTACACCGCAATACGCGTGTCGAAGTCGGCCGTACCGCACATGGTCCAGATAGCCTGACCGTCCCATTCGGCCGTCCACACATACCAGATGTCGTGGAAGATGGTGTCATTGTCGGTCGAGCAGGGGTTGTCGGGATGGAAAGGACCTTCCCAGGTGGCATCTATGGTCGAGAAAGCCACGGTGTCGCCGGCCAACACGGGAATGGCGTTCTGGCAGCTGTCGTTTTCCGGGGCCTGCGCCATGAGCAGCGGGCTCCACAGTCCCACAAGCAGCAAGAGAGTAAAAAGTCGGTTCATGCAGATCCTGTTTTGGTGAAAAAATGAGTTGGCAAAATACCCAATCGACGCTTCCAGGCAAATTTTCGCACCACATCTGCCCATTTTCCCTTTAAAATTGCCACTCTATACCTCGATCGTAGCAAATGTTTTTTCGTCATCACTCAACAAATCACCCGACCATGAAACAGCACCTTATCCATGCGCTTGTCCTTGCCATGCTGGCACTTCAGGCACAAGCCCAACACCAGCGCACAGAGTCCATTGACTATGCGGCCTTGGCGCGCGCGCAGGCCGTGAAAGCCATACCGGAATTCACAGAGATGCTATCGGTACCCAACGATGCGCATTACCCCGAACACATCGAAGCAAATGTGCGCTGGGCCGAAGCGGCTTTTGCGCGGCGTGGCTTCCGGACGCGCCGACTGGCCACCGCGCCCGACGGACCGCCCCTTTTGCTTTGCGAAAAAGTCGTCCGTGCTGCGTCGCGCACCGTGCTCTTCTACTCGCACATGGACGGCCAGCCCGTAGATCCCTCGAAATGGAATCAGGAAGATCCGTGGCAGCCGGTACTGAAGCGCCGCACTGCCGATGGCGAATGGGAAGCAATCCCCTTCGACTGGATCGAATCGCGAGGCCTCGATCCCGAATGGCGCATCTTCGCCCGCTCGGCATCCGACGACAAAGGGCCGGTGATGATGTTCCTCGCGGCACTCGACGCCTTGGCCGCACAGGGCATTCAACCCGCGATCAACATCAAGTACATTCTCGACTTCGAGGAGGAACAAGGCTCGAAACACCTGCCCCCCGCCGTACCGAAATACAAAGACTTGCTCGCCGCCGATGCGCTGCTCATCCTCGACGGGCCGCGCCACTACCCTTCCAACCGCCCTACCCTCTCGTTCGGGGCGCGCGGCATCGCCACCATCACGCTGACGGTGTACGGCCCCCGCGCGCCGCTGCACTCGGGCCACTACGGCAACTGGGCCCCCAATCCGGCCTTCCGCCTGGCGCATTTGCTGGCAAGCATGAAAGACGAGGATGGTCGCGTCAGCATTCCAGGCTTTTACGACGGCATCGAGCTGACGGAAGAGGTGAAGGCGATGCTGGCCCGGGTACCCGACGACGAAGATGCGCTGAAGCGCAAGCTGGGTTTTGCGGAAGCGGAAAAAGTGGGGGGCACCTTGCAGGAAGCCCTGCAATACCCCTCGCTCAACGTGCGCGGCATGGCCAGTGGCTGGGTGGGCGACAAGGTGCGCACCATCGTGCCCGACAGGGCCGTGGCGGAGATCGACATTCGCCTCGTGAAGGAATCGGATCCGGAGCGCCTCATCGGTTTGGTGCGCGACCACATCGCCCGGCAGGGCTACTGCATTCTCGACCACGAGCCCACCGACGAGGAGCGACAGCAGTGCCCTCGCCTGTGCCGCTTCGAATCGCGCATCTCGTATCGCGCTTTCCGTACCGAGATGGACAGCCCCGTGGGCCAATGGCTGGCCCATGCACTGACCACCGCCTTTGGCGAGCCGCCCGTCATGAAGCGCACCAGCGGCGGATCCATCCCCATCGCGCCGTTTGTGGAAACACTGGGTATCCCGGCGGTCACGGTGCCTACCGTCAATGCCGACAACAACCAGCACAGCCCCAACGAGAACCTGCGGCTGGGCAACTTCGTCGAGGGCATTCAGACCATGCTGGCCCTGCTGACCGTGCCAATGGAGTGAAAGGCCGGGCAAGCCGGCCATGAAACAAAAACGCCGCACTCAGCCCAGCTTGCCGAGGGCTTCTTTGATGCGCCGGCAGGCCTCCGTCAGGTCCGCTTCAGAGGCCGCGAAAGAGAGGCGCAGGCACTCGGGCGCGCCAAAGGCCGCCCCCGACACAGTGGCCACGTGCGCCTCGGCCAGCAGGTATTCGGCCAGGTCGTCGGCATTGCGGATGGTCTGCCCGTTAAAGGACTTGCCGAAATAGTCGCTCACATCGGGAAAGGCGTAGAAGGCCCCTTGCGGCACGTTGACCTTCAGGCCCGGTATCTGGCGCAGCAGGCCGACCACCAGGTCGCGGCGCTTCCTGAAGGCATCGCGCATTTGCCAGGTGGGCGTCATGTCGGAAGTGAGTGCCACGGCGCCGGCCTTCTGGCCGAAGGCGTTGGCGCCCGACGTGAACTGTCCCTGGATTTTGGCGCAAGCCTTGGCCAGCCACAGCGGCGCACCCATGTAGCCGAGGCGCCAGCCCGTCATGGCAAAACCTTTGGCAAAGCCGTTGACCGTCACCGTGCGATCCTTGATGCCCGGATGGGTGCCGATGCTGGCATGGCTGCCCACAAAGTTGATGTACTCGTAGATCTCGTCGGACACCACGATGATCTGTTCGTGCCCGGCCAGCACATCGGCAATGGCGTAGAGCTCCTCTTTCGAATAGACCGAGCCGGTGGGATTGCAGGGCGAGCTGAACAGCACCATCCTCGTGCGCGGCGTGATGGCTTCGGCTACCTGCTCGGGCGTCACCTTGAAGTCCTGTTCGACGCCGGCAGCCACGCATACCGGCACGGCGCCGGTCATGCGCACGATCTCGTAATACGACACCCAGTAGGGAGTGAACAGTATCACCTCGTCGCCCTCGTCGAGCAGCGCCAGACAGATATTGGCGATGCATTGCTTGGCGCCGTTGGACACCACGATCTGGTTGACATCGAACTCGAGGCCGTTGTCGCGCCGAAACTTTTCGACGATGGCCTGGCGCAGCTCGGGCAGGCCGGGCACGGGCGTGTATTTGGTGTAGCCGGCGTCCAGCGCCTCTTTGGCGGCCTGTTTGATGTGGTCGGGGGTGTCGAAGTCCGGCTCGCCCAGGCTCAGGCTGATGACGTGATGCCCCCGGGCGGCAAGGTCGCGCGCCATCTGGGCCATCTTGATGGTAGCGCTCTCGTTCATGTTGCGCACCAGGCGCGAAACGGGCGGGAAGGTATCGGAGCTCATGCGCATGTGGCTTTTGTTCGTGGGCGCAAACTTACACAACGCCCTCCAACCATGCGTCAGCTCAGGCCGTTTCTTGGGAAGGAAAAAACGAAGCTCAATCCGGCTGGCCCTGCTCACACCAGATCCGAATCGTCATAGGGTTTTTGTTTGACTTTTTCGGCCTCGAGCCGGCGGTCCAGCTCGCTGAGCAGGTCTTCCTTTTCACTGGCAGGGGGCAGGGAACGGCGCCTACGCCCCGACATGCGGCGCAACTCGCGCTCGATTTCGCGCTCCTCCCACTCGGGCGACTGGTAGGGCGCTCCCGGCCAACCAAAGACCTTGAAATAGTGCATGGCCAGGCCCATGCCCCACCCCAGCATGGGATAGATGAACCACCAGTGCTGCGGCGACGTATAGAGGTTCAGCGCGATGAGAAAGGGCATCACGCAGACGTAGGAAGTCAGATTCTGGTAAAACTCTTTCTTCTGTTTGACCCGTTTTCTTGCTTCCTTGTACAGGCGTTGATCGTCCATATCGCTTCGTTTGGACGCAAAAAACAGCACCCGGCCTGTCCGGGAAAAAAGTTTCGACCATCGTCTCTCATTGCCAGACCAATCAGGCGCCTGGCCGACTTTCAGCAGTTCGCCACAGGCGTTGGGCCTCGTATCCCACCCAGGCACCCAGCGCCGCTGTCAGCCCCCCCAGAAGGGCCGTCACCAAGATCAACTGCATGCCACTCAAATCGCCCAGCAGGGCACCCATGCGCCCACTGAGGATGTGTTCGTTCTGCCAGTCGAGCAACCAGGCATACTCGCCCCACAAAATGGCGCCGGCCAGAAAGCCCGCAAGCACTGGCCACCATACGCGCGGCCAGGCAAACCAGGCAGCCACGATCGCCGCCGCACCGGCCAGCGCCCACCAGGGCAGGTACCATTGAAAAAGAGCCGACAACACGAGCGTGAGCACAATCTGCAAGAGCAATTTCGCGAAGGTCATGAGTTCGTGTTTGGTTTGGTTTGGTTTGGTGAAATACTTTGCGCACCCCCCTTTATACCCAACGCAATTCGGTTGGGGAATTATTGACGATGGACGATTTTCTGAGATGGAGAGAAGAGAGATGGAGTGAGGGAGTGACCAACTGCGCAAACTGCGTCAGCGCTGCGGCCGAAGGCTGCGGTTTCAATGAGAGAGGAACCGAAGAACCGATGATTTTACAAAACACTGATAATCAACAAGAAAAACTTTAAACTCTAAACTCTAAACTCTAAACTCTAAACCCTCAACCCTCAACGCTACCCCCTCAACCATTGCAACAGGATTTTCCGAACCACTTTGATTTGCGTGTAACTGAACAATTTTCCGGCTTCTTGCCGCAGCCTCATTTGCCTTTCGGCAAAAAGTACCAGCGAGCCAGCACCGAGCCTTTTTCCTCGGGCCCGTGCATGAACCAGAGCCGGTAGTACTTGCCTGCCAGCCAGTCATCGACCATGTGGTCGTACCAGCGGCTGCCCGGATTGCCCGAAGCGCCGCCCGGATAAATGCCCCAGGCACGGACCGTATCGGCCAACTCGACAACCATGCGCCACGAAGGGCCGTGATGCTTCTGGATGGCATTGAGCGCATGTCGGAATCCTCCCACCCGCAGGTGATGGCGGCCAAAAGCCGGAATGTTGCCCAGATGGTTGATTTCGGTGTCTTTCCATGCTGCCCAGTCGGTATTTGGGTCCTTCAGTCGGTCGCCGATCTCTTCGAGCATTTGCCGAAAGGCAAGCAATGCCAGATCGCCTGCCGTCTCGACGACATCGGTGGTGGCCGGCCGATCGAAAAAGGGATGCCCGGGTGCTTCCTCAGCCAGCGCCAGCGTGCGCCACGTTTCGGGCCAGAGGACATCCATGCGGTCGTCGTACTGCGCCACCTCGTCCCACGTCAGCCTGTAGAAGCGATCCCACCACTCGGTCACGAGCACCGGCGCCCGCAGCCAGGGCTCGAAGCGGTGATTCCAGGCAGCCACCGTATCGCGCCAGGCCTTTTCGGACTCCTCAAGTTTGCCTTCCGGCAAAAGGCGGAGCATGAGGGCGGCCACTTCTTTGCCGAAAATAGAGTAATTGTCTGTCTGCAAGGCCATCATGTCTTCCACCGTGATGGAATCCATCTCACTGAGGCGACGTACGACGTAGCGCCCGCGGTAGTCGTCGAAGTTGCCGTGGTAGTAGTACGGATAGGTCGGATCGGTCGAGTGCTGGTTGGCCGAAGCGACGAAGCCGCGCTCGGGATTGACGATGCGCGGCAGGTGGTCGCGCGGGATGAAGCCGCGCCAGCCGTTGCTGCTGCGATCGCCTTCCTGCACGAAGCGGCCCTGCTGCGGGGCCCGTAGCGGGAACTTGCCGTTGACGGTGATGGCGATATCGCCCGATTTTGCCGCAAAGGCAAAGTTCTGTGCCGGATAGTCGTAGTGGCGCAGGGCCTCGTGGTAATCGTCGAGCGAACGTCCCCGGTTGAGCCCGAGGAAGCTCAGCACCTGGGTGGGCTGCGGAGGCAGGTTGCTCAACCAATACATCGCCAGATCGGCATACTCGTCGTCGGGGTCTTCATATACCACCGGCCCCCAGCGCGTATGGCGCACCGTGTCGGTCACCACCTCGTCGCGG
Source organism: Saprospiraceae bacterium (assembly GCA_015490175.1). GTDB lineage: Bacteria > Bacteroidota > Bacteroidia > Chitinophagales > Saprospiraceae > WFYJ01. The sequence goes on along the minus strand of WFYJ01000047.1, from coordinate 6,801 downwards.
CCTTTCACCCGGAAGGTCTCCACCACCAGCTCTACGGGCACGGCCTGCCCGTCGAGCCAGTAGGCCGTACGCGTGCTGTCGGTCCAGTGGATGCGGTACCAGTCGCGCACGTCCTGGCCGACGTTGGTGATGCCCCAGGCGATGTGCTCGTTGAAGCCCGAAATGACGCCGGGCAGGCCGGGCAGCGAGGCGCCATAGACGTTCATCTCGGGTGCATGCAACTGGATCTCGTACCAGATCGGTGGCAAAGTGAGTCGCAAATGCGGATCGTTGCACAGGATGGCATGGCCGTTGGCCGTCTTTTCGGGTGCCACGGCCCAGTTGTTCGATCCGATACCGGGCACCGACTCGATGGGTTCGCGCCACGGCATCACCTGACCGATTGCCTCGTTTGCCTGCCAGGCCGTATCGGCGGGCTCGAAGGGCCAGGGCGTGCCTTTCGGAATGACGGGTTCCTGCTCGGGGTTCCATTCCGGGTAGAGCCAGTAGAAGAGGCTGTCGCCAAACACGGCCCGCATGTTGGCCGCACGCACATCGTCGGCGCCGAAGTTGAGCGTGAGGGCCATGGACTGCACGAAGAGGGCCGACTTGAGCGGCGACCACTTTTCGGGAGCATAGTCCAGCAGCTTGAACTCGAGCGGCCAACGGCGCGGCTCGAGCTGGTCGATCCAGGCATTCACGCCCTGCGCATAGGCTTCGATGAGGCGGTACAGCTCGGGGGCCTTTTTCCATTCGGCTACGGCCCGCTCTGCCGCGAGCAACAGCCCGCGCCGACGCTGCAGCTTGTCGCGTTCGAGCACGCCTTCCCCCAACACCTCGGAGAGGCGCCCTGCCGCATCGCGCACGCTGATGTCCATCTGCCACAGCCTGTCGCGCGCCGTGACGTAACCCTGCAGGAAGACCGCATCCTCGAGGTTGCGGGCGAAGATGTGTGGTACCCGCCGATCGTCGAAGACCACCTGTGCGCTGTCGCGCAAATGCCCGGACGGGATGACCAGCAAGGGCGGCTCGACCACCGGCTCGGCATTTTGCCAGAATCCCGTGAAGGGCGAAAAGAAAGCCCCCAGGGGCGGCAGGGTGCGCGGACCGGCACTCCACGAATGGTTGCCCGCCCAGACGAAAAGGCCTGAAAGGGCCACTGCCATCACCAGTCGCAATAGTTGCATGTGCTCATGAATTTGGCGGACAAAATAGCAAGGCCCGCCCACTCCTTCCCGACCCGAGCGCGACATTCGGCACCGCAGGACGCACCCGCTCTTTCACTTTGTCCCAAAGGGTGAAAAATTTTTCTCGAAAAATTCGACGCATTTTTCCGCAATTCAACGAAAAGCTTTATCATTGCCGGTGAAAAGTAGTTTTTGTGTTTATTTGTTTGGGTTAGAGGCCCTTGGTTGTACGACCAAGGGTTTTTTTGTGCCCTGCGGCAAACAAAAAGCCCTGAAGGAAGTCCTCCAGAGCTTTTCGAGTTTTGAAGGCCAACACGCTCAGAAACCGCTCTTGCTGGCGGGCACGCCCTCATCCTTGGGTGCGGGCGATACCACCTTGCCCTTGATGCGCAGGATGTGGCGCTCTACGGCTTCGTTGGTGGTGATGGTCACCGTCTTGGTGAAGGGGCCGATGCGGTTGGTGTCGTAGCGCACCTCGATCACGCCTTCTTCGCCCGGCATGATGGGCTCCTTGGGCCACTTGGGCACGGTGCAGCCACAGCTGCCACGCGCATTCTTGATCACCAGCGGCTCGGTACCCGTGTTCTTGAACTTGAACACGCGCAAGGGATCACTGCCCTTTTCAATGGTACCGTAGTCGATTTCCGTCGTTTCGAACGTCATCACCGGGCCCTCAGCCGGCTGCTGCTGTTGTGCGGGTTGTGCCTCCTGCTGGGCCAGGGTCACCGTAGCGAACAGGGCCATGGCGGCAAACAGTGCGCTCAGTTTTTTCATCGTCAGCTCAGTTTTTGATTTTTTGAAAATGTTCGGCAACAAATTTACCCTTTTGCATCACACCAGAAAGGGTGTCATGGTTCAAACCAGAGTTAATGAGTTGTTAATCGAAAAAACCGGGCGCCCTCCGCTTGCTTTCTCGACCATGAGGGTGACTTCCATCAGCGAGGTACAAGACCAAAATTTTGTAAATTGGCCACAGTGCGAAAGCGCACGTTGCGGAAGTTTGTTTTGAAATACACGGGTTTTCCGATAAAAATTTCAGGCAACCATTTTTCACGTCGGGGATTCCATATCGGTGGAAGGTGGGTGACGAAATTTTTTTCGAGCCTTCCCCGAAGATGCCGAGGCCCTGCATAGCCCTGACCCAAAGCCATTTTCGAGCCAAATTAACCTTCAAGCCATGTGGAAAGACACGTTGGATACCCAATCATCCGCCTTCTCCGATCTCGAAGCTTCGTTCGATCGCGAGGAGGTGTTGCGCGATTATCGCCTGGCCTGCCTCAGTCGCGAAGTGAGCATCCTTGGCCGCCGTGAGGTACTTACCGGCAAAGCCAAATTCGGCATTTTCGGCGACGGCAAGGAAGTGCCACAGGTGGCCCTGGCCCATTACGTGCGCAAAGGCGACTGGCGGGCGGGCTACTACCGCGATCAGACGCTCATCTTTGCACTGGATGTGGGTACGCCCCACGACTTTTTCGCTCAATTGTATGCCGACGCCCTGCACGACCCCTTCTCTGGCGGCCGCCAGATGAATGCCCACTTTATGACGCCCACCATTGACGAGCAGGGCAACTGGCTGGACCTGCGCGCGCGCGTCAACAGCTCGGCCGACGTCAGCTCCACGGCCAACCAGATGGCCCGCGCGCTCGGACTGGCACTGGCATCCAAGAAGTTCCGCGAGCTACCCGAGCTGGAAAAGATCGGCCCGTTCTCGCGCAATGGCAACGAGGTGGTCATCTGTACCATCGGCGATGCCAGCACCTCCGAAGGCGTCTTCTGGGAAACGATCAATGCGGCGGGCGTGATGCAGGTGCCGCTGGCCGTGTTCGTCTGGGACGACGGCTATGGCATCTCGGTGCCCAAGGAATACCAGACTACGAAGCGCAGCATCTCGGAAGTGCTTTCCGGCTTCCAGCCCGGCCCGACGGAAAAGGGCGTGCGCATCCATCGCGTCAAGGCATGGGACTACGAGGGGCTGCGCCGCACCTTCAGCGAAGGGCTGGCCCGCGTGCGCGAGCTGCACGAGCCGGCCGTCTTCCACGTGGTGGAATGCACGCAGCCGCAAGGGCACTCCACTTCCGGCTCGCACGAACGCTACAAGTCGAAGGAACGCCTGCGCTGGGAAGCCGAATACGACGGCATCAAGCAAATGGGCGACTGGATGGTGGCCGTGGGCATTGCCTCACGCGAGGAGGTGAACCAGATCCGCGACGAGGCGAAAAAGCTGGCCAAGCAGATCCGCGACGAAGCCTGGAAGCGCTACCAAGAACCCATCCGCAAGGCTTTCGACGAGATGCGCGACATCTTCCAACAGCTCAAGAGCGAGCTGCCGCAGCTCGACGAATTCATGAGCCGCCAGATCCGGGCGCTTACCCAACACCCGGCCCTGCTGCTGGCCGATATCGTGAAGCTGGGACGCCAGGTGTACTTCCGCACGGCCGGCCACGACAGCCCGGCACGGGCCCGCCTCGCGGCCTGGCTCGACAAAGAGCAGGAAGCCTCCAGGGACTACTACCACAAAAACTTCTTTGCCGACATGCCGCGCTCGGCACTCAACGTGCCCGTCATTCCACCGAAATATTCCGAAAACAGTCCGCTGAAAAACGGATATGAGATCCTGAATACCTTCTTCGATCGCATTTTCGAAAAGCACCCGCACGTGTTTGCCTTCGGCGAAGACGTGGGCAAGATCGGCGGCGTCAACCAGGCCTTTGCCGGCCTGCAGGCCAAATTTGGCGAAAGCCGCATCTTCGACACCGGCATCCGCGAGTGGACCATCATGGGCCAGGCCATCGGCATGGCCATGCGCGGCCTGCGCCCCATCGGCGAAATCCAGTATCTCGACTATCTGATCTACGGCCTCGAGCCCCTCAACGACGACCTGGCCACCCTGCGCTACCGCTCCGATGGCAAGCAGAAAGCGCCGGCCATCGTGCGCACGCGCGGCCACCGGCTCGAAGGCATCTGGCACACGGGCTCGCCCATGGGCATGTTGCTCAATGCCATCAGAGGCATGTACCTGTGCGTGCCGCGCAACATGGTTCAGGCCGCCGGCATGTACAACACCCTGCTGCAGAGCGACGAACCCGGCATCATCATCGAGCGGCTCAATGCCTACCGCCTCAAGGAGCGCCTGCCCGACAACATCGGCGAGTACACCGTGCCCATGGGCATGCCCGAAGTGTTGCAAGAAGGCAACGATGTCACCATCGTCACCTATGGCTCGTGCGTGCCCGTGGCCGAAGAAGCCATGGCCTTGCTCGAGGAGTTCGGCATCTCGGTCGAGCTGATCGACGTGCAGACGCTGCTGCCCTTCGACCTCGAAGGCGTGATCGTCCACTCGCTGGCCAAAACCAACCGCGTCGTCTTCCTCGACGAGGACGTGCCGGGCGGCGCCACGGCCTACATGATGCAGCAGGTGCTCGAAGTGCAGGGAGGCTATCGCTACCTCGATTCCGAGCCCGTCACCGTCACGGCGGCCGAGCACCGCACGCCCTACGGCACCGACGGCGACTACTTCGCCAAGCCCAATGCCGAAGACGTGTTCGAGGCCGTCTATCGCCTCATCTACGAGGCCGAGCCCGACCGGCTGCCGCCGCTGCGTTGAGAGACACACAACCCGAAGTGAAGGTGCCCCGTTGTCGCCACGGACAACGGGCCCTCACTCACTGTATGGTATGCCCATATCAACCATGAGCGGGTGGTGTCCTTAAATAGATGATCGCGCATCCCGAAAATGGCCCGGCTGCAGAAAGGTGAATCGTTGAGGGTTGAGCGTGTAGCGTTGAGCGTTTTTTGCATTGACTATCAGGTGCTTGCTCAAATCATCGATTCCTCGGTTCTTCGGTTCCTCAACCAAAAACCGCAGCTTTCGGCCGCAGAACACGCAGTTTGAAATCAGTTGATCGGGGACACTACCCAAATATCAAACCGCCCGTTTCCTCTCCCCTTTCATGCTCGTTTTTTCTCCTTTCCAGGTGCCCGGTTCTTACAACTGTTCCGTTCTCGTCTTTAAGCACATAAACTCCGCACTCTTGAAAAAACTTGCAATTGCTTAATTATTTCTTGTAAAAGGTCAGTTCATCTTCTCCTTCCGAAATTATTATTCTATCCTGATCTAACTTGACTGTCCAATCAAAAAGTAATCTTCCTTCCTTGTCATATATTTGCAACTTCCTTCCCTTCCACTTATAACCCATCACCCTCTCTTGTTCTTGGACAATCTCACCTTGATCGAATATGAAAATCAAGCGCAAACTATCTTCCTTAAAAAAATCCAACATAAAGTTTTCACCATCACGCTCCTTTGTTTCCCAAACACCTCTAACCATCAAATCCGTTGCAGCAAATTCCTTGTATTTTAAAAACAACAACATAATCACCAAGGATATCACATATACCCCCAAGAATAATATCCCTCGCTTACGAGTACTGGTATCAATCAACAAAGGGCCAATATAAACGGCTACCAATCCACTAACTATTGCTGACAGTACCACCCAGTATTGCCCATAGTTCCAACCAATATTTCCTATAATAGCTCTTTGAGTATAAAACGAAATAAAAAATATTAGCGAAATGATAATTGCGAATGATTTTGTATTTTTATTTGCTCTCATCTTCCAAAACTTTTGCTTTGATTTCATCTGTCCCCGTAGTTCGCAAAGCACTAACAGAGACATCAACACCAGCTTCAGTAAAACGAATTATACCTTCTAATGTAGTCGAATTTTGTTCCTGCGCAACTTGAATTAATTTCTTGGCAGCCCGTATTGACTGCCTTTTCGAAATACCGCCACCTGCTATAACCTGCTGCCTCAATTGACGAACAATTTCTTTTTGAGCTCGTCGAATTGCAGCTCTGTTTGATTTTTTGAAAATTTCTTTCAGCCTTCCCTTAATGAAGTTTTTTGCCGCACCTCCTGCTATACTTTCAAAGGGACCTAAAACCACTTCCGGTATCCCAAAAGCCCCACTAATGGCAAGCTCTTCACCATTAAAAGACTGACTTTCTCCAAGTGCAATTCTTACGCCCTGTTCAATGGCATTTCCTGCCAGACCTCCAGCAACACCTGAGCCTAAAATAATGTAACTTGATCCTGCCCCGCCGAGAGCCTCCACCCCGCCAAGCGCTGCAACACCTGCTACTCCAATCCCCAATGTAGCACCTGAAACAAATCCCCCCGCAGTTAATGCAAGTGTTTGCTTCCAGCCTTTTCCAGAAGCCAATCCGTATATCAAACCTCCCGCAGCTCCGACCAGTCCTGTTATTATTGGTATTGGCAGACGTCCGTCGGGATCAGTATTTACTATCGGGCTATTATATGTATAATTATAAGTTGACCAATCTGCGATATTCTATTGGCCTGCAATAGGATCCACTCCCGTAAACCTCCCCACCGCAGCATCATACCACCTTGCCCCATAGTCGTACCAGTCGAGGCCGAGGTCGGGGTTGTGCTCTTTGCCGTCGTAGCGTCAGGGATTGTCGGGCTGGGTCTGTGGGGGTGCCCACGGGCCGGACATTTCCAGACCGAATGGATAGTAGTGGTTTTCCTGGATGATCTCGGTATAGTCCGGCTGTGCGGGCAGCTCGCCCGGCAGCTCGATGCGGCCGTTGCCGTTGCGGTCGGCAAAG
>WFYJ01000046.1 GCA_015490175.1 Saprospiraceae bacterium | reverse complement strand
GTGGGACTCTGTGTAACCGAATAATTTTTCGGCTTTTTTCAGTGGCCTCATTCTTCGATTCCTCGGTTCTTCGGTTCCTCGATTCCTCACTCATTGAAACCGCAGCCTTTGGCCGCAGAAGATGCAGCGTTGACGCAGTTTGCGCGCTCGGTCACTCCCTCACTCCATCTCTCCTCTCTCCATCTCGGAAAATCGTCCATTGACCATCGTCCATCGTCAAAAATTCCCAAACCGAATTGCGTTGAGTATATCAACCACCGGGCGGCTGCGAGTTTCAGCCGTCGAGTCTGCGCCTTACCTTTGCCAACCGAAACAGAATCAACGTAAAAAAGGCGTTCATGGCCACCTCGAAACGACTGCCACACAGCCCCTGGGTGCTCTATTCCGACGGCCAGGGCAACGTGTACGAAGACACCAGCCTCTATGCGCCTGGCCGTGCCGGCTGGTATGCCTGTCCCGTGCCCGACGAAGACTGGATGCCGCTGCCCGAAGGCGGCAGTTTATACGAGCTGCCCGGCCGTCGCCCACTGGGCATCGACGTGGAAACGGGCGAGATCCGCGAGAGCACGCTGGGGTGGGCCGTGGCGGCGTTCATTCCGCCCGCACACACGGGTCTGTACCTTGCGGCCTACACCACCGAGCCCGGCGCGCCCGTGTTGCCGCTGTTCTGCTACACGGCCGTGGGCTGGTACGACGATGAATTCTGGGTGCCGGCCGTGCGCATCGAGCGCGACATCCGGCAGGAGTGCGGCGGCTTTGACGATCGCAAGGTGAAGGAGGGCATCCGCCGTTTGCGGAAGCAATACCCGCACAACCGCCTCGTGGAGCACCTCGCAGAAAACTGCGCCCTGACGTATCACTGCCCTGCCGTGCGCAACTACTTCATGGGCCGGTGGGAGTGCCCCGTGCCCTCGTCGCCCGCCTGCAACTCCAACTGCATCGGCTGCATCTCGCTGCAACCCGAAGACGAAGTCATCGTCAGCAGCCACGACCGCCTGGCATTCAAGCCCGAGGTGGCCGAGATCGTCGAATACACCGTGCCGCACCTCATGGAGGCGCCTTACCCGATCGTCAGCTTCGGGCAGGGCTGCGAGGGCGAGCCCCTGCTCATGTGGGAGACCATCCGCGATGCCATCATCCAGATCCGCAAGTTCACCGATCGCGGCAGCATCAACATCAATACCAACGGCTCGCGCCCCGAGGCCGTCGAGGAACTGTGCAAGGCCGGCCTCGACAGCATCCGCGTCAGCCTCAACTCGGCACAGGAACACCTCTACACGGCCTATTACCGCCCCAACAACTACTCCTTCGAAGATGTGGTCGAAAGTCTGCGCGTCATGCGTCGCTACGACCGCTGGGCCAGCATCAATTACTTCGTCTTTCCCGGCATGACCGACACCCAGGCCGAATACGAAGCGCTGCGCCGCCTCATCCACGACACCGGCCTCAACATGATTCAGTGGCGCAACTTCAACATCGACCCCGACTGGTATCTGGCTCGCGTCGGCGTGGACGATACCGAGGAGCCCCTCGGCATCAAACAACTCATGCAATTGCTGCGCGACGAGTTTCCCGACCTGAAATTCGGCTACTACAACCCGCCCATCGAGCGCATCCGCGGCGACTTCGAGCGGGATTTTGCGCATTGACAGGACGTGACATCGTGACGACGTGACACCGTGACGACGTGACGACGTGACGACGTGACACCGTGACGACGTGACACCGTGACGACGTGACGACGTGACACTGTCGGGACCCTGTACTCGGCCCGGGCATTTCACTGCGTCGCACTCTCTCAGCACCGCCGCGCGGCCTGACCCGCCCCCGGTCGGGATCTCAATCCTCTGCTCCTCCTGCCGGTTCGAAGCGGGCCGTGAAGTGGCGCAGGAATGGCGGCTCCCAGGTGATGCGAAAGCCATGTGCCTTGTCGCGGTGCTGCATCAGTTCGGCAAAGGTTTCGATCACGTAGTCTATATGGCTCTGGGTATAGACGCGGCGCGGGATGGCGAGGCGCACCAGCTCCATGGCTGCCGGGATGAGTTTGCCTTGTTCGTCGTATTTGCCGAACATCACCGAGCCTATTTCGCAGCAGCGGATGCCGCCTTCGAGGTAGAGGTTGCACACCAGCGCCTGACCCGGATATTGCTCGACGGGAATGTGCGGATAGAAGGCGCGGGCATCGACATAGACGGCGTGGCCACCTACCGGCCGCACGATGGGCACGCCCAGTTCGTCGAGCTTGTTGCCCAGGTAGGCCGTGCTGGTGATGCGATAGTGCAGGTAGTCGGGATCGAATACTTCCTGCAGGCCCACGGCCATGGCTTCCATGTCGCGGCCGGCCAATCCGCCATAGGTGGCATAGCCTTCGGTGATGATCAGCACGGTGCGGCACTGCAGGGCCAGCTCCAGGTCGTTGAGCCCCAGGAAGCCCCCGATGTTGACCAGCCCGTCCTTTTTGGCGCTCATGACGCAGCCGTCGGCCAGGCGAAACATCTCCTGTGCGATCTCGCGGTAGCTCTTGTCTTCGTATCCCGGCTCGCGATGCTTGATGAAGTAGGCATTTTCGGCGATGCGGCAGGCATCGAGGATGAAGCGCACGCCGTGCTTGCGACAGATGCGCGACACCTCGCGTGCATTGGCCATGCTGACGGGTTGCCCGCCGCCGCTGTTGTTGGTCACCGTCAGGATGACGGCGCCGATTTTGTCGGCGCCATGCTGCGCTATGAGTGCTTCGAGGCGGGCGGTGTCCATATTGCCCTTGAAGGGATGGATGGCTTCGGGGCGGCGCGCTTCGGGGATGGGAATGTCGATGGCTCGGGCGCCCGAAAACTCGATGTTGGCGCGGGTGGTGTCGAAGTGGGTATTGCTGATGAACACCTTTCCCGGCCCGCCCAGGCGGGTGTAGAGCAGGTGCTCGGCGGCGCGCCCTTGGTGCGTGGGCAGGATGTAGGGGTAGCCCGTCAGGTCTTTGATGACGGCTTCGAGGCGTTCCCAGCTCCTGGCGCCGGCGTAGCTTTCGTCGCCGCGCATGATGGCGGCCCACTGTTCGGCGCTCATGGCCGAAGTGCCGCTGTCGGTCAACAGGTCGATGATGACCTGTTCGGACTTGAGCAGGAAGGGATTGTAGGCTGCTTGCCGCAAAAAGGCTTCCCGTTGCTCGCGCGTGGTGAGTCGAATCTGTTCCACTACCTTGATGCGGAACGGCTCGATGGTGACCTTCTGATGCATGGGGTGGAAATTGATGTTTGAATTCCGGTTGTCGGGCAAAAGTAGAGGCGCCTTTTGCCGGAAGGCGATGATGAAAATCATTGGATGGAGCAGGGGAGGCACCTGTGGACATATTGTCGGCGCCCTTGCGAGAAGATGCCGCGAACGCACCCCTTGCGCGCATCTTTGGGCTGGATGCCCGTAAATTGGAGGGGAAAAGGCCCGATACTCTTGCAATGCCAACCCTCAACGATATGAAGTCATCCCGCTTCCTTCGCATCCTCTTGCCGTTGCTGCTCTGCGATCTGTTGCTGTTCCTGACGTGCCCGTATCCTGCCGGGGAGCCCGAACGCACCGGCGGGTCTCATTTGCCGAAAGGCCAAACCATGGATGCTGCGGCAGCCGGCGCCGCCTGCAAGCCATGGGAGGGCTGGTTTCTGTCGCGCCACTGGCCCGACCGCGTGCCCGGCATCAAGGGCTATGTGCGGGGCATGGCGCAGGCACGTCAGCAGGCGCTTGCGCAAATGCCCCAGCGGAGCGGGGGCTGGCATGCCGACTGGCGCGTGGAAGGGCCGGGCAACCTCGGCGCGCGCATCAACTGCATCTCCGTACACCCCGACGACGAAAACATCCTGTACGTGGGCTTTTCCAACGGCGGCCTGTGGAAAACCGCCGACGGCGGCGCCACCTGGACGCCCCTCATGGAAGACCACATCTGGCAGGCCGTGGGCGACATCACGCTCGACCCTTCCGATCCCGAGACAGTGTACGTGGGCCTGGGCGACCCCAACATCACTTTTTACCCCATGATCGGCGACGGCCTGTGGCGCAGCACCGACGGCGGCCAGACGTGGCAGCACCTCGGCCTGGCCGAGACGGCCATCGTCACGCGCATCGTGGTGCATCCTGCCGACCCAGAGACGCTCTTCGTGGCCACCATGGGCCTGCCCTTCGAGCGCAACTCACATCGCGGCCTGTACCGCAGCACCGACGGCGGACAGACGTGGCAACAGGTGCTCTTCGTCAGCGACCAGGCCGGCATCAGCGACCTCGATATGGATCCGTTCAACCCCGACATCCTTTTCGCCAGCGGCTGGGACCGCATCCGCAACAACGAGGAAAGCATCATCACCGGGCCGGGTGCGCGCGTGTGGCGCAGCACCGACGGCGGCGACACCTGGGAGGCCCTCGCGGGCGGCCTGCCCACTACCGGCAATCTGGGGCGCACCACCATGGCCGTGTCGCGCACCACGCCCGGCAAGCTGTACGTGCGCTATGTGGGCAGCAACGCACAGATACACGGCATCTACCTGAGCACCGACTACGGCGATACGTGGCAGAGCATCAGCGTGGCCGGCCTCGAGAGCGCCCTCGGCGGTTTTGGCTGGTACTTCGGCCACATGGAGGTGCATCCCGACAACGACGATCACCTGTATATCCTGGGCGTAGATTTGTGGGAGCGCCTTTCGGCAAATGACACCTGGCAGAAAGCCACGCCGCCCTGGTGGCAATACGACATCCATGCCGACAAGCACGATCTGGTGTTCGGCCCGTCGGGGGCCATGTATCTGGCTACCGATGGCGGCCTGTACAAAACGCCCGATGGCGGCCAGACATGGGAAGACCTCGAAAACATCCCCACCACCCAGTTCTACCGCGTGGCGTGGAGCCCCCATGAGCCCGACCTGTACTACGGTGGCGCACAGGACAACGGCATCACGGCGGGCAACTACACCTTCATCAACGACTGGCCGCGCCTCTACGGCGGCGACGGCTTCCAGGTGCGCTTTCGCCCCGACATGCCTTCGGTCATCTACGTCGAAACGCAGAACGGCAACGTCAGCGTGTCGCAGGACGGCGGCCAGAACTGGGAGCCGGCCACCAACGGCATCCCCTCGGGCGATCGCCAGAACTGGAACACGCCCTACCTCATCAGCCCGCACGATCCCGACGTGATGTACTATGGCACCTACCGCGTCTTCCGCAGCGATGCGGGCGTGGTGCCCCAGTGGTATGCCATCAGCGCCGACCTGACCGATGGCCTGATCACCCATCCGCGCAATCACAACATCTCGGCCCTGTCGGAGTCGCCGCTGGTGGAAGGGTTGCTCTACGTGGGCACCTCCGACGGCAACGTGTGGCGCGCCGAAGACCCGCTCGACCCCAACGCCTGGACCAATGTGAGCGCCGGCCTGCCCGACCGCTACGTCACCGAAGTCAAGGCATCGCCCGCTTTTCCCGATCGCGTGTACGTGACGCACTCGGGCTATCGCGACAACGAGTTCATCCCGCGCGTGCACCGCTCCGACGATCGCGGCCAGAGCTGGCAGGACATCAGCAGCAACCTGCCCGACCTGGCCCTCAACGACATCCTCATCCTGCCAGGCTATCAGGACAGCGTCCTTTTCGTGGCATCCGACGGGGGCGTGTACGGCAGCACGAGCGGCGGCGCCGAGTGGTTCCGCGTGGGCGGCAACCTGCCGTTCGTGCCTGTGTTCGACCTGGAGTACGATCCGGTCAGCCACCGCCTCATCGCCGCCACTTTCGCCCGCAGCATCCAGACCTGGCCCCTCGACTCGCTCGTGCCCCCGCCGCTGCCTACGGCTACCACGGCACCGGTGGCCGCGGCGGGCGTCTTGCGGCTCTGGCCCAACCCCGCACACGACCGGTTGACTCTTGCGCTTCCGCAAATGCCGCCTGTCGGCGCGCGGCTGCGGCTGTACGATCTGCAGGGGCGGCTGTTGGAGACGCGCGCCTTGCCCGCCGCCGCCGAATGGCAGGTGTCCGTGGCACATTTGCCGAAAGGCGTCTATCTGATGCAACTGGCGGTGGAAAAGCAGCGCTGGCAGGGAAAAGTGGTGGTGGAGTAGGGCAGAAATGGCGGAAATGGCAAAAATGGTGGAACCGGTAGCTCGCCTCACGCTGTCGCTCCTTCACTCTGTCACTCCTTCACTCCGTCACTCCATCGCTCTGTCACGCCATCGCTCTCTCTCAAAAGACTCCTGCTGCTCAGCCCTTTCTGTCCGGGTGGTCTTTGAGGAATTCGGCCCAGTTGGAATAGCGCTTGCTTTTGCCGGTGAGGCTGTGGGCCTGGTAGTGATGGCACAGGGCCACGCCGAGTGCGTCGGTGGCGTCGAGCGTCTGGCCACCCAGGTCGACTTTGAGGATCTGCTGCAGCATGGCCGCTACCTGCTCCTTGGCGGCATTGCCGTTGCCGGTGATGGCCAGCTTGACCTTTTTGGGAGAGTACTCGGTGATGTGCAGCCCTTTGGTGAGGCCGGCAGCCATGGCTACCCCTTGGGCGCGCCCCAGCTTGAGCATGCTCTGCACGTTCTTGCCGTAGAAGGGCGCTTCGATGGCCATCTCGTCGGGTCGGTAGTGCTCGATGAGGGTTTGCAGCTTCTCGAAGATGCGTTTGAGCTTGAGCTGGTGCGTGGCGAGATGCCCCAGCCTGATGACGCCCAGCTCCACCACGCGCAACGTGCGTCCCTTCACCTCGAGGATGGCATAGCCCAGCAGATTGGTGCCGGGATCCACGCCCAGAATGCGTCGTTTCATGCAAATGGCTTTGGGTGCAAGGTAGGAATACAATATACCCAACGCAATCCGGTTCGGGAATTATTGACGATGCTCGATTTTCCGAGATGGAGAGAAGAGAGATGGAGTGAGGGAGTGATCGAGCGCACGAAATTCGCACGAGTGGTTTACTCAAATCAAAGTGGTTCGGGAAATCATGTGGCATTGGTTGAGGGTTGAGGGTTGAGAGTTGAGAGTTTTTCTTGTTGAATATCATATTTTTGTCAAATCCTCGATTCCTCGATTGCTCGGTTCTTCAGCCAAAAACCGCAGCCTTCGGCCGCAGATTCACGCAGTTTGCGCGCAGTTTTTGGCCAGGTTGAGGGTTGAGGGTGTATGGTTGAGGGCCTACAACTCTGTGAAAATCATTGTCTTCTCAGTGGCGCTCTGTGTAACTGAAAATTTTTCGACTTTTTTCAGCAAGCCTCTTTGCTCAAATCCTCGATTCCTCGGTTCCTCGGTTCCCCGATTCTTCGGTTCCTCAGCCAAAAACCGCAGTCGTCGCGCAGTTTCCACAATCGGTCACAATCGGTCCCAACCGGTTTTCTCCAAACCACTTTACATCTGGCATGTTTGGGTGAATTGTTGTTCGGGGGGTTGGCAGGAATGGGCAAAACACTTACCTTTGCCCACCGTTTTGAAAACGATGCACTTCGGGTGCATGTGATTGCGTATTTTGCCGACAGGCCACTCAAAATTGCAGCAACGATGAAAAAAGACATCCATCCGCAAAACTACCGCGTCGTAGTATTCAAGGATTTCTCTTGCGGCGAAGCCTGGCTGGGTCGTAGCTGTGCTCCCACCAAGGAAACCATCGTGTGGGAAGACGGCAACGAGTACCCGCTGATCAAGCTCGAGATCTCGAACCGCTCGCATCCCTTCTTCACGGGCAAGATGAAGTTCGTGGATACGGCCGGCCGTATCGACAAGTTCAACAAGAAGTTCGCCAACACGCGCTTCGCCAGGAAGGACAAAGAGAACTGACAGCGCAGATCGTGCGCCTGTCCCGGAGAAAGCTCTGATTGCACTGCGTCAGGGCTTTTTCTTTTGTTGCCGAACCCTCATGACTGGTGTCCTGTATACTCAACGCAATTCGGTTCGGGACTTTTTGACGATGGACGATGGACGATTTTCCGAGATGGAGAGATGGAGTGAGGGAGTGACCGAGCGCGCAAACTGCGTCAACGCTGCGTCTTCTGCGGCCGAAGGCTGCGGTTTCAATGGATGAGGAACCGAAGAACCGAAGAATAGATTGTTTGGCAAAATACTGACAATCAACAAGAAAAACTTTAAACTTTAAACTCTCAACTCTCAACCCTCAACTCTCAACTCTCAACCAACATTACACCCTCAACCATTGCAACAGGATTTCCCGCACCACTTTGATTTGAGTATAGACGCGCTCAACACCACCGCGCAGCGGTGTCTCAATCCCGCTGGCACAGCCAGCGCATCAACATCCTCGATCAAAATCAGGGACACCACCAAAATCCTCATTGGCGGGTTGGCCCCGACTTTTCTGTTTCGAGTATATTGCTCTCGAAAATTGCGACACCTGACACTGTGAATCACTGGTTATGGAAAACATCATCCTCTTCGATGGGGAAGTGCGCACCGCCCTGTTGCCTTTCACCTGGACGCGCCCTGTGTCGGAGCTGCGCCTGGGCATTCTGAGCATTCGCCAGAAGTGGGAACGCGTGCTTGGCGGCAAGGGCTCTTTCATCACCGAGGAGTACCTGTCCGACAAGTACCCCATCTCGATGGCCGAGGACAATTACATCATCAATGGGGCCATTCTGCCCACGCCCGAGTTGGTCGCACGCATCCGCGCGCTCGACGTCAACGAGGCCTACGTCTATGATGATGAGTTGGTGGCTGCCCGCATCGACAAAGCCCAGTTCGACAGGTTGCTCGAGGAAGAAGAGGTGGAGGAACTGACGAGCTACGAGCTCGAAGGCCTGGAGCTGCTGCAGGTGCGTCAGCTTTGGGACATCTTTTTGCTCAACGATCGCGCCATACGTCTCGATTTCGAGTTGCTGACACAGGGGCGGCCTTCGCAGCCCTTGAGCTCCTCCAATACCGTCATTGGCGAGGGCGAAGTGTTCGTGGAGGAAGGGGCTGTGGTGGAAGGGGCCACCCTCAACGCCGCTGCCGGGCCCATTTACATTGGCAGGGAAGCGCAGGTGATGGAGGGCAGCCTGTTGCGCGGACCGCTGGCCATTTGCGACCACGCCGTGATCAAGATGGGCGCCAGGGTGTATGGCGGCACCACGATCGGCCCCTGGTGCAAGGTGGGCGGCGAAGTGCAAAACGTCGTCTTTCTGGGCTACTCCAACAAGGCCCACGACGGCTACCTGGGCAATTCGGTAATCGGCGAGTGGTGCAATCTCGGCGCCGACACCAACTGCTCCAACCTCAAGAACGACTACGGCGAGGTGAAGCTGTGGAGCTACGAAAAGGAGGGCTTCGTGCGCACCGGCCAGCAATTCTGTGGCCTGTTCATGGGCGACCACAGCAAGTGCGGCATCAATACCATGTTCAATACGGGCACGGTGGTTGGCGTGTCGGCCAATATCTTCGGTGCCGGCTATCCGCGCAACTTCATCCCATCGTTTGCATGGGGCGGCCCGGGCGGTTGGTCCACCTACCGCTTCGACAAGGCCATCGCCACAGCCGAACGCGTCATGGCGCGCCGCAAGGTGCCGCTTGCCCCCGACGATCGGCTCATCCTCATGAGGGTATTCGAAGAGTCGGCCCGTTTCCGGCACTGGGAAAAAGGCGCATGAGACAGCCCTGGTGGAAAATATGGCTCAGCTATCTGTTCGAGTGGCACATCGAGAGCGCGCCCGGGCCGCTCAATCCGCACCTGTACGTCAGTCTCAAGCGCGGCCGTTACCAGTTGTGTACCGCCCATGCCGTCTATTCCTTCGAAGACCTCTATCTCAACTTCCGGTCTGCCTTTCGGCAAATGGCGCTCGAGCAGCTGCCGGGGCGCGAGGTGCTCGTGCTCGGCCTGGGGCTGGGCAGTGTGCCCTGGATACTCGAACAAGTGTACCATTTCGGGGGCACCTATACGGCCGTCGAGCGCGATGAGTCGGTCATTTACCTGGCGCAGAAATACGTGCTTTCGCGCCTCGAGGCCCCCCTGCAGGTCGTCTGCGCCGATGCCTGGCACTGGGTGCAGGTGCAGGCACCCGAGCCGGCTTTCGACCTCATCGCCATGGACATCTTCGTGGATGATACCGTGCCGCCGCAGTTCGAGACGGAAGCGTTTCTCACGGCTTTGCGCACCCTGTTGCGACCGGGCGGCGTGCTGATGTACAACCGTCTGGCCGCGACCGATCGGGACCGGGAAGCCAACCGCCGCTTTTTCGAGTCGGCTTTCGCCAAAATCTTCCCGCAGGCCGTCCGCCTCGATCTGGGTAGCAATGAAATGCTGCTGAACCGACCCGACCTGCTGAGAGGCACTGGTTGAGGAGGCAGCATCGAAGGGAGAGGTTTTTTTATGGTTATACTCAACGCAATTCGGTTTGGGAATTTTTGACGATGGACGATGGTCAATGGACGATTTTCCGAGATGGAGAGAGGAGAGATGGAGTGAGGGAGTGACCGAGCGCGCAAACTGCGTCAACGCTGCATCTTCTGCGGCCGAAGGCTGCGG
>WFYJ01000045.1 GCA_015490175.1 Saprospiraceae bacterium | reverse complement strand
CGCGTATACATTATAGATAACATTTTGATTTAAAATAAAAAACTCATTGCGAATCGTTGCGTTCCCGACTTGAGTCGGGACGAGCTCCCGACTTGAGTCGGAGCCTGCTTCCGACAAGTCGGAACAAGCTCCGGTTTACCGGGGGCAAGCTCCCGATACTCGGGACAGGCTTTTGCGTTCCCGACTGGCGTCGGAGCTTGTCCCGGCTTGCCGGGGACAAGCTTTCCGACGAGTCGGAACAAGTTTTGCGTGAGATTTTGGTTTTTTTCAGGGGACTCAGGAATCGATCATTTGATAAAAAACTGATAGTCAGCAAGAAAAACTTTAAACTTTAAACTTTAAACCCTAAACTTTAAACCCTAAACTCTACACTCTAAACCCTCAACCATCATATCACCCCACAATCGATTTCCCCACAAAAAAAGCCGGCCCGACGTGCGGACCGGCCCATACCACAATTGGCGAGTTATGGCATGACGAGTGTATGAAACTCAGAAGCAGAAGCCATTGGCCTCGATGAGGGCATTGGCTACCTTCCGACGTTCGTCTTTCACATTGACCGGCGGATACTTGGTGAATCGCTTCAGGCCCATGAGGAAGGTCTTGAGCAGGTCGCCTTCGGCAAACGACATGAGCGCGTCGCTGGCCGACTTGTGGATGCGCGCCTGGGCGTCGGTAAAGAAGACTTTCAGCATGGCATCGTACACTTCCTGGCGGACCGGCTTGTCGCTGCGGCCATCGAGCTTTTCGACGCGCAGCAGCAGGCTCTCGGCCAGATACAGGTCGATCATCATGTCGGCCACGTTCATCACGATCTCCTGCTCGGTGGTCAGGTCGAGCTGGCCATCCATCTGCATCTTGGCGGCGGCACCGGCCACCATCAGAATGATTTTCTTGAAGTCCTTGACGGCCTTGTGCTCATGGCCGTATTTGCCGGAAGGCTGCTCGAATGAAGGCATGCTGGCCAGCTCCTTCTGCACGGCCCATGCCGGCCCCGTCAGGTCGAGCTCGCCCTTCATGGCCTTCTTCAGCAGTTGCTTGACCATCAGCAGGCGGTTGATCTCGTTGGTGCCCTCGTAAATGCGGTTGATACGCGCATCGCGATAGGCCTCGGCAGCCGGGTACTCTTCCGAATAGCCATAGCCCCCGTGGATCTGCACCATCTCGTCCACCAGGTAGTCGAGCACTTCCGAACCGGCCACCTTGATAATGGCCGACTCGATCGAGTACGCTTCGGCGGCATGCTGCTGGGCATCGGAATGTGCCATGCCCTCTTCCATCAGCTTGTGGGTCTTGTCCTGAAGCAGGTCCGACACGCGATATACAGCCGATTGCAAGGCGAAGTTGCGGATGGCCTGCTCGGCCAGCTTGAACTTGATGGCGCCAAAGCTCGATATGGGCACGCCAAACTGGATGCGCTCGTTGGCATACCTGGTGCTGATGTCAATGCAACGCTGCCCGGCACCACTGCACATGAGGCCCAGCTTGAAGCGACCGATGTTGAGCACGCTGAAGGCGATCTTGTGGCCCTTGCCGATTTCGCCGAGCAGGTTCTCTACGGGCACTTTCACGTTCTCGAAGAACACCTGGCGCGTCGAGCTGCCCTTGATGCCCATCTTTTTCTCCTCGGGGCCCAGCGTCAGGCCTTCTGATTCGCGCGGCACGATGAAGGCACTGAATTGCTCGCCGTTGACTTTTGCAAAAACGATGAAGATGTCGGCAAAACCGGCATTCGAAATCCACATCTTCTGGCCGTTGATGATGTAGTGTTTGCCGTCTTCCGAAAGGTCGGCACGCGTCTTGGCGGCCAGTGCGTCGGAGCCGCTGCCCGGCTCGGTCAGGCAGTACGAGGCCTTCCACTCGCCCGTGCAGAGCTTGGGCAGATACTTCTTTTTCTGCTCTTCGGTGCCGAAGTAGTAGATGGGCAGCATGCCAATGCCGATATGCGCCGCAAAAGTGGTCGTGAACCCGCCACCGATATGGCCAAGGGCTTCGCCCAACACGGTATTGGTATTGGTGTCGAGCCCCATGCCGCCGTATTCCTCGGGAATGTGCGCACCCACCAGCCCCAGTTCGCCGGCCTGCTCGAGGAGCTGCGGCTGATATTCCAGCTTGCCGCCCTTGTCGCCCACCTGCGCCACGAAGTCGCGCACCGTCTGCAGAATCATCTGCTGCTCCTCGTTGATCTCCTCGGGGATGAAGATGTCTTCGGGTCGTGCATCGCGAACGATGAACTCGCCTCCCTTGAGCACTTCCTGGTTTTTATCGATGGTCTCGGTTGCCATGATGCTGATTTTTAAAAAGTTGCGAAATGAGCGAATTTTCGCTAACAAATTTATGCCTTTTGCCGATAAGGCGAAAGGGTTGATGGAAAAATTTTGCGAAAATTCGCTGAGCAAGGTCGCCACCGCGATGGAGTGAAGGAGTGAAGAGAGAAGAGAGGGGGAGTGACTGCATTGTGCAAACTCCGCGACGACTGCGTCTTCTGCGGCCGAAGGCTGCGGCTGCAATGGCTGAGGAACCGAGAAACCGAAGAAGCGAGGATTTGAGCCTGCTGAAAAAAGTCCGAAAGATCATTCAGTTACACAGAGTTCACTGAGCATGCACTGATTTTCACAGAGTTGCAAAAACCGCGCGCAAACTGCGTCTTCTGCGGCCGAAGGCTGCGGTTGCAATGGCTGAGGAACCGAAGAACCGAAGAACCGAGGATTTGACAAAAAACTGATAGTCAACAAGAAAAACTTTAAACTTTAAACCCTGAACGCTAAACCCTCAACCCTGCACGTTCCCCCTTTTTGCACCCGCTTCCTTTTCGGGATGTGTACTCATCTGTTCAAGGACACCACCGGCAGTTCAGCTTTCGGCGAAGGGCGGGAATTCGAGCACTTTTTCCAGGGCGATGCCTCGCGACCCCTTGAGCAGCACGGCCGTGTCTCGTGGCCACTGCCTTTCGGCAAACCAGGCCGCCACGGCCGCCGCATCGGATAGCCAGGGCAGGCCATGAGTCTTGGCTGCGCGCCGAAATGCTTCGCCGGCCAGCAAGACGTGCTCGAAGCCCAGGCTTTTTGCGTAAGCAGCCAGTTCGTCGTGCGCTCTGTCGCTTTCTGTGCCCAGCTCGAGCATGTGCCCCAGCACGGCCACGCGGGGTCGCTCGGTCCAGCGGGCGAAGGTGTCGAGGGCATGGCGCATGCTGACGGGATTGGCGTTGTAGGCGTCGAGCAGGATGCGAAACGGGCCGCGCGTGCGCACTTCCGAGCGTTGGTTGCGCGGGACGTATTCGGCCATGGCCGCTGCAATTTTTTCCGGGCTTACGCCAAAAAAGGAACCCACGGTCGTTGCCGCCAGCAGGTTCTGATAGTTGTGGCGGCCGGCCAGGCGGCTTTCCGCCTGCAAGGCGGCGCCATCGAGCAGCCGGGCCTGCAACACCACTTCCGGGAAGTCGCGCAACAGGGTTCCCTGCACGCAGGGCTGCACTCCGGCGCAGCGATCGCCGAAGTACACGCGCTTGCGCACGTGCGCTGCCATTTCGGCCAGGTGCGGCTCGTTGAGGTTGACGAGAGCCGTGCCGTCGTGGGCGGCGAGAAAGTCGTAGAGTTCCTTTTTGGTGCGCCGCACGCCTTCGAGGCTGCCGAAGCCTTCGAGGTGGGCGGCCCCTACATTGGTCACCAGGCCGTGCGTGGGGCGGGCGATCTGGCACAGGAAGGCGATCTCGCCCGGACCACTGGCGCCCATCTCGATGACCGCCACCTCGGTGTCGGGCGGCATGGACAGCAGCGTCAGCGGCAAACCGATGTGGTTGTTCCAGTTGCCGGGGGTGGCGTGTACGCGCCAAGCTTTCGACAGCACGGCATGGCACAGTTCCTTGCTCGTCGTCTTGCCGTTCGAGCCCGTGATGCCCAACACGGGAATGGTGAAACGCTGACGGTGGCGGCGCGCCAGTGCCTGCAAGGCCTCCAGCACAGTGTGTTCCACGAGCAGATAGCGGTCGCCGCGCTGGAAGAGCGGATTGTCAATCAGCGCGAAAGCCGCACCGGCAGCCAGTGCCTCTTCGGCAAACTCGTGCCCGTCGTGGCGCTCGCCGCGCAAGGCGGCAAAGATGCAGCCCTCCGTCACCTCTCGGCTGTCGATGACCACTTTCGGATGGCGCAGATAGATCTGGTAGAGTGTCTCGGTATCGTAGCGTTTCATTGCTTTTCCACTTGTAGAGGAACACGCATGCGCAACATTTCGCCCAGACGGGCAAAGGCTTTCGCACAGCTTTTATCGGTCCAGGTGTGGCGCCCCGACGCCACGGCTTCGGCCAGCGAGAACCACTCGTTCTGGGCTTTCCACAGTTCGAGTTCGAGGCCCAGCGACCGCAGGGTTTCCAGTGTCGTGATCAACTGCTCGATTTGCTTCTTTCCGGTATCGGCCCTGCGCAGCCCATGCAGGTGCCGGTAGATGCGGTCTTCGGCGGCCTTTTTCAGGGTGGGCACATTGGTCAGAGCCACTTGCCACCGCCTGAACTCGGCTTCGAGCTGGGCCAGCTTGCACGGATGCAGCGTTCCATTTTTCAACAAATGCAACAGGTCGGTATTGAGCACGAACTGGGCCGCATTTTTCCATGCTTCCGGCACGGGGATGCCGCTGTCGCGCATCACCGCCATGAGTTGATAGTTGTCTTCGAAAATATCGCGCACCGACACCTCGGCCTTGGCCAGGCTGCTTTCGGTAATTTGCATCAGGATGCGGCGACGCTCGTCGAGGAACAGGTGGTTGACCGAGAAATTTTCCTCACCGAAAAAGATGTGCATCAGGCGCAACACCTCGGCCAGGTCGTTGCGGTCGAAGGCGTCGAACACCTGCCGCTTCATCTCGACGAAGGTGGCCGCACTCATGCCGGTAGAGATGTGGCCCACGATGTTTTGCTGCCCCAGGTAGAGCACGGCAAAGCTGAAGCGCTTTTCCGAAAGCGTCAGTCTGGAAGTGACGCGCGTGCGCCCCAGCGCCACCATGTAGTTGCCCGCCCGTTTGCGCTGGTAGTCGTCGCTGTGGGCAGCGTAGTTGAGCAGCTCCATGCGTTCGGGTTCCTCTTCGAAGAGCGAGGCAGCGGCATAGTGCATGCCCACGCGCTCGAGACTCACGCGCGCCGGCAATACGAAGCGGCGGTAGGCTACCGCGCCATTGTCGTACACGTTGCTGGGCGCCTTTTCAAGCCGCGCCTCGAATCCGGGATGCAGCTCTTTGCCCGACACCGTCCATGCATACTCGATGGCGCGCAGGGCGTATTGCAGGATCTGGTTGGTCTCCAGGCCACTGATCTCGTTGAAAAACCACCCACAACTGGTGTACATGAGCTGGGCGTGGCGCTGCATTTCCATGAGGCGCAGCACGGTGGTGCGGGCCTGGGGCGTCCACTGAACGTCCTTTTTGCCATGCTTGCGCAAAAAGGCATCCACGTTTTCCGGCGAACGATCGAGAATGACGTCGATGTAGTCGTTTCGGGCTGCCCACGGATCCTTCAGATAGCGCGATCCGTACTGCTCGAAGACGGGTATCAGCTCGTCGCGCAGCCAGTCGAGGGCTTCGCGCAGCGGGGCGCGCCAGGCCTGGTTCCAGCCGGGTTGGCCGCCCGTGTGGCAGCCGCAATCGCTGCGCCAGCGCTCCACGCCGTGCACGCAGCTCCACGAGCTGTTTTCGTGGATCTGCACCTCGTACTGTGGCGGATACTGCTCCAGATACCAGGCATAGTTGGTCAGTTGCACCTCTGGCATTCGGCGCAGGGTGTCGAGGCAGTCGGCCAGGGCCATCTCGCCGTAGCGGTGGTGGTGGCCGTAGGTCTCGCCGTCGGTGGCCACGTGCACGAGCTGCGGCTCGTCACTGTCGGCGAAGCGCTCCCGCAGGCGATGCGCATAGCCCTTGCCGCTGTTGAGTAACCCCTTGAAAGCCACTTCCTGCGCCACCTCACCATCGTAGAAAAACAGGGCGATCGTTTTGCCGGAAGGCAGGCGGTACAGATAGGGGCGACGCGTGTCTACGCCCCCTTCTATCCACTGGCTGTCACCGATGCGGCGCCACGCTTTGGCCTGCCGCGGCGCCAGCACGGTGAATTTGATGCCGTGAGCGGCCAACACCTCCAGCGTTGCCGTATCGACGGCCGTCTCGGGCAGCCACATACCTTCGGGGGCGCGCCCGAAGCGGTACTCGAAGTCGCGCTTGCCCCAGATGGTCTGCGTCTCGCGGTCGCGCGCATTGGCCAGCGGCATGATCAGGTGGTTGTAGGCCTGTGCCATGGCTGAGCCGTGGCCGTCATAGTGTGCCATGCTCTTGCGATCCGCTTCCTGGATGGCGCGCCAAGTGTCGGGGTCGGCCTGGGCCATCCACGACAACAGCGTAGGGCCGAAGTTGAAGCTGATCCAGGCGTAGTTGTTGATGATGTTGATGATGTAGTTGTCCTTGTCGAGAATGCGGGCGGCCGCATTGGGCGCATAGCACTCGTAGTTGATGCGCTCGTTCCAGTCGTGAAAGGGCGCGGCGCTCTCCTGCACCTCGATCACCTCCAGCCAGGCGTTTTCGCGAGGCGGCTGATAGAAATGGCCGTGAATGCAAATGTATTTGCCGTGGGCAGGCGTCATGGTCGTCGTTTTTTGCGAAAGCGCAAAATAGGCATGGCCAGGGGAAAGCGCCACAGGCAGTTGGCGCCTTTCGGTTGATTTGAGATGGAGCGAGCGAGTGGCGGAACGATGGAGTGAGTGAGTGAATGAATGAATGAATGAAGAGTGCCGATTTGACCGATTATATTCAACGCAATTCGGTTTGGGAATTATTGACGATAGTCAATGGATGATAGACGATGGACATTTTTGATTGAGCAATCGAGGAACCGAGGAACGAGCCCGCTGAAAAAAGTCGAAAAATCATTTCAGTTACACAGAGATGCACTGAGCATGCACTGATTTTCACAGAGTTGCAAAAACTGCGTCAAGCTGCGCTTTCAATGAGTGAGGAACCGAGGAACCGAGTATTTCAGCAAACACCCCATACCCTCATAAGTATATGAAAACCTGAACATTAAACTTTAAACTCTCAACCCTCAACCACTGCAACAGGATTTCCCAAGCCACTTTGATTTGAGTATACCCCTGCGCATAAACGCAAATCCCCTGCCCGCAGCATGCCTGGCGGACAGGGGATTGCATTTGCCGAAAGGCGAAGAGGATTACTTGTAGCGTCGCTTCACAGGCCTGGTGCGCGTCTTGAAGGTGAGGCCTCCGGCGTCGTTGTTGCCGGTGGGGCTGCCCGTGCGCGTCATGGCGCAGCGGAAGCCTACGTCGCGCGAGGCCTTGTCTTCCTCCATGAAGCGGCGCGTGCCGGGCGAGAGCCAGTAGGCGCGGTCGCGCCACGAGCCGCCCTTGATGACGCGGGCCTTGTCGCTGATGAGTGTGCTCTTGCCGTAGTCGTAGTATGCTTCCGACTGCTCGTCGCCGTCGAGGTAATCGTACAGGTAGCCGCGCTTGTAGTTTTCGCGGTCGGCCACCTCGTCGTCTTCGATGTCGCGGTAGCGCAGGCGACCGAGGCTGTCCTTCTCCACGGGGCGGCCGTCCTCATCCAGCACCTTGGTCTGGAAGCGGTTGCCGCGGAAGGGGTTGAGGTCGTGGTCTTCGACGTCGCGCAGCGTCACGGGCGTCAGCGGGCGATACACGTCGGCCGTCCACTCGTTGACGTTGCCGGCCATGTTGTACAGGCCGAAGTCGTTGGGCATGTACGAGCGAACGGGGGCGGGGATGTGTGCGGCATCGTTGGGATGGCCGGCGATACCCATGTAGTCGCCGCCGCCGCGCTTGAAGTTGGCCAGGAACTGGCCCTGGTACTTGTTGCGCTGCTGGTAGCGCAGCGAGCGGCCGTTCCAGGGATAGATGCGCTGGTCGGTAATGATGTTGTTCTCTTCCTGGGCCAGGTTGCCGACGAGGCCCAGCGCGGCGTATTCCCACTCGGCTTCGGTGGGCAGGCGGTAGTCGGGCAGCAGGATGCCATCTTCGAAGCGCACGGGGCGCTCGCCACCCGTCTGGAGGTCTTTGAGGTTCTTGCGCACGTTGCCTTCGTACTGGCGCGCCAGATAGGCCTCGGTGTTGAAGTTGTCTTCGCCGCGCTGCTCGGGGTTGGGGTTGAGGATGCCGCGCTCGATGAGGATCATTTCGTTGACGCGGTCGGTGCGCCACTTGCAGTAGTTGTTGGCCTGGATCCAGGTGACGCCCACCACGGGGTAGTCGTCGTAGGCCGGATGGCGGAAATAGGTCTCGACAAAGGGCTCGTTGTAAGCCAGCTCTTCGCGCCACACGAGCGTGTCGGGCAGGGCGTCGAGCCATACTTCGGGATAGGTCTCTCCGAAGACGCGCTTGAGCCAGTGCAGATATTCGCGGTAGTCAATGTTGGCCACCTCCGTTTCGTCCATGTAGAACGAAGATACCGTCACGCGGCGCGGGATGGCATTCCACTGGAACATGACGTCTTCCTGGAGATTGCCCATGGTGAAGGTACCGCCGGGGATGAGCACCAGGTTGGGGCCGGTGGCCTGCCCTTCGTAGTTGAGTTTTTCAAAGCCACCCCACTTCTGGTCGTTGTACTTCCAGCCGGTAGTGGCGGAGCGTTCTCCACTGCTGCAGGCGCTCAGCAGGAGCACGGCCGTGGTGGCGAGCAATCCGAATTGCAAGAGTTTTTTCATCACTTTCCTGAGTGTTTTGTGAAACGACGAGCAAATATAGCCAAGCAAAATCCTCTTTTTCATCCGACAGGGACAAACAATGCCGCCTGTCCGACCTTAACGGAACATATTGAAGCAATCGTTGTAGCGGCTGGCCCTGCGGCGCGCCTGCAGGGCCTCGCTTTTGTCGAAGTTGATGAGCACCGACAGTTCGTGGGCGCCTCCGCTTCCCGGCAGCGTCAGTTCCGACACGGTGAGGTCGAAGCTGTAGCCGAGCTTGAAGATGCCTTTCTGAAAGCCGACGAGCGCGATCACGGCATCGGCGTTGGTCAGGGTGTGGCGGTACCACGTGCCGGCAAATACGGGGCCATAACCGAGATAGGCTCCTGCATTGACCTGCGCAAATTCGCCCTGCCGCAGCAGCAACACATTCGGCGACACAAACGCCGCCCATCCGCGTTTATTGCCGGTTTTAAAACGCAGCTCGGTGCCGGCATGCAGCGACAGTCGCAGCGGCAATCCCGCCTGCAGATTGTCGTTGAGGCCGAGGAAGCTCTGATCGGGCGTAGTGAGGTGTTTGGCCGACAGGCCAACGTAAAACCGGGGGGCATAGAGCAACAGGCCGGCCCCCACGTCGAACCACGTCTTGCTCAGCTCTTCGGGGCGCACCTCTTGCGTGGGGTACGGATTGCCGGCCGGATCGACCGGGCCGTTGAGCGGATCAATCTGGTCGAGAAAAATGAGGCGATCCCAATCGAGGGCCACCTGGCTGAGGCCGGCATCGATGCCGAACTTCAGCCCCATGTCGCGATTGATGCGCACGCGATACGAATAGGCCAACACGGCCTGGTTGGTCTTCAGGATGCCGTCGCCGGCGGCATCGCTCAGGAGCATCAGGCCGAAGCCGCTGTTGAGGCGCTCGATGGCCTGATCATAGCTGGCCGCGTAGGTGACGTAGGCGTTGGCCGGTGCGTTGTGCGCGGGCCACTGGTTGCGGTAGTTGAGCGCGATGCGCGGTGCGAAGCTGGTGCCGGCAAAGGCGGCGTTGAGCTGCAGGGGCGCCGAATAGAACTGGCTGAACATCGGGTCTTGCCCGAAGCCGGCAGGGGCGACACACCACAGCGCGAGGAAGAGCAGGAACAGTCTGAACATTTACCGAAAGGTATTAGCGTTGGTGATCGAAAGGAGTCTATGTTTGCAAAAACGGGCCCCGAGCGCCCGCGACTTCTCGTTCCAAAGTTCATCGAAATCGGGGAACGTCCAAACGCGCCTGGGCATTTTGACCGCTGAAACGGTACTTTTTTAACCTGATAGCCCATGGCAATAGCCGCATGCCGGGTTCGTTCTGGCTGAGAAACACCTCATCCCTGCGCTCGAAGATAATACCAAGCATGTCTGATTATGAATCGCATCTACGCATTTGTCGCCTTCTTTCCCTGTCTGACGGCCCTTTTTGCCAATAATCCGACAACGCTGACGGTGGCCCCCCGCTGGCAGGAGACCCCCGACACCATTTGGACCGAGGACGGCCGGATGTGGCAGCGCCTCACCTTCGATGATGCCTTGCTCGACGAGCAGCACCCCGAGTGGGCCTTCTGGCAGGGGTGGATCGAGCTGTCGGGCCCCGGCACGCTGTCGGCGCGCTGGACGCAGGCCACCTTCGAGCCCGTGCCGCCCGCGTTCCGTCCGCGCGAGTGGGATTTGCCGAAAGGCACTATTGACGTGCAGGCGCAAGTGTGGCAGCAAGGGCGCCGCTGGTTTGGCCGCGTGCTGCTGTTGCCCGTGCGGCGCCGCCCCGACGGCACGCTCGAGCGGCTGGTGCACGGCACGCTCGAACTGCGCTTCCAGCCCGCACCGGCAGCGCCCCTTGCCACGCCCCGCACCACGACCACCTCGGCCCTGGCCGACGGCGCCATTTACAAGATCGCCGTCAGCGAAACGGGCATGCACCGCCTCGACTACGAGCTGCTGCAGGAGCTGGGCATTGATCTGGCGGCCACCCCTGCCGACCGGATCAGGCTGCTGGGCGCCGGGGGCGGCATGCTGCCCGAAGTGACCGACGCGCCCCGCACGGATGACCTCGTGGAGATCCCTTATGCACTGTACGACGGCGGCGACAACCGGATTGACCCGGGCGACTATATCCTCTTTTACGCCGAAGGCCCCGACAAGTGGCTGTTCGACCCCGCTACGGGCCGCTTCACGCGCCCGGTCAACGTGTACGACACGCGCAATTTTTACTTCCTGAAGGTCGGCACAGCCTCGCGCAAGACCTTGCCCCTGCGTACCGGCCTGGGCGATGCCGAATACGTCACCACCACCTTCGACGACTTTGCCCGCCTCGAAGAAGAGCGCACCAACCTGATGCACGACTGGGTGAATGGCCAGGGCAGCGGCCGCCGCTGGTTCGGCGACCTGTTCAAGCTGCAACTTGCAAAAAGCTATGCCTTTGCCTTTCCCGACATCCGCCTCGACGAGCCGGCCTGGATCCGTGCGGCCTTTGCCGGGCGCATCTTTTCGGGCGTGGCCCGCTTTCGGGCCATCGTAGCCGGTACCACCTTCACTTCCGAAACGTTCAACACCACCAAGGGCGAAACGCTCGACCGCTACGCCTCGCTGCGCACCGTGAGCGGCACCTTTTTGCCGCAAGGCGAACAACTGGATGTGACCATAGAGTTCGTCAATGGCGGCAACAGCTCCAACGAAGGCTGGCTCGATTTCATCGAGCTCAACGTGCGGCGAAACCTCGTCTATCGGGGCCCGGAGATGCGCTTCCAGGACGCGCGGGCCCTGCAGTACGCCTCGGTCGAATTTCGGATGGCGGGTTATGAAAACGACCTCGTGGTGTGGGACGTGACCGACCCACTGGCGCCGGCACGCATCGAAGGCACGGTGGTGGGCGACGAATGGCAATTTGCCGTGAGCGTGGATGAACGCGTACCCACCTTCGTGGCCTTCCGGCCAAATGCCATCACGCGCACGCCCGAAGCCATCGGGCCCGTGCCCAACCAGAACCTGCACGGCCTCAGCGATGTGGACATGGTCATCGTCACGCATGCCGATTTCATGGCCCAGGCCCTGCAACTGGCGCAACACCGCGCCCAACACAATGGCATCGAAGTGGCCGTGGTTGATGTGGAGCAGATATACAACGAGTTTTCGTCGGGGCGCCGCTCGGCCACGGCCATCCGCGACTTTGCGCGCATGTTGCACCAGCGCACCGACCGCTTCCGCTGGCTGCTGCTCTTCGGCGACGGCTCCTTCGACAACCGCGACCTCGAAGGGCTGGGCGGCAACTGGCTGCCCGTGTACGAGACCTACGAGTCGTTGGCTCCCATCAACGCCTTCCCCTCCGACGACTTCTTCGCTCTGCTCTCCGACGGCGAGGGCGGGCCGGCGCTCTCGGGCCTGCTGGACATTGCCGTGGGCCGCATCCCCGTCAACACGCCCGAGCAGGCGCAGACGGTCGTGGACAAGATCATCCGCTACGACAGCAGCCCCGAGGCCATGGGCGACTGGCGGCTGCGGGCCATGTTCGTAGCCGACGACGAAGACGGTGGCCTGCATCTCAACGACGCTGACGAGACGGCCACCAAAGCCTGGCAGTTCAACCCCGATCTGAATCTCGAAAAAATATACATCGACGCCTTCCCGCAAATCGCCACGCCGGGCGGCACGCGCGTGCCGCTGGCCACCGAGGCCATGGGACAGGGCATCTTCAAGGGCGTCCTTTCGGTGGTGTACTTCGGCCATGGGGGCGCCAAAGGCTGGGCCCAGGAGCGCGTGCTCAAGATCGAAGACATCCGCAGTTGGGAAAACCCTTACCGCATGCCCCTGTTCATCACCGCCACATGCTCTTTTGCCAGCTATGACAACCCCGCCTTTACCTCGGCCGGCGAAGAGCTCATGCTGCACGAACGCGGCGGCGCCATCAGCCTCATGACTACCGTGCGGGCCGTGTACGCCAACTCCAACAAGCGCCTCACCCAGTCCATCACCGACACACTCTACATCAAGCGCCTCGACGGCCGGCGCCTTACGCTGGGTGAAGTAATGACCCTGGGCAAAAACTTCGGCGGCGCCAACACCACCAACTCGCGCAAGTTCACCCTGCTGGGCGACCCGGCCATGTGGCTGGCCGTGCCCCACAACGACGTGGTCACCACCCGCATCAACGGCCGTGACGTG
The DNA here is from genome assembly GCA_015490175.1 of Saprospiraceae bacterium. GTDB lineage: Bacteria > Bacteroidota > Bacteroidia > Chitinophagales > Saprospiraceae > WFYJ01. The sequence goes on along the minus strand of WFYJ01000045.1, from coordinate 2,710 downwards.
GCCACGGGCCTGCCCGATACGCTGCGCGCCCTCCAGAAAGTGACCATCGAGGGCTTCGTGGCCGGCCCCGACGGCAGCGTGCTCGAAGACTTCAACGGCATCCTCTACCCCACTGTCTTCGACAAGGCCGTGGACTACAAGACCTTGGGGCAAAACACGCCCGTGCGCACCTACCGCCTGCAGAAAAACGTCCTGTTCAAGGGACGTGCCCGGGTGACCAACGGCCGCTTCCGGTTCACCTTCGTGGTGCCCAAAGACATCGACTATGCCTACGGCCCGGGCAAGATCAGCTACTACGCCGCCGAAACGGGAGGCTTGCGCGATGCCTCGGGCAGCTATTTCGACATCATCGTGGGCGGCACCGACTCCGACGCTCTGGCCGACAACGAAGGGCCCGAGGTGAAGGTCTATCTCAACTCGACCGACTTCGCCTTTGGCGGCATCACCGATCCCGATCCCGTGCTGGTCGTCGCGCTTTCCGACGACAACGGCATCAACGTCACGGGCAACAGCATCGGGCACGACCTGTCGGCCGTACTCGACGAAAACACCCAGCAAACTCTGCTGCTCAACGACTTCTACGAAGCCGCCCTCGACGACTACACGCGCGGCGAGGTGCGCTACCCGCTCGGCAAGCTCGAACCCGGGCGCCACAGCGTGCGCGTGCGCGCATGGGACGTGGCCAACAATCCCGCCGAAGGCTATACCGAGTTCGTCGTGGTGAGCGATGCCGCCGTGGCCCTCGAACACGTGCTCAACTATCCCAACCCGTTCACCACCCACACCTGCTTCACCTTCGAGCACAACCTGCCGGGGCGCACCCTCGACGTGCGCGTCGATATTTACACCGTGTCGGGGCAGCTTGTTAAAACGCTCGAGGGCAAAATATTTTCCGAGGGCTCGCGATTAGGTCTGGACGAGTGCCTCACCTGGGACGGCACCGACGACTTTGGCGACCGCCTGGCACGGGGTGTGTATCTGTACAAGGTGCACGTGCGCGATGCCGAGGCTACCGAAGGAGCCGAGGGCAGCAGCCGGTTCGAAAAACTGGTCATATTGAAGTAAGGCATGCAAAGAAAGTAGCCGCTTTTCCTTTACCGGTTCGAATCGGCATATTTGCACGGCCATCGAGGCTTTCGCCAAAAAGCACACCCTGCCTCGGCGATGAATGGAATCCGTAATAATCCCATGACACGTGCGCGGCCCATGCCGCGGCATTTTTCAAAAATCTGATCTTCAAATGAGAAAAACGACTCTTTACGCTGCCATCACAGCCTGCTGTTTCGTGCTGACTGGAATGGGCGTGCAAGCGCAATCCAATTGTCTGAAGCTGCCCAACGGCGAATGGGTGCTGCCCGACGGCGTGACGCCCTGTCCCAACGCCATCATCACCGCCGTGCCCTTCCTGCGCATCGTCGCCGATGCCCGCTCGGGCGCCATGGGCGATGCCGGCATCGGCCTCAGCCCCGACGCCAACGCCATGCACTTCAACGCTTCCAAGCTGGTGTTTGCCGAAAAAGACCTGGGCCTGTCGGCCAGCTATACGCCCTGGCTGCGCAACCTCGGCCTCAACGACGTGTACCTTGCCGACCTGTCGGCCTACAAGAAAATTGACGAGCTGCAGAGCGTGGGCTTCAACCTGCGCTACTTCAACCTGGGCGACATTCCTTTCACGGATTTCAACGGCGAACCTCTGGGCAACGGCCGCCCGCGCGAGTTCGCCATCAACGCGGCCTATGCCCGCAAGCTGTCTGACAACTTCTCGGCGGCCGTCAGCGCCAAATTCATCTATTCCAACTTGGCATCCGGCCAGACGGTCAACGGCCAGGACATCGAAGTGGGCACCGCCGGAGCGGCCGATTTCAGCTTTACCTACCAGACCGAGCTGGAAGGGAACACCCCTTCCGACCTGCTCGTGGGTGTAGCCATCACCAACGTGGGCAGCAAGATCACCTACACCAATGCCGCCAGCAACGAACGCGACTTCATACCCACCAACCTGGGTATCGGCGCCGGCTGGACCCTCCACCTCGACCAATACAACGCCCTCACCATCGCCGCCGACATGAACAAGCTGCTGGTGCCCACCCGCTGCCTCGAAGACTGTGACCAGGACCAGAACAACATCGCCGACTGGAAAGAGCAGGGCCCCATCCAGGGCATCTTCTCGTCCTTCTCCGATGCGCCCGGCGGCTTCTCCGAAGAGCTCAAGGAGCTGATGTGGAGTTTCGGCGTGGAATACTGGTACGACCAGCAGTTTGCCGTCAGGGCAGGCTACTACTACGAGAACGTCATCAAGGGCAACCGCAAGTACTTCACCGTGGGCCTGGGCCTGAAGTACAACGTCTTCGGCCTGAACTTCTCTTACCTCGTGCCCACGACCAACCAGCGCAACCCGCTCGACAACACGCTGCGCTTCACCCTGCTGTTCGACTTCGGTGCACTGGAGCCCTGAGCACGCGCCCCCGCACATCGGGCAGACCACACAGGGATGGCTCTTTGGGGCTGTCCCTGTGTGCGTTTCATACGCGCATCAAAGTGGCTCGGGAAACCTGGTTGTATACTCAACGCAATTCGGTTTGGGAATTTTTGACGATGGACGATGGTCAATGGACGATTTTCCGAGATGGAGAGAGGAGAGATGGAGTGAGGGAGTGACCGAGCGCGCAAACTGCGTCAACGCTGCATCTTCTGCGGCCGAAGGCTGCGG
>WFYJ01000044.1 GCA_015490175.1 Saprospiraceae bacterium | reverse complement strand
TACCCTTCGTTGAGGGTTGAGCGTTCAGAGTTCAGGGTTTGGGGTTTACAACTCTGTGAAAATCAGTGCGTGCTCAGTGGCGCTCTGTGTAACTGAATGTTTTTCGACTTTTTCAGCAGGCTCTTGAGTCAAATCCTCGGTTCTTCGGTTCCCCGGTTCCTCTGCCAAAAACCGCGGCTTTCAGCCGCAGCACTGACGCAGTTTGCGCAGTTGGTCACTCTTTCACTCCATCTCTCTTCTCTCCATCTCAAACAATCGTTTGGCGTCCATTGACTATTGTCAATAATTCCCAAACCGAATTGCGTTGGGTATAACATGATCCTCCGGGTAAAGTTGGGCTAATACCTGACGCAGACTTGCCGCTCAATAAAAAAAGCCAACCGCTCATTGTGAGGCCGGCTTTTCGGGATAAAGCAACGACACCTGTCAGGTGTCGGGTGTTTCCTTTCAAGGTGGGCGGCTTTATCTTTACATCAGTTTTCTCATAGTATGTTTTAATCGTCCTACACCTTGAAGTCCCTTCGAGGGTGTAGGTTTTTTTGAAAGGTAGCCAATCGTCATATTAATTATTTCCAAATTTGTGCCATTTTACGCTCAAGAACTGGCGGGATGAGTACACCAGGGTTTTTCATCTTGACTATCAGTTGTTTGGTCAAATCCTCAAATCTTTGGTTCCCCATCCATCAAACCAGAGCTTTCAGGTGCGGATCCGCGCAGTTTGGCGATTGACCATTGGCGATTGACCATTGACCATAGTTTATCGTCCATTCAGCTTTTTGCGGCAAGCGTTTGGGGTGGCTGCGCCCGTCGGGGCAAAGGCATTCAGGCAAGCAATCGTGTAGTTTTCTCATAGTATGTTTCGTGCTCCTGCATCGGTCCAACCTCCCTTGATGCAGGAGTTTTTTTGTGCTTGCAGGCGCTCACTCCACGAATCCCATTTGCCAGGGTTTGAACCGCCTTGGAATCAGATGGAGATGCAGGGGCACGACCTGCTCCTTTCGAAAGGAAACCAGCCCTCCAAAGAAGAAATCGGCCGTGAAGCGCACATCGGGATGCGCTTTGATGGCTGCCCACGCTTGCGCCATGTCGGCCGACCAGTAGATGTCGTCGAAGAAGAGGATGGAGCCGGGGTGGGTGTAGGGCAGCAGCATGTGGAAGTATTCGAGGGTGGCTTCTCCTCGGTGGTCCCCGTCGATGAACGCGAAATCCACCCGCTGCAGGTGGTCCAGGGCATGTGGCAGGGCTTCCCGGAACAGTCCCTGAACCACTTCCACTCGAGCCTGCCTTTCGGCAAACAGCTTTTTTGCGAAAGCAGCCGTATTGGGACAGCCCTCTATGGTGATCAGTCGGGCTCGTGGCGCTGCGCGGTGCATGCTGAGCGCGGAGAGACCCAGGTTGGTTCCGAGTTCCAGGATGTTTTCGGGCTGGAAGAATCGCACCAGCCGGAAAAGGAATTTGTAGAAGAAAAGCGAGCTGCCTGCCGTGCGAAACACCTCGCCTACTGTAGTGCGTCGGCTGACGCTGCGCCGGCTGCCAGCCCCCCGGTCGATCAGCTCGATGGGCTCGTCGCTTTTGCGCAGGCGGCGGTACAGGTAGGATATTTCGTCGAAGGCATAGTAGTGGCGGTCGTCATCGAGTACTTCGCAAGCCAGTTGGTAGGCAAAAGGACTGTGCAAGCGAAAGCGCGTTCGGGCACGCAGGTAATGCTTGAGCAAAGCGCGTAGTCGATGTGTGTCCACGAGCAATCGGGGTTTGCGTGCAAAGAAAGGGGATACCCAAGATTTGGAAGGTAGTGTCCTTGATTATACTCAGCGCAATCCGGTTGGGGAATTTTGAGACGGAGCGACAGCGTGAGGGGGCGATGGAGTGACGGAGTGAGGGAGTGAGTGAGGGAGTGATTCAACCATCAAAAAACGCTTGGTAGTGCCCTCGATTAACTGATTTCAAACTGCGTTTTCTGCGACCGAAGGCTGCGGTTTCAATGAATGAGGAACCGAAGAACCGAGGAATCGAGGAATCGAAAACTTGACAACAAACTGGTAATCAATAAGAAAAACTTTAAACTTTAAACTTTAAACACTAAACTCTACACGCTACACCTTTTTGCCCCCGTTCATTTTTGGGATGTGGAATCATCTGGTCAAGGACACCACCATTTCGAAGTGCAAAAAAGCCTCCCGAAGGAGGCTGAAATCAGGACGAAACAAAAATTTGCATCTTGATGGTGTGGCATTCAGGTCAGAGGCACACACCCCTTACGAATGCGATTGCTTTTCCTTTTCTTTCAACTTTAATGCATTGGCTTCGTGCATTTCCTCACCCAGGCGTTGCGAGGCCGCCAGTGAGGTTACCATCTGCGTCAGCATGTCGGATGCGGCAGAGGGCGCATTGGGCAAGAGGATGAGGTTGCTGTTGGTATTTTCACTCATGGCCTGCAGCGTGTCGTAGTGCTGGGTGATCACGATCAGTGCGGAAGCTTCCTGAGAGTTGATGCCCACCTGGTTGAGTACGCCCACCGAGTCTTCCAGCCCCTTGGCTATTTCGCGGCGCTGGTCGGCGATGCCCTGGCCCTGCAGGCGCTTGCTTTCCGCTTCGGCCTTGGCCTTGGCCACGATGCGGATGCGTTCGGCTTCGGCTTCGAATTCGGCGGCCACCTTGTTGCGCTCGGCGGCGTTGATGTGGTTCATGGCGCGCTTGACCTCCTCATCGGGATCGATGTCGGTCACCAGGGCTTTGACGATGATGTACCCGTAGTCGTTCATTGCTTCCTGCAGCTCGCTCATGATGGCGATGGCGATGTCGTCCTTGCGTTCGAACACGTCGTCGAGCTTGAGCTTGGGCACTTCGGCGCGCACCACGTCGAAGACGTAGGCCGTAATCTGTTCGAGCGGGTTTTGCAGCTTGTAGAACGCGTCGAAAATGTTCTCTCGCAAGATCCGGAATTGTACCGATACCTTCAATTTGACGAACACGTCGTCCTTGGTCTTGGTCTCCACCAGTACATCGAGCTGCTGGATTTTCATGCTTACGCGTCCGGCGATTTTGTCTATGAACGGGATTTTGAAGTGCAGGCCGGGCTGGCGAATGCTGTGAAACCTGCCAAAGCGCTCCACGACGGCTGCCGTCTGTTGCTTGACGGTGAAAATGCCGCTGATGACGATGATGAGCAGCAGGAAGAAGGGAAGGAACAATTCTGCCATGGTTCCAGGATTTTTTGGATTTTCGACTTCCGTCAAAGTACGACGAAAGTCGGCACCAGAAAAGCGCGGTGGACAAACGCAACGGATTAGCCGACCAATGAGGGCCCGAAGCCGTGGCACCCCTGCGAAAAACTGCGCCCCACCCGCATGCAAAGCAGATGGGGCGCTGTGTCTTGTAGCCGATCGGCGTTTTCGTCAGGCGCTGGCTTTCTTCTTGCGCCGCGTCTTGAACAGTTCGACCACTTGCTTGTCGGTGAGCAGGCCTGCTTCCGGGAAGTTGCCGGCCACGAACTTTTTGATGTCCTGATAGTCTTTGCCGCGCTTGTCGGTATAGGTTTTCTGCAGGCGGCGGATGTAGGCCAGCAGCTCGTGCTTGAGGTCGCTCTTGAATTTTTCATTGAGAAACACATCCATGTAGGCGCGCATGTGCCCGAACAGCCGGAACATCTCGGGATATTCCGACTCGTCCAGGTTTCTGAGGATGTGGCTGAAGTACTGGAACAGAGTGCGCCGCACGCACTCGTTGATGGTCGAAAGGCCCGGATGCGCATCGTAGAAGGCCTTGACGGCTTCGAGGGCTTCTTCGTGCTGGAAGCCCTTTCCGTGCAGGGTCTCCATGAGATCGTAGTATGCCGCGACCTCGTCCTTGAGCTTTCGATCGATCACTTTGCTCATGCGCAGATCGGCCTCGGCATCGACTTCGATATCCGGCCGGTTGTGCAGCTCGAGCAAGATGTCGAAAAACCATTCTTCAAAGTACTCGAGCCCCTTGCGCATGCGCGTAAAGAGCTTTTTGAGCGCTTCGTTTTCCTCTTCACTGCGATCGAAGTACATGGCATAGAGCATGGCGATGTACAGGTGATCGCGTGAGCCAAGGAAGGTTTCGTTCATTACGAACTGATGCAGATAGGGCTTGATGCTGTCGTTGGGCAGGCCCTGGGTGATGCGGTAAATGAGAAATTGCCTGATCGACTCGGCCCAGACGCTCAGCTCGTTGAGCGATTCGGGGAACTGTGTGGTGTAGAAATTCTGGTTTTCGAACTGCTTGCGATAGCGCGCCAGTGCTTCGCGGCGCGCTTCGGGCGTGCGGTAGCGTTCCAGGCGCTGGGCATTCAGGTAGTTGCGGATGCGGCGCACCTCGAACGAATTGATCAGGTTGGTCACCCAGATGTCGGAGCTGAGTGCAAAACCCATCTGGATGGTCTGGCCGATGCGCTTTTTCAGGATTTCGAAGTTGGATGAATGGCAAATAGCCGTGAGCACTTCCTTGAAGTGTTCCTGGGGAAAAACGTACTTCATCGTTTGCTCGTCCACCACACCTCGCAGCACGGCAAAGCCGAGGATGCGCTGCAGAAAGAGCCCTTCCAGCCCCGGGTCCATGAGCTTGCGTTCCAGGTCGATCAGCTGGAGGGGGTTCTCCGTCGCCACCTGCTCGTACAACTGGGCGATGTGGGGCTCATAGAGTTCCTTGAGCGCGAGGTAATCCTCTTCTTCTTCCGTATCGAGGTATTGCGCGAGCAATTCCGACTGTTGCAGATGCTCCTTGATTGCCTCGAGATGCTCTTCGTAGGCCTTATCGAGTGGTACCATGGCTTGAGTATTTTAAAACGGAACCTGGCAAAGCCACTTTGGGCCTTGCCAGGTTCGAGACTTGGGAAAAAGTGAAATTTTGCAGCGGCAAATGTAGCAAATGCGCGCATGGGATGCAAGCCAACGGGCCACAAACCGTCAAAAATGGAAAGCGCCATCTGCCTTGCGGCAAATGGCGCTTTTGCAACAGGCCGAAAATACAATTATTCTTCCGTCTTGGTTTCTTCTTCCTGAGCAGCAGTTGCTTCTGCCTCGGGTGCTGCTCCTTCAGCCGGAGCTTCCGCTTCTTCAGCCGGAGCCTCGGCCTCAGCAGCAGGTGTTTCGGCAGCAGTTTCTTCGGCCTTGGCCGGAGTCGGTGCTTCACCCGAGATGGCCCGATGCCATGCACGGCGCTCTTCGGCAGCCGCTTCGAAGCGCGCCGCGATTTTGGCGTCTTTGGCCTGAATGTATTCCTGATACATCTGTTCTGCCTGTTCGAGGGTCAGTGCGCCTTTCTTCACGCCACGCATCAGGTGCTTGCGGTACAGCACGCCCTTGAAGCGCAGGATGGCACGCACCGTATCGGTAGGCTGAGCCCCTTTCATGAGCCATTCAAAAGCCTTGTCGCGATCCAGGTTGATGGTCGCAGGCTTGGTCATGGGATTGTAGGTACCGATGCGCTCGATGTACTTGCCATCGCGCGGCGCACGGCTGTCGGCTACCACGATGTGGTAGAATGGGCGCTTTCTGCGGCCCTTGCGTTGCAAACGCATTTTAACTGCCATGAATCAACATGTTTGTGGTTTAACCATACCCGATTACTCCCGTAAAGAGACGTCGGGTCAATTCGAGGCGCAAATGTAGGGCTTTCTGCCCAAACCTGAAACCTCGCTTGCGCAAAAAGCCCACATCCCGTTTCACCGGTTGTGCCGTGCCGGCCCGTTCAGTTCTTGAGCAAATTTTTGAATCGCGGTCTGCGCGGGGTGCTGTCGCCCAATCGCTGGCGTTTGGCTTCCTCGTATGCCTGGTAGTTGCCTTCGAAAAATACGACCTGCCCTTCGTCTTCGAACGACAGGATATGCGTGGCCAGGCGGTCGATGAACCAGCGGTCGTGGCTGATGACGAGCACGCAGCCGGCAAAGTTTTCGAGTGCTGTTTCCAGGGCGCGCAGGGTGTGCACGTCAATGTCGTTGGTGGGCTCGTCGAGCAGCAACACGTTGCCGCCGTCCTTGAGCGTGAGGGCCAGATGCAAGCGGTTGCGCTCGCCGCCGGAAAGTGCTCCGGCCTTTTTCTGCTGGTCGGGACCCGTGAAGTTGAAGCGTGCCAGGTAGGCCCGGGCGTTGATCTCGTGATGGCCTACGGTGAGGATGTCGTGTCCCCCACTCACCACCTCGTACACCGATTTTTCCGGATCGATGGCTGCGTGCTTCTGGTCCACGTACGAGATGCGCACGGTGTCGCCAATGCGGATGGTGCCGCTGTCGGGCTGTTCTTCGCCCATCAGGATGCGGAAGAGGGTGGTCTTGCCCACGCCGTTGGGGCCGATGATGCCGACGATACTGTTTTTGGGAATGCGGAACGACAGGTTTTCAAACAACACGCGCCCCTCGAAGCGCTTGCTGATGTTTTCGGCCTCGATCACCACGTCGCCCAGACGAGGACCGGGCGGGATGGTGAGCTCGAGCTTGCGTTCCTTTTCTTTGAATTCCTCGCTGGCCAGTTTGTCATAGGCGTTCAGACGGGCTTTTCCTTTGGCCTGGCGGGCTCTGGGACTCATGCGAATCCACTCCAGCTCGCGTTCCAGCGTTTTGCGACGACGCTCATCGGCTTTTTGTTCCTGCTCCAGCCGCCGGGCTTTCTGCTCGAGCCAGGCCGAGTAGTTGCCCTCGAAGGGGATGCCTTCGCCGCGGTCCAGCTCGAGGATCCAGCCGGCCACGTTGTCGAGGAAATAGCGGTCGTGCGTCACGGCGATGACTGTGCCGGGAAACTGCTGCAGGTATTGCTCGAGCCATTCCACGCTTTCGGCGTCGAGGTGGTTGGTGGGCTCGTCGAGCAGCAGGATGTCGGGTTCGGACAGCAACAGCCGGGCCAGGGCCACGCGGCGTTGCTCGCCACCGGAAAGCACGCTTGCCGGCGCATCGTCGGGGGGGCAGCGCAGCGCGTCGAGGGCGCGGTTGATCTTGTGATCCAGCTCCCAGGCGTTGTGCTGGTCGAGTTTTTCCATCAGCTCACCCTGTTTCTCGATCAGTTGCATCATCTCGTCTTCGTCGAGGGGCTGGCTCAGTTTTTCGTTCACTTCCTCGTATTCCTTCATCCACTGCATCACCTCTCCCAGGCCTTCCTCGACGATCTCGCGCACCGTTTTTGTCTCGTCGAGCTGCGGGTCCTGCGGCAGGTAACCGATCTTCCAGCTCCCGTCGAATTCGATCTTGCCGTCGTACTCCTGATCAATACCTGCAATGATGCGCAGCAGGGTGGACTTGCCCGCACCGTTGAGACCCAGCACCCCGATCTTGGCGCCATAGAAAAACGAAAGCCAGATGTTTTTCAGCACCTGCTTGTTGGGCGGGTAGGTCTTGGAGACCCCCTGCATCGAAAAGATGATCTTGTTGTCGCTCATAATTTGCTTTTACTTTTCCAAAATTTTCTCACCGTTATTTTTCAAAAAAAACGAAAAAATCTGCCGACAGGCCGAGTACAAGTTGCTGATTTTGTGGGAAAACCGGCTGGCGCATGGCGTTCGTTCAGCGCGCAAAGGTGCGGAAAAAAGGAATGTCGGCATCGGATCAACGCTGGCCGAAGCGGAGTTCGATGCCGGGAGTCCAGCCGAGTCGGGGATGATACTGAGTGGCCAGCCACAACGACCACTTGCGATGAAGCAGCCAGCCCAGGCCCAGCGATGGCTGCGCGATGCCGGCATGTCGAAGGCCGGCCGTGAGCACCAGGGCGGGTTGCACTTGCCACGCCAGGCCGGCCCGCCAATCCAGGCCGAAGACTTCCGACTGCGCAATCGAAAAGTTGAGCTGGAGGCCTTCCTCAACCGCGCCGGTCAGGCCGAAATGCAGGGCCGGGGCAGGGTAGCGGTCGAGCACAAAGCCCGGCAACCCCATGACGGCGGCACCGGCGCGCCACGAACCAAAGAGCCGCACCTGCAGGCCCATGCCCGCTTCGAGGAGGTATTCGGGCTCGTAGTTGTCGGCACGCTGGGCGCGCAATCCGACGTGCAGCCCCAGGCGCAGCCTTTCATTGAGGGCTCGTGCGCTGCCGAGCCGCACGCTCGTTTCGTTGAAATAGCTGGCGCCGCGCGTGTGGGCGGCCAGCACGAGGACGTTTTTGCCGGAAGGCAATCCGGCTATGAGTGAGGATGAGCCCCAACCCGGAGCGACGAACGGGCTGGCGCCAAAGAGATGCATCCCGGGATGCTCCATCCGGCCCGTCGCCGCGGGATTGTCGAACCAGCCCGACAAATCATCGGTGGCGGCCCCGCTGGTAGCCGCGAGCTGGCCCATGGACACGGGAAAGAGCTCCTGGGCGTTGGTGGCCAGGCAACTCAAAAGGAGGCACAGCAGCAAGGTGGCTTTTTGCGAAAGCATGGGCAGGGTTTTGGGTTGGGCGAATGCGTCTGCTGCGGGGACGCCGGAGTCGAGCAGAGCGTGCGGACGCCTTTCTACTCGGCCCGGTACTTGATCTTTCCGCCCACCATGGTCATGAGTACGCGGGTGGACAGGATGCTGTCGGCCGGGCAGGTAGTGAGGTCGTTGCTCAGCACCACGATGTCGGCGTACTTGCCCGGGCTGATACTGCCCTTTTCGTGTTCTTCGAAGGCGGCCCAGGCATTGGCCATGGTGTAGGAATAGATGGCTTCTGCGCGCGTCATGGCCTGCTCGGGAAAGAACTCCATCCCGTTGTCGGCGCGCTTGCGGGTGACGGCTGCGTAGAACGAAGCGAGGGGATCCACGTCTTCTACGGGCGTGTCGGTGCCATTGGTGACTACGGCGCCGGCATCGAGCAGGGCGCGCCAGGCGTAGGCGCCTTCCCGTGCGCGTTGTTCGCCCAGGCGCTTGACGACGAAGGGCGCGTCGGAGGTGCAGTGAATGGCCTGCATGGAGGCAATGACGCCCAGTTGTGCAAAGCGCGGAATGTCGTCGGGATGCAGGTGCTGGGCGTGCTCGCTGCGCCAGCGCCAGTCCTTTTTGTCGGGATGCGCCTTGAAGATCTCCTCGCAGAGGTCGAGGAATTCGCGGTTGGCGCGGTCGCCGATGGCGTGCACGCACAGTTGCATGCCGCGTTGCACGCACAGATTGGCAATGCACTTCACCTCTTCGATGGGAGTGGTGTTCTGGCCGGTGAAGTCGGGTTTGTCGTTGTAGGGTTCGAGCAGCCAGGCGCCGTAGGAGCCGAGAGCGCCGTCCAGTTCCGATTTGATGGCGCGGCAGGTGAAAAATCCGTCGCCCACGCCGATAATGGGGAAGCCGTCGAGGCGTCCTTTCATCTCGTCGCAGGAATGGCGCAGCATGGCCCACAGGCGCAGGTCGAGCCGGCCCGCTTCGGCCATTTTGCGATACCGTTCGATTTCCTCGAAGGAGGAACCCGCATCCTGGAAGCTGGTCACCCCTTTGCGCAGGCATTCTTTCTGCGCCTTTTCGATGCCTTCGTACCACCGGGCCAGCAATTCCGCTTCCGACAGGGTGCTGAGGTATTGCCGGTAGGCGGCGAGGACGAGTTCCATGGCGCGCTCCTCGAAGACGCCGATGGGGTTGCCCTGCTCATCGCGCACGATGCGCCCTCCTTTGGGGTCGGGCGTCTCGCGCGTGACGCCGGCGGCCTTCATGGCGGCTTCGTTGGCAAAGAGGCTGTGTCCGCTGGCATGGCGCAGTACCACCGGATTGTCCGGGGTGACGGCACTGAGCGCGTCGTGGAACGGATAGCCAAACACCTGGCGGACGGGGCTGTGCGCCCACTTTTCCTGGTGCCAGCCGCGGCCCGTGATCCACTCCCCGGGCCTGGCCGTTTTGGCGCGTTCGGCTACCATCTCCACGATCTCGTCCCAACTGCGGGCTTTCATGAAGTTGAGGTTCATCAGGCTGCTGCCCAGGCCGCTGAAGTGGCCATGACCCTCGATGAATCCGGGTATGGCGAAATGCCCTTCCAGATTGATGATTTCCGTGCTGTCGCCGCGCCAGGCTTCTATCTCGTCGGCGGTACCCACGGCGACGATGCGTTGTCCCCTGATGGCTACGGCCTCGGCCCACGGACGTTGGTCGTCCACCGTGTAGATTCGGCCATGCGTCAGGATCAGGTCGGCCTTTTCAGTGGATTTGTTTTGGCTGCAGCCAAAAACCAGGGCACACAGGACGAACAGCAAACACAGTCGAAGATCCATAGCGGGTGATTTTGCGATCGGGCACATGGCGGGATGCGCACGTCCCGGTGAAATCGGTGGAATCGGTTGAATCGGCACTCCTCTCTCCATCACTCTGTCGCTCCATCTCTCCGCCTCTCCGTCTCTCCGTCACTCCGTCTCTCTGTCACTCCGTCTCTCTGTCACTCCGTCACCCCACCAGCACGCCGGCTACGATGGCCGTCATGAAGCAGGCCACGGTGCCGCCGATCAGCGCCTTGATGCCGAAGGACGTGAGCGTTTCGCGCTGGTTGGGCGCCAGGGCGCCGATGCCGCCGATCTGGATGCCGATGGAGGAGAAGTTGGAAAAGCCGCAGAGGGCATAGGTGGCGATGATGACGGATTTGTGCGACAGCCCGATGCCCGTGCCTCCCTTGATGATGTTGGCCAGATCGACATAGGCGACCACTTCGTTGATGGCCGTTTTCTTGCCGAGCAATTGGCCTACCACGAGCACTTCGTCGGAAGGTACGCCCAGCAGCCAGGCAAAAGGCGCGAACAGGAGGCCGAGCACGTATTCGAGACTCAGGCCCTGGAAGCGGCCATCGGTGGAGGCCACGATCAGCTCGTTGATGCCGGTCCAGTCGCCCATCCAGCCCAGGATGCCGTTGAGCAGTGCGATCAGGGCGATGAACACCAGCAGCATGGCGCCCACGTTGACGGCCAGGCGCACGCCGTCGGTGGTACCCATGGAGATGGCATCGAGGACGTTGGCGCCGAGCCGTTCCTTGGGGATTTTGGCCGAGCGGTGTATGGCTTCCACGTCGGTTTCCGGGTAGAGGATTTTTGCGGCGACGATGGCGGCCGGTGCCGAGATGATCGATGCCGTGAGAAAGTGGATCGCATATTGATCGCCCAGCAGCGACACGAACAAGGCGAACACGCCACCGGCAATGGTAGCCATTCCGCCCACCATCAGGCACAGGATCTCGGATTTGGTCATGCGTTCCAGATACGGCCGGATGACGAGCGGCGCTTCGGTCTGACCGATGAAAACATTTGCGGCAGCGGCAAGGCTTTCTGCACCCGACAGGGTCATGAATCGGCCCAGCAGCCAGGCAAATGCTTCGATGATTTTTTGCAAAATGCCGAAATAGAACAGGATGGCAGAGAAGGCCGAGAAGAACACCACGGTGGGCAACACCCGAAAGGCAAAGATGTAGCCCACCTTGTGGGCCACCAACGAAGGGGTGGCGCCCGTGCTGTAGTCCATCGTCTGGATCCAGGTCTCGTCGGGCCATTCGCCGAAGACGAAAGCAGCCCCCCGATCGGTGTAACCCAACAACGCGACGAAGCCGTCGGCCACCCACTGGAAGAAGGTGGAAATGAATCCGACGTTCAGGATACCCACGGCCAGCAAAAACTGCAGCAGCACACCGCCACCCACCAGCTTCCAGTCGATGGCTTTGCGATTGGCGCTGAACAGGTAACAGATACCCAGCAGCGCTGCCATGCCCAACACCCCTCTAAGCACACTGTATGCGATTTCCATTTGGCTTTTTTTGTTTTGCTTTGTCGGAATACCGGGCTAAAAGTAAGCCCCGCAAAGCAAGGTGCAAAATCTGCGATCTGACCATCAATGCGGAGCAGTAGGCAAGTTGGCGGCCAGGCGCTAACTTTGCGCGCCAAAAGGGGCAATCTATGGCGCACCGTCCGTTCATCATTGGCATCACCGGGGGCAGCGGCAGTGGCAAGACGACCTTCATCCGTCGCTTGCGCGAACGATTTTCCGAAGAGGAGGTGTGCATCATTTCCCAGGACGACTATTACCGCCCGCGCGAAGAACAGGAAGTGGATGAATTCGGCGTGAAAAATTTCGACCTGCCCCGCTCAATCGACAAGAAAGCCTTCCAGGCCGACATCAAGCGGCTCATTCGCGGCGAAGTAGTCACCCGGCGCGAGTACACCTTCAACAACCCCGACAAAGAGCCGCGCATGCTCACCTTCAAGCCGGCACCCATCCTCGTGATCGAAGGGTTGTTCGTGCTCCATTACAAGAAGATCCGCAAGCGGCTCGACCTGAAGATCTACTTCCACGCCAAGGACAACCTCAAGCTCATCCGCCGCATCCAGCGCGACCGGATCGAGCGCAACTATCCGCTCGACGACGTGCTGTACCGCTACCAGCACCACGTGTTGCCCACCTTCGAGAAGTACATCAAGCCCTACCGCGAGGAAGCCGACCTGATCATCAACAACAACCGCCATTTCGAGATGGCGCTCAATGTGCTTACCGGTTTTTTGCGCAATTACCTCGAACACGAACCCTTCGAATTGCCGCAAAAACCCGGCGGCGTACTCGAAATGCAGGATCGCAATTTCTGACGCTTGACCAAACCCCATCCGATGATGTACAGGCTGCACACCCTGGCCTGCCTTGGCGGGCTGCTTTTCTTTTGCCTCTATGCCGAAGCGCTGCCGGCCCAGGTCGTCAATATCGAAGATCGGCGCAGCTTGCAGTGGGATTCTGCGGGGGTGGTGGGCCAGGCCGACCTCGGATTTTCGCTGGTGCAAAATACGAGGAGCGTGATCAGTATCAGCGAGTCGGCCCGCTTCGAAAAGGCATGGCCCCGCTGGCATGTGCTTGCCCTGCAGCAATTCTCGCTCGTCAGTGTCAACCAGGATCGCTTCGTGAACCGCGGCTTTGCCCACCTGCGCCTGGCCCGCAAGTGGGCGCAGCAGGGCCTGGCCTGGGAATCGTTTGCCCAGTGGCAGTACAACGAGCAGCAGCTCATCCGTTTGCGTGCGCTGGCAGGCAGCGGAGTGCGGTTTCGCCTTTCGGCAAATGACGCCCACCGGGCCAATGGCGGGCTCAGCCTCATGGCCGAATACGACGAAATCAAGGATACGGCGCTCAGCTTTCGCGCGCTGCGCCTCAACACCTACGTTTCCTGCTCGCTGCGCCTCTACGAAGGCGGCGTGTGGAGCACCACGATGTACTACCAACCCGCACTCACCTTTCGGCGCGATTGGCGCATCAGCGGGCAGTCGGCCCTCGAGCTGGCCCTCACCCGGGTGCTCACTTTCATCGTGCGCCTGCAATTGAGTTACGACTACCGGCTGGAGCGCGAGCTGCCCCGGGCGCCGGCCCTGATCTGGTCGTTGCAAAACGGCATTCGACTGCGGTGGGGCAGTTAGGGTGTATGGCTAACTTTGCGGCCTGAAAAAAGGTCTGTGGATGATACGCACGGCCTGCCCGTATCCACCACCAAAGCTCCCGACCGATGAAACGAAGACCACAAGTCATATACGAAGACGAGCACGTGCTCGTCGTCAGCAAGCCTCCTTTTCTGCTGAGCGTGCCCGACCGGTATGCGCCCGAAAAAGCCAACCTCTACCACATGATGCAGGAGCGCTACGGGCGTGTCTTCGTCGTGCATCGGCTCGACAAAGAGACCTCGGGCATTCTCGTCATGGCGCGCACCGAGGAAGCCCACCGCCAGCTGTCGTTGCAGTTTGAACATCGGGAGGTTGAAAAAGCCTATCTGACCATCGTCGAAGGGCGACTGCACTACGAGGAAGGGATGATTGACAAGCCCCTCATGCCCATTGATTCCAAACCCGTGCGGGTGGTGGTTTCGGCCAAAGGCAAACCGGCTCGAACCCGCTACCAGGTGGTCGAATACCTCGGCAATTTCACGCTGGTGCGCGCCTGGATCCTCACCGGCCGCATGCACCAGGTGCGCGTGCATTTCCAGGCACTGGGCTATCCGCTGGTGGTCGATCCGCTTTACGGGCGCCGAGACGCTTTCTACCTCTCTGAAATCAAACGCAATTATCGTCTGGCCAAGGGCGAAGAGGAGCGCCCGCTGCTGTCGCGCAGCGCCCTGCATGCCGAACAGCTCACCTTCACCCATCCCGCCACCGAAGCGCGGATGACCTTCGAGGCGCCTCTGCCTCGCGACATGGCAGCCCTCGTAAAGCAATTGCGAAAATGGGCACGATAAAACCAGCCATGCGCCCTGAGTGGGCGGTTCTGCTCTTCGGGGCCGTTTGCTTTTTGCCGTTCCTCGGAGGCGTCCACCTGTTCGACTGGGACGAGATCAACTTTGCCGAGTGCGCCCGCGAGATGCTGGAAAGCGGCGACTACCTGCGGGTACAGATCGGGTTTCAGCCATTCTACGAGAAGCCGCCGTTCTTCTTCTGGCTCCAGGCCGCCAGTATGAAGCTGTGGGGCGTTAACGAATATGCCGCCCGCTTTCCCAACGCCATCGCCGGCCTGCTGACGCTCGTGCTGCTGATGCGGGCCGGCCGCCAGATACACAGCCGCAGCCTGGGGCTGTGGTGGGCCCTGTGCTGGCTGGGTGCCCTGTTGCCGCATTTCTACGCCAGGTCGGGCATCATTGATCCGTGGTTCAACCTGTTCATCTTCTCGGGGCAGTACTTTTTGCTTTTGGGCCTGTCGGATGTGGTGCCCATGCCTTTCCGAGCGGCGCATCCCTGGCGCGCGCTGGTGCTGGGGGGAGTATTGCTCGGACTTGGCATCCTCACCAAAGGACCGGTAGCGTGGCTGGTGAGTGCACTCACCTTTGGTGTCTGGTGGCTCTGGCAGAGCGCACCTGCTTTCCGGGTGCTTGCGCTGCGCTTTTTCGCCTGGTCGGTAGTTGCGGCGGTGGTGCCTGCGCTCTGGTTTGGCGTCGAGATGGCCAAAAACGGCCCGGAGTTTTTCATCGAGTTCATCCGCTATCAGTACCGGTTGTTCAGCACGCCCGATGCCGGGCATGGCGGCTTTCCGGGCTACCACTTCGTCGTGTTGCTCGTGGGGTGCTTTCCCGTTTCGGTGATCGGCTTGCGGATGCTTTCAGGTAGTGCCTTTCGGCAAATGCAGCCCGGGCAGGGGTTGGCCTCCTTCTGGCGATGGATGGTTGCCCTGTTGGTGGTCGTGCTCGCCTTGTTTACCATAGTCAAATCCAAAATCGTCCACTATTCTTCTCTTGCCTACTTCCCGGTCACCTTTCTGGGGGCATTGGCCATCATGGGACTCGCGGAGGGCCGACACCGTTGGATGCGCTGGCAGTCCGCGCTCTTGTGGAGCATCGGCATGCTGTTCGTGCTTGCTGTGGTGGCGGCACCCATCCTGGGGCAACATCCCGAGTGGCTGAAAGCGCTTGCAGCCAACGATCCCTTTGCGCAAGCCAACCTCGATGCCGAGGTGCAGTGGTCCCTCGCCGAAAGCCTGCTGACCGCGATCGTGTTGCTGTCCGGACTGGTGTGGTTTGCCGCAAGGCGGAAAACACACATGCGCGGTGCCGTACTCGGCCTGCTCCTCGCCTCGGCCCTCTTCACCAGCCTGGCCATCATCGTGCACATCAAGCGCATCGAGGGCTACAGCCAACGCGCCGCCATCGAATTCTACGAAGGGCTGCAGGGCCAGGACGTCTCGGTCACCACGGCCGGCTTCAAGAGCTATGCGCATCTGTTTTACGCGCGTGTGCGGCCCGAGACGAGCGTGCAGGGCATTCCGTTCGACACGCTCATGTACCGGCCGTTGCCGCGCCCGCTGTTCGTGGTGACGAAAGTGCATCGCTGGCCGGAGTTGCAGCGCCGCTATCCCATGCTCGAGGAAACAGGTCGCAAAAACGGCTTTGTCTTTTTGCGCAAGCGGGAAGAGTAGGGAGATTGCGATATTGCGGCTTCGCTTTCGCAAAATGCCCATCATGGAAACTCCACACATCGTGCAGCTCGTGGATGCCGCCATCGCGCAGGGTGGGCGTGTCGTCCTCAAAGATGTACAGCTACGACTGGCTGAGGGCGAGTTTGCCTATCTCATTGGCAAGACGGGAAGCGGCAAGTCCACTTTGCTCAAGGCCCTCTATGCAGCCTTGCCGCTGGCGAGCGGGCGGGGGATCGTGGCCGGATACGACCTGAACAGGCTGACGCGCAAGACCATCCCCCTGCTGCGTCGCCGCCTGGGCATGGTGTTCCAGGACTTCATCCTGCTCGATGACCGCTCGGTCTTCGACAATCTGGATTTCGCGTTGCGCGCCACGGGCCGGCGCCGGCGCGACGAACGCGTCCACCTTGTTGAAACCGCACTCGAGCAGGTGGATCTCAAAGAAAAGGGAGACAAGATGCCGCACGAGCTCTCGGGCGGCGAACAGCAACGCGTCGTCATTGCGCGGGCATTGCTCAACGAGCCGGTACTCATCATCGCCGATGAGCCTACGGGCAACCTCGATCCCGATACCGCCGACGAAATTCTGATGTTGCTGCGGCGGCTGAACAAAGAGCGCCACACGGCCGTGTTGTTGGCCACGCACGATTATCGCGTCATCGAGCAGTTCCCGGCCCGCATCATCCATTGCCGCGATGGCCGCATTTTCGACCAGCAGGACGTGATGCTGTGAGCCAAGCGCCTGGATCCGGATAGTGGGACGCGGGCGTCCGTGTGGCGCCAATGGTCGATCCTGCGCGGACATGGAAATGAGCGAGGGCTGAGGCACCAATCAGTGCCTCAGCCCTCGGTGCGTGGGTCGGAGCCGGCTTCATGCCGCTTGCCGGTCGAAGAGGAACAGGTCGAAGAACTCGATGATCTGGATCAGCTTTTCGGCATACTGGGGGTCGGTAGCGTATCCGGCCGCCTCGAGTCCTTCGGCCCATTTGCGGTAGTCGTTGCCGTATTGCAGCAGGTGCTTGTAGCGGTCGTCGTGCATCAGTCGGCTGTGGGTGCGGAAGCTTTCCCATGCCGTAGAAAAGACGCGGAACATGTCGTACTTGTCGTCATCGGCATAGTTGCGGCAGGTGCAGTCCAGACATTCCCGACGGCATTTGATGCCGAAGTGGTTGTTCGACTCGAGGGCCAGCTTGCTGGCGCCGGCGTCCGACTCGAGCAGTGCCTGTGCCAGGGTGATGCTGGCAGGCACGCCGTATTTCTCCATTTCCGTGATGGCCACACGGGCAAACCGTTCGATGTATTTCTTGCATTGGGCCAGCTTCATCCGGACGATGTCGTCGGGAACCCCGTTCCGGCGGGCATAGTCGGGATCGAGGACGAAAGTGAGGTTGTGGAAATCTTCGGGCTTCCAGCGGGCCGGCCGTTGGGAAGTAGCCGGTGGCGCCATGGATGCGGAGACAGGAAGCGAACTGGCCGTGATGCCCGGCAGGCTGGCCTTGAGCACGGAGGCCTGAGCATATGGGCTGTCCTGGGCCTGTCGTGGACTCACCTCGATCGTGATCTGTACATTCTTTTGCAAGGCGAACCAGAGTAAGAGCAAAGCCGTCAAAAGGTGGAACCAGTAGCGGCTCAACCAGGCCGGAACGCGCGTGGCGACCGCTGATGCCCTCTGTGGTTGGGATGTGGCATCTTGCCGATAGGGAGACCAGGAATACCGAATCATGACTGCTGAATTTTTTGTTTCAAAAATCGGGGCGACAGGGCAAAAATAAAACAAAATGTTTTAAAACAAAATGGGGTTCGAAAAATTGCCGCGAAGGATGCTTCGGGTGATTCTCTTAGTGTCAGGATTACACTACTTTTGCCGTGTCTGCAGCCTACCGAAAGGCTACAATGGCTATTTGTTCACGGCGGTCATGCCCGAATAATGATACTGGAGATCCTTTCGGGGAGTGTTGATTAGTCGGGCATGCCGGTTCCTAACTGACCAATACCATGATTCTTGTTGCGGATAGCGGATCGACCAAAGCAGACTGGGTCTTGCTGGAGGGAGAGGACAAGGTGCGCATGGTCCATACCCGGGGCTTCAATCCCAACTATCACAGTGAAGAGACCATCAGCGAGGCGCTGGCAAAGGAGCTGGCGCCACACGTGCCTGTCGATGCCGTTTCAGAGATCTGGTATTATGGCAGCGGTTGCTGGGATCCAGATCGGAAGGAAGTGATAGCCCGGCCCTTGCGTCGGCTTTTCCCGAGGGCTACGGTCCACATCGAGCACGATTTGCTCGGTGCGGCCAGAGCCACCTGCGGGAATGAGCCGGGCATTGCGTGCATTCTGGGCACGGGCAGCAACTCGTGCCTGTACGACGGCCGGCGCGAGGTGGACAATGTGACCAATCTGGGATTTTTGCTCGGTGATGAAGGAAGTGGCTCGCATCTGGGCAAGGAGCTCTTGCGCTGCTGGTTTTACAGAGAATTGCCGACACATCTGGCCGAGGAGCTGGAGGCCATGGTTCCGGGGGGGCGCAAGGAAGTGCTGGATCACATTTATCGGGACGAGGCTCCTGCCGTGTACCTCGCATCGTTTGCCCGATTTCTCGGCACGCATCAGCAGGATCCGTCCGTGCGCAAGCTGGTGATGGGCTGCTTCGATGAGTTCCTCGTGCGCCATGTGTGCAAGTACGAAGGCCATGATCGTTTGCCTGTTCATTTTGTCGGTTCGGTGGCCTGGCATTTTCGCGAGTTGCTTCAGGCGGCACTCGCTGCCCGTGGACTGAAGCCGGGCGTCATCGATCACAAGCCGATCGACCGCTTGGTACATTACCACCGGAGGGTGCAATCGCCCTCGGGGATGTCTTCCGACATCTGAAATCCGGATTCCGGTTCGTTCAAAAACGATTCGCCACATGAAATCCAACGGAAAGGAAATAAAACGCATCGCGGTGTTCACCTCGGGTGGCGATGCGCCCGGCATGAATGCGGCCCTGCGTGCTGTGGTGCGTACGGCCGCCTATTACGACCTGCACGTCTATGGCATCCTGCGCGGCTACGAAGGCATGATTGACGGAGACTTCATTCTGATGGAGAAGCGCGATGTGGGCAATATCATGCACCGCGGCGGGACGGTGCTCAAAACGGCGCGCTCGGAGCGCTTCATGACACCTGAAGGACGCAAATCGGCATATGAATCCCTGCGTGCCTACGATATCGACGCTTGCATCGCCATCGGTGGAAACGGCACCTTTACCGGCGCCACCGTCTTCACCGAAGAATACGGCGTGCCTTTTATCGGCATTCCGGGCACGATCGACAACGACCTGTACGGTACCGACTACACCATTGGCTTCGACACCGCAGTAAATACGGCCATCCAGGCCGCCGACAAGATCCGCGACACGGCCGAGTCGCACAACCGGCTGTTTTTCATAGAGGTGATGGGCCGCAACTCCGGACTCATCGCGCTCAATACGGCCATTGGCGCCGGTGCCGGCTATGCCTTGATTCCGGAAAAAGAAACGACGATCGAGGAGCTGGTGGACATGTTGCGCATCGCCGCCAAACGCAAAAAGCTGTTCAACCTCATCGTGGTGGCCGAAGGCAACAAGACCGGCGGCGCCCAGCAAGTGGCCGAAGAGGTGCGCAAGCGGTTGGACCTCTTCGATATCCGCGTCACCGTGATCGGACACATGCAACGTGGCGGGGCGCCCACCTTTCACGATCGCGTCCTGGCCAGCCGGCTGGGACAGGCCGCAGTGGAAGGGCTGCTCGAAGGCAAACGCAACGTCATGGTGGGGTACGTGGACAACAAGATCAAGTTCACGCCGCTCAAGGATGCCATCAGCAAAGTCAAGCCGCCGAACGAGCAGTTGTTGCGCATTGCAGAAATGCTGGCCATCTGACGTCCTGAGCCTGCTGAAAAAAGTCGGAAGATTGTTCAGACGATGGACGATTTTCCGAGTTGGTGAGAAGAGTGATGGAGTGACCAACTGCGCAAACTGCGTCAGCGCTGCGTCTTCTGCGTCTGGAAGATCATTCAGTTACACAGAGCGCCACTGAGCATACACTGATTTTCACAGAGTTGTAAACCCTCAACCCTACACGCTCAACCCTCAACAACAGATCAAAAACTGCGCTCAAACTGCGTCCATCTGCGTCTGAAAGCTGCGGTCTGTTGAAATTTATTCGCAAATAATTGATTTACAATTTTTTGATAAAAAGCCAAATATCCGACCGTAAAAAGTTCAGGTTTCTGCACGCCACTTTTTTCAGGGGCCTCAATTCGGAACCCTGAACCTTATTGCCCCTGGCTCATTTTCGGGATGTGCAATTGTCAATTCAAGGACACCACCGCATTTTGTACCCGATCCAACACTTTCCCATTTGCGAAAGTGCATCATAGAGCCTTTTTGTTAATATTGCACGGCTCATGAACGGGGGTTCGCGCCCTGTCTTCTTCACATTGCGAAACAGACCAACTGTACTATGTACCGACTTTCACCCCGAATCCTCATGCTCGTTGGGGCTCTTTTTTTGATGAGTTCAGTCCGCCTCGACGCACAGCTCTTCCAACCCGACAGCACCCATCTGTATTACCCGGACCGAATCCAGGACGTGCGGATCGTTTTTCCGGAAGGGATGAACTGGACCTACGTGCTGGACAGCCTGCGGGTCAATGGCGATGAGATGGTTTTGGCTACCGTGGAAATCAATGGACAGGCATTTCCGGAAGCCGGCGTTCGCTACCACAGGTCGCGCGCCTTCCGGCCCGGACAGGCGCGCAACAGCTTCGACATTCAACTCGATTACATCCACGCGGGGCAAAGCTACGAAGGCTACACCCGGCTCTACCTTTCCAACGCCCTGCGCGACCCGAGCATGGTGCGCGAGGTGCTGGGCTACGAAATAGCCCGCCAGTACATGCCAGCGCCGCTGGCCAACTATGCCCGCCTGTATGTGGACACCACCTACTACGGGTTGATGGTCAACGTCGAGCCGGTGGATGATGCTGCATTTCTCGAATCGCACTTCGGCGATGCCGACAATCCACTGTTTGCCGTCAGGGAGCAGACGGACAACCAGGTGCCGGAAGGCTGTTTCCGCGAAGCCTGGGGCTCGCTGGTGTATGAACCGGCGACGAAATGCTATCTCCACCACTTCGACGCCCTGCACGGGCGGGGCTGGGATGCCCTCAAGCGGCTTTCCGAAACCTTGCGCGAACAGCCCGAAAAGGCCGGTGACCTGCTCGACATCGATCGGACGCTGTGGATGCATGCGTTCAACAACGTCGTGGTCAATCTCTACAGCTATTCCGGGCATCCGGCACGAAACTATTACCTCTACATGGATAGCACGGGGCGGTTCGTGCCATTGCTCGGCGACCTGAACTTTGCTTTTGGTTCCTACAAAAACATCGGCACGGGCTCGGATCTGAAAAACGCAGCACTCGTCACGCTCGACCCGCTGCTGCATCAGGACAACCCCACGCGCCCGCTCATCAGCGCGCTATTGCAGCAGACTCCCTGGCGCAACCGCTACATTCACCACATGCAGGCGATTTTGCAGGACTGGTTCGAAGACAACCGCTGGCTGGATCGGGCCAAACAGTTGCGCGCACTCATCCGCGAGGACTACCTGCGCGACCCGAATCGCTATTACAGCATGGAAGAGTTCGACAATGCCATGAACAAGACCATTGGCGAGTACTCGCGCATTCCCGGCCTGGTGCGCCTCATGGTGCCGAGGGCCAATTTTTTGCGCAAGCACGATGCGCTTCTGGTCATTCCGCCGCAGTTCGGTTCGATCCGTTACGAGCGGCGGAAGCCCTTTTCGCCCGAGCGGGTCACTTCCTTCAAAATTTCGGTCGAGGTGAAAAAAAGACCCGATGCCGTGCGCATCTGGTATCGCTTCGACGGCAGCCGGCCCTATCAGCAAATGATGATGGCCGATGACGGCAAACACCACGACGGCAAAGCAGGCGATGGAGTGTATGGCGTGGAGATCGTGCCGCCCCACGGGAAAGACGCCCTCGAGTTTTATCTCGAAGCCTGGAACGTCGCCTCGGTCAACTTCAGCCCGGCCGACTACATGTGGCGGGGCCACCGCATCACCCTGGCCGAACTCAACAAATGAGTCCTATGACTTTCACGGGGGCAAAATGGCTTCTTTGCGCACTGCTCGGCCTGCCGGCTATTCAGGGCCAACTGGTTGCCCAGGCCGATTTGTACGATCCCGAACACATCGTCGAGATTCGCATCGAATTCGACCGGCCGGACTGGGATCGGGTGCTCGACAGTCTGAAGCGCGACAAGGTGCGGCTTCCGGCCACGGTGACCATTGACGGGCAGGTGTTCGAAAGGGTAGGGGTGCGCTACAAAGGCAACAGTTCCTACAATTCGGTGCGCAAACACGGGGGCAAAAAACTGCCGTTCAATATCGAGGCCGATTTCGAGCGAAAAGGGCAGCGATTCCCCGGCGGCATAGAGACGATCAAGCTGTCCAACTCGTTTCGCGACCCCGGCTTTCTGCGCGAGATCCTCTCCTATGAAATCGCGCGCAAATACATGCCTGCGCCGCGCTGCAACTTCGCCAGAGTATGGGTCAATGGCGAGTATCTGGGGCTGTATCACAACACGCAGTCGGTGGACAAGCACTTCCTCAAGGCGCATTTTGGGACGAATAAAGGCACTTTCGTGAAATGCGACCCGGAATGGTGGAAGGATCGCCCGGAGCATTGCCCTGAAGGCGACGGCAAGGCCTCGCTCATGTACCTGGGCGAGGATCCGGCCTGCTACGACGGCCTGTACGAGCTGAAAAGCAAGAAGGGATGGAATGACCTCATCCGGCTGGTGCGCGTACTCAACAAAGAGCCGCAACACGTGGATACCCTGCTCAACGTCGACGCTGCTTTGTGGATGTTGGCCTTCAACAGTGTGTTGGTCAATCTGGACAGCTACACGGGCCGTCTGAGCCACAACTACTACCTGTTCGAAACGCCCGACGGTCTGATGACTCCCCTGGTGTGGGACATGAACCTGAGCTTCGGGGGCTTCCGGTTCGATGGCTTGCGCAAGCGTCCGCTGACCAACGAAGAGCTGCAGACGCTCAGTCCCTTTTTGCATTACAAGACGAAAAACCCGACCCGTCCGCTGATCGTCAAATTGCTGGCCAACCCCCTTTACCGAAAGGTGTATCTCGGCCATGTATGGACCATCCTTCAGGACAATTTCGCCAATGGATGGTACGTGGACCGCGCCGAACAGATCCGGACGCTCATCCGCGAGGAAGTGAAGGGCGACCCGCACCGCCTGTACGATTACGAGGCCTTCGAGCGCAACCTCGACACCACCGTCATGGCGGGGCGGAGTGCCATCATCGGCATCAGAGAATTGATGGAGGCGCGTACCCGTTACCTGTCGGGGCATCCGCTGTTCCGGATTCCGCCCCCTTCGGTGGAGGCGGTGCGCCCGCTGGTGTTCGACGATTCGGTCATCATCAATGCCGACAGCAAGGATGCCGAAGGGATGTGGCTGGTGTGGCGGCGCGACCCGACCGATCGTTGGCACTACGTGCAGATGTTCGACGACGGCAGCCATGCCGACGAGATGCCTGGCGACCACGTGTGGGGCGTGTCGGTGGAGGGCGTGTCGGCCATGCAGTACTACCTCATTGCCGAGGGCCCGCGCATGGCGATCACGTGGCCTGCACGCGGCGCTTTCGGGTTTGTCGAGGTCGAGTAAAACCATCATCTTTGGCGCCTCGACAAACAAAGCCGACGGAAGATGAAGATCATTTGCATTGGTCGCAACTACGTGGACCATGCCAGAGAGCTGAACAACCCCGTGCCGGAAAAGCCGGTGGTGTTCATGAAGCCCTCCACGGCATTGCTCGTCAACGACAAACCCTTCTACTATCCCGAGTTCTCGAACGACATCCACCACGAGGTGGAGGTGGTGCTGCGCATCTGCAAAAACGGACGCCACGTGCAACCCGAGTTTGCTCCAACCTGTTTCGATGCGGTGGCGCTGGGCATTGACTTTACGGCCCGCGACCTGCAGGCGGCATGCAAGAAAAAGGGCCATCCCTGGGAGATCGCCAAGGCCTTCGACGATTCGGCCGTGGTCAGCCCCTTCGTGCCCGTCGAGGAGGTGGATCTGTCGGGCATCCGCTTTGCGCTCGAAAAGAATGGGCAGACCGTGCAGGAAGGCAATACCGCCGACATGATTTTCTCCTTCACCGACATCATCGTTTACGTGTCCAGGTTCTTCCGTCTGACGGTGGGAGATTACATCTTTACGGGCACCCCGGCAGGGGTGGGTCCCGTGCAGGTGGGGGATCGGCTCACTGGCCGCATGGAGACGACGGGCGGGTGGAAGGAAATGTTCCATTGCGAGGTGCGTTAGCGCCGTTCGGCGGTTGGGGCCAATTTCTATCTTTGCACGTCGCCACCGGGCGGCATTTGCCGAAAGGCACTGACACTGATGAGTTAACCAGAAAATCTGAACCGACGATGTCCTATCTTTTTACCTCGGAATCGGTATCCGAAGGCCATCCCGACAAGGTGGCCGACCAGATTTCGGATGCCATCCTCGATGCGTTTCTCGTCCAGGATCCCGACTCGAAAGTGGCCTGTGAGACGCTCGTGACCACGGGTCTGACCATTATTTCCGGCGAGGTGCGCTCGCGTGCCTACGTGGACGTGCAAAAAATCGCGCGTGAGGTCATCCGCCAGATCGGCTACACCCGCTCGGAATACATGTTCGATGCCGACTCCTGCGGCGTCATCTCGGCCATCCACGAACAGTCGCCCGATATCGCCATGGGTGTCGATGTGGGCAAGCACGAGGACGAGCAGGGTGCCGGCGACCAGGGCATGATGTTCGGCTATGCGACCAATGAAACGGACAACTACATGCCGCTGGCGCTCGAAATCGCGCATCTGATGCTGCGCGAGCTGGCAGCCATCCGCAAGGCGGGCCAGCAGATGACCTATCTGCGCCCCGATTCCAAGTCGCAGGTGACGTTGCAATACAGCGACGAGCACAAGCCCGAAAAGATCCAGACGATCGTGCTCTCGACCCAGCACGACGAGTTTGCCGGCGAGCAGGAAATGCTCGATCAGATCGCCTACGACGTCAAGCACATCCTGATGCCGCGCGTGTTGGCCAAGCTGCCCGAGCGCGTGCAGCGTCTCTTCCACGACGACGTGATCTACCACATCAACCCCACGGGCAAGTTCGTCATTGGCGGACCGCACGGCGATACGGGCCTGACGGGCCGCAAGATCATCGTGGACACCTATGGCGGCAAAGGGGCACACGGCGGCGGCGCCTTCAGCGGCAAGGACGCTTCGAAAGTGGACCGCTCGGCCGCCTATGCCACGCGCCATATCGCCAAAAACGTGGTGGCGGCCGGCCTGGCCGACCAGTGCCTCGTACAGGTGGCCTACGCCATCGGGGTGGCCGAGCCGGTAGGGCTGTTCGTCGAAACCTATGGCACCTGCAAGGTGCCCGGCCTGAAGGACGGCGAGATTGCGCGGCGCCTGCTGAAGCTGTTCGACCTGCGCCCTGCAGCCATCGTCCGTCGCTTCGGCCTGAAGAACCCCATTTTCCGCGAGACGGCCGCCTATGGGCACATGGGACGTCAGCCCGGAAAGAAGGTCGTCGTGGATGCCAGCGGCCAGCAGCGCGAAGTGGAAACGTTCACCTGGGAAAAACTCGACATGGTGGACGCCATACGCGCCGAATTCGGCCTTTGACCACAGCAGGCGAGCCGTCGGAGCGAACTGTCGCCCCGATCACATGTGGACGGGGCCGTGGCGCCTACCTTTGCGCGCTGAAGTAATGGCCTCGACGGCCCTTTTTGCAAACAGAAAAACGGAAAGGAAATGGCTGACACTCCATTGAAATGCGTGATCATCGGGTCGGGGCCTGCCGGCTATACGGCGGCCATCTATGCGGCCCGGGCCAACCTCGAACCCGTGCTCTTTACCGGCATGGAGCCGGGCGGGCAGCTCATGACCACCACGGACGTCGAAAACTTCCCCGGCTACCCCGACGGGGTGACCGGCCCCGAAATGATGGAAGACTTCCGAAAGCAGGCCGAGCGCTTCGGCACCACCATCCGCTACGAGCTCATCAGCAAAGTGGACTTCAGCGGTCCGGTGCATCGCCTCTGGACCGAAGGGGGCGAGGAAATCCAGGCCTATACCGTCATTATCTCCACGGGTGCCAGCGCCAAGTATCTGGGTCTGGAGTCGGAGCAGCGCTTGCTCAACAAAGGCGTGAGCGCCTGTGCCGTGTGTGACGGGTTCTTCTTCAAGGGCAAGGAAGTGGCCGTCGTGGGTGGCGGCGACACGGCCGCCGAGGAAGCCACCTACCTGGCCAAGCTCTGCCCCAAGGTGCACCTGCTCGTGCGCCGCGACGAGATGCGCGCCAGCAAGATCATGCAGCAGCGCGTGTTCCACACGCCCAACATCATCGTGCACTGGAATACCGAAGCTGAGGAAATTCTCGGCGAGGATGCCGTGGAAGGGGTGCGCGTGGTGAACAACAAAACGGGTGAGAAGAAAGTGTTGCCCGTCGAGGGCTTTTTCGTGGCCATCGGCCACAAGCCCAATACCGACATCTTCAAGGACTGGCTCGACATGGACGAAACCGGCTACATCAAGACGAAGTGCGACAGTACGGCCACCAATGTGGAAGGCGTCTTTGCTGCCGGCGATGCTCAGGACAAGGTCTATCGCCAGGCCGTCACCGCTGCCGGCACCGGCTGTATGGCCGCCCTCGAAGCCGAGCGCTACCTCGTCGAAAAAGAGCTGATCTGAGTATTCCGGACTTCCAGCCAGACGAAAAAAACAGGGGCGATCCACTGCGGATCGCCCCTGCAGTTTTTGGCGGAAGCCTCGACTGAAAATTACTGACCTGGCGTCTCGGCGCCCTCGCCTTCGTTTTTCAGGATTTGCTCCATGACTTCGGGCAGTTGCTTGGCACCGATGCGCTTGACGAGGATGCGCTTGTCTTTGTCCAGCACGTAGATCTGGGGCGTGCTGCGAATGTCGTAGATGGTCTTGTATTTCGACTGGTGGTAGGGGTCGATGGTGTTGAGCCAGATGCCGATGCCTTTTTCATCCACGAAATTCCAGCACTTGTCGGCCTCGTTGTAGAACTTGGTGCACACCCCGAAGATCTCCACGCCCCTGTCCTTGAACTGATTGTAGAACTCGATCATGTCGGGCATCGACTTTTTGCAATGCCCGCAGTCGGGATCCCAGAAGAAGAGCACCGTGTAGGGCGACTCGAATTCGTGCAGACTGACGGGCCGGCCGTCGCGCGTCTGCATGCGGATGTCGGGCGCGATTTTGCCGATGAGCAGCGGTTCCAGCTTGCGCGCGTTGTCGAGGATCTTCTCGAGGGTCTCCTCGTCGGTCCAGGGCGCCTGACCGGTAGCGTAGTAGGTGAGCGCCAGGTGGACGTACACGGCATCCATGCCGACGATTTTGCTGCGGGCGTACTTGTTGAGGAAATGGACGAGAAAGTACTGAAACGTCTCGGGGGCCGGGCGCATGCGTTCGAGCAGGGTGTCGAGCGCCATGTTGATGCTGTCGGGGTGCTGCACGATCATCTTGTCCACGTAGTAGTCCACGCGTTGCTGGAGGAAGGGCGTGCGCAGCAGGCCCGGCTCGGCCAGGTCGATGTGGTCGAAGTAGTGTTTTTTGGCCCACTGCCACTTCTTGAACTGGGCATCTTCGCCCTCGAACTCGGGCACGTCCAGCGGCAGGTTGGCTTCCACGATTTTGGCCAGCAGCGTGCCGGGATACTTCTCGATCGTGGCCAACTGGTAGTTTTTTACTTCCTCATCAATGGCCTTCAACCGGTCCTCGATGGCCTTCCTGGCTGCCTCGTCTTCGGCCTGTTCGAGCTGCTTGCGCAAATCCTCGGCTTTGAGGCGCTGCTTTTCGAGAAACGACAGGTAGCGCTGGAAGGCTTCGTTCTGCGCCGAGCCACGCACCTTGACGCTGTGGGCCAAGTCGGCAAAGTCCATACGCAGCTCGAAGCGCTGGTCGTCCTCGTCCACCAGAAACTGGACGAACTGGTTTTCGGGTGGGAAAACGAGCATGTACATGCCCGGCGGCAACGGTTCGCTCCCCTCAAACACGAAGGATTGTCCGCGGCGCACCGTCGTGTCGCGCACGTATTGCTTGTCGCCCAGATAGTAGCCGAGCAACAGCGTGTCGTGCGCAAACCCGTTTGCTTTCACTTCGATCCGATACTCCTGGGCGGCGGCATGCACCATGCTGATGGCCATCCACAGGCCGAGTATCATCATTCGGGTCAGCTTGCTCATTGGTTCTTTTGGTTTTTGCTTTCGCAAAATGGTATCCGTGCCAAAATTAGGCGCTTGCCGGTGGATGTCTTTACCGGCAAGCGCCTTTAACCAAACGTTTGGATTTGACCGCGGAGCCGATCCGGCAAATCCCGGGTTCACGACCGTGGCAAAAGCCTTGCGCACACTGCCTCGTTCCTGCCCCTGACAACGCAGCGCAGCCGGGCGCACCAGGCCTGTTTTGAAAAACGAATGCGTCGCGCAAACCCTCAACTTGGCCAAAAACTGCGCGCAAACTGCGGCCATCTGCGGCTGAAAGCTGCGGTTGCAATGGATGAGCAATCGAAGAACCGAAGAACCGAGGATTTGACAAAAAACTGGTAATCAAAAAGAAAAACTTTAAACTCTAAACCCTAAACCAAATATTACTCTTCCCAGCAACCCTTCATGTGCCCTTCCTCGACCAGGGCACGTGGACGGGAACCCGAGCCGGAAGCCTGCGGCCAGGCCCGGCCTGCCTTGATCGCTTCGATGCGGTCGGCCAGCTCGAGCAGGTGGGCACGCGTCAGCTCGTCTCGGTGTTTTTTGGCATAGCGGTCGATGTCGCGTTCGATGCGGTCGAGGGCGGCCCATGCCAGCGCCTTGATGTCGGTCATGTCGTAGTCGGTGCCGGTGCGGCGCAACAGCTCGCCCATCTGCTGCACCCAGGCCCGTTGCAGATTGCGTTCAAAGCCGTCGAGGGTGCGTCCCTGAGCCATGCCCGCAAAGATGGCGCGACGCGTGTCGTCGAACAGCTCGCGAGGGGCATAGGCCTGCCCGCCGTTGAGGGCTTCGTTTTCCATCATGCGCTTGAGGCGGTCGGCGCGGAAGAGCGTACCCAGGGCGTAGAGTTGCAGGCCGCGCACCTGATCCATGACACCGGCGCCGCCAATGCGCGACTGGATTTCAGGATCGATCAGCCATGTGGGCGTGCGAAACACTTCCTCGATGAGGAACTGCACGGCCCGTTGCTGTTTCTCGCGAGGCACGTGCGTGTACACGGGGCCTTCCTGGTCGGCCGTTTTGTCGTATTCGTACACGCCGCCCACGTTGTTGGCCACGTGGCCGATGTAGCGGCGGAACTGGCGCACGATCTGGCCGTACAGCTCGCGCAGGTCGCTGTAATCCTTGCCGGGGGTCGAGGTCCACTCGATGAGGTTTTCGCGTATGCGCTTCAGGTTGGCGATGCCCAGCTTGCCGGCTTCGATGGCGTCGTCGCCGATGTCTTCGGTTTGGGCACTGGGATCAATCACCCGCCCCTGCTGCTGACCATAGCGATAAATGGGGTCGTCGGCGCGCTCGAGGATCATCTCGTGCAGGATCTTTTTCTCTTCCTCCACCTCGTCCACGCCCGGGAAGTACTTGTACCCATAGATGATGGCCCACTCGTCGTAGGGGCCGATCTTTGGCATCAGGCCGGCGCCCTCGTCCTCGGGCTGGGCCACGTAGTTGAAGCGGGCATAGTCCATGATCGAGGGGGCTACCCCCATGCGCTGCACGAAGCCCGGGGCACGGAGCGAATCGACCGGGTAGGCCGGACTGGCGCCCATGTTGTGCGGCAGGCCCAGCGTGTGACCTACTTCGTGGGCCGCGACAAAGCGGATGAGCTGCCCCATCAGCTCCTGGTCGAACTTCACCTTGCGGGCGTCGGGATTCACCGCTGCCGTCTGGATGAAGAACCAGTTGCGCAGCAGGTTCATCACGTTGTGGTACCAGATGATGTCGCTCTCGAGGATCTCGCCCGTGCGCGGGTCGTGCACGTGGGGCCCCATGGCGTTCTGGATGTCGGTAGCCACGTAGCGGATGACCGAGTAGCGCACGTCTTCCGGGCTCCATTCCGGATCTTCTTCGGGGCTGGGCGGGTCTTTGGCAATGATGGCGTTCTTGAATCCGGCCTTCTCAAAGGCTTTCTGCCAGTCCTCCACCCCCTGCTTGATGTAGGGGCGCCACTCTTCGGGCGTAGCCGGGTCGATGTAGTAAACGATGGGTTTGACCGGCTCGACCAGCTCGCCGCGCTGGTAGGCTTCGATGTCTTTGGGCACGAGGCGCCAGCGGGTGATGTAACGCCGCCTGGCGGCCTTCTGCTCGTCGAGGCCGTAGTCGAACTGCTGGATCGAGAAGTAGCCCACGCGGCTGTCGTAGAGCCGCGGTTGCATGGGCTCTTCGGGCAGCAGGATGAACGACTGGTTCATCTCGACCGAGAGGGTGCGCGTGGTGCGGTTGGCCGGCAGCTTTTCGCTGCCGCGGTACGTCAGCACATGACGCACCTCCACGTTTTCCGGATAGGCGTGCATCCATTCGATGAAGCTGCGCTTGCTGTCCAGCCCGCGGATGCCGAACCGCTTCGAGGTGGACTCGTTCAAGGCGCCCAGCATGGGCACGTCGGTGGTGAACAGGGCGCCCGGCTCGAAGACCACGGCGCTGCTGTCCTTGTTGTAGCACGCCAGCTTGAAAGTCATGATGACCGGCTCGAAATTGTTGTTGCGCACCGACTGGTAAATGGGCTTGGAGGTGTCGGCTACGGCCGTGTAACTCACCGAGCGCAGGATCACCTTGTTGTCGTGCAGTTGGAAGCGCACTACCTGCTGCGGACGGCTCTTCATGCCGGCGCCGCCGAAGTTGAGGCCCTTGACGTGGCCCGAAATGCGGCTCACCACCAGGATCTCGCGCTCGAACAGGTCTCTGGGCAGCTCCCAGTAGTATTTGTCTTCCACCTTGTGCACGATGAACAGGCCGCTGTCGGTCACGGCATCTTCGGTAATGATGTCTTCGTACGTCTTGCCTTTTTTCTTCTTCTTGTCGCCATTTTTCTCGGCTTGTTCCGTGCCTTCCTTTTCCTCCTTTTGCGTTCCGTTTTGCGCCAGCAGGAGCGCAGGCGCAGCGAGCAGGCACAGCCACAGGCCGGCCGTCCACAGCATGTTTTGTTTCATGATCGGGTGATTGATTTTGTTTTCACAAAAATTGAGCGCCTGAAAGTAGCCACATTTTTGCTTCCGCAAAAAACGACCTGCCGGAGCGCGCCGCCCGGCCCACAAAGTACAACGCCCGACCACTCGGGTACGGGCGCTGTCTTGGCGAAGAAAAATGGAAACGGTCAATCGTTCAGACTCCAGTCGTACTCCACAAAGCTGATCCGGGTGCCCGGCTTCAGCTTGACCTTGCTGTAGCGGTTGATGTACGCCACCAGGTCGCCAAAATCTTCGCGATACCACTCAAATATTCTGGACAACTCGGCCTTGTCGGGGCTGATGCGGTTGTAGCGCGGGTTGTTGATGAACGCGCGCGTCCGCTGGTCCAGCACCGCATCGAGGTTTTCGGCAGTGAAGGCCCGATTGTAGAGGGGGGGACACGAACGAGCAGCACAGTTTACGGCGAAGTGGATGCGCGCATCCTTGTAGCGCTTCCGCAAAATGTCGTGCTCGATCTGGTTGAGGGAGTACTTCTTGCCGCCCAGCTCGATCCACTTCACGTCCCACGGGTTGCCACCGTGAATGTCGCGAATACTGCTGACGGGCCAGTGGTCCAGGATCAGCTTGACCGTGAAGGCATTGTAGGCATTGATCCAGTAGACCATGGCTTCGGTGCGCGAAGCCGAAGATGCCGGTACGTTGGCCGCAAGCTGAGCCAGGTATTTGTCCAGTTTGGCCTCGGCCGACTTCAGGCCTTTGTAGTTGACGTGCCCGTCGGCGCTGACCCAGGTGCGCAGCAGCTCGTCCCAGAGGGCATGGCTCATGACGGCAGGAGCTGCGGCTTCCTCGGAAGGCGTCACTTCGGGTTCGACGGTCGGAGTAGCCGGGGTCGGGGCCGGTTGTTGTTCTGGTTCCTGTGTCGGTTCGGTGGCCTTGGCATCACCAATTCGTTCCGGCCCGGGGCGCTGTGACCTTGGTGCAGACAAATTCGATTCCGGGGGTGGGGTAGTCATTGTTGGTTTGGGCGCGGAAGTTTGGTTTTTGGGGGTAGTGGGGGGC